>JADMJR010000210.1 GCA_018780365.1 Acidovorax sp. | reverse complement strand
CCAGGATTGTGATTCCTGTTGTCGTGGGTTCGAGCCCCATCAGCCACCCCAAAATGCAAAGCGCTGCAACGGAAACGTTGCAGCGCTTTTTGCATTGCTTCGGTCGTTTTCTGGCGCAGGCAGCCTGGGGCTTGATCTGTGGCTTCGTCTTTACTTTATTCCGGCAATGGCGATGTTTCAGAGGGTGGTGCAGCGCATACTGCAGGCATCACCTTCTGGGAGTTCCTGATGAGCCTTGTAGTCCGCGATGCGTCGCCCAGTGAGAAGCGTGGTAACGCCATGTCCGCTGCTCTGGCCAAAGAGCAGCTGGAGTACGCGGTCAAAATTGTGAAAGAAGTGCTGCCCCAGAGTGCTGGAGATTCCGCGCTGATTGGCGCGGTGGTGCAGGCCATTGCCATGAACTATGCAGCCGCTCCGCAGCCGAACCGCTAGCCCTGCCTGCATTCGGCCACCTGACTGCCATTGCAGCTGGCTGAAATCAGCCAATGCTGAAAGTCATTTCAGAAACACGTTCGCTTCTGGCGCTTCTTTAACAAGGGGGATGGGATACCGCCAGTAGATGGCTGGCCTGCCCGGAGGGACTCGAACCCCCGACCTATAGCTTAGAAGGCTATTGCTCTATCCAGTTGAGCTACGGGCAGTAATGTTTTCGGCGGTAGCGCCTACTAACTTCTTGCGTATTGCTACGCAAATTCACCTTATGCAGGTGCCGAATCATACCTGCTGTGCCTACTTGGTCGGCCCAACCACCCGGCCTTTTCGCAGGTAGTGGCGCTGGGTGGTGGTCACGCTGTCGTGGCCCAGCAGCTCGGCGGCGGCCGCTTCTCCGCGCACCTCTGAAACGTCGTCGGCCGCCTTGGCGCGCAGGTCGTAGAACCGCATGGTTTTGATCTGATCGGCCAGCTTGGGATTCAGCTTGGCAGCCTTCGTCCGGGCCCGCTTGTAGACCTCGGCCAGCGCCTTCTGGGAAAGCGCCTCACCGGCCTGGTTCACCACCAGCGCAGAGCTCCACATCTTGCAGGCGTCCTTGCGGGCCTTGATGCGGTCCAGCAGTACAGCCAGTTCCCCCTCGACCCGAATGCGCAGCTTCGCCCCGGTCTTGCCCTGTGTGACCTTCAAGCGGCCGTCCTCGATGTCGTCGTCCGTCATGCCCACGGTGTCGGCTGGCCGTTGGCCGGTGAGGTAGGCCAGGTCCATCGCGTCCCGCAGTGGCCACGCTGCGACGTTCCACACCGCGCGGTACACCTCATCGGTGATGTACTGCTCGCGCTTCTTTACCGGCAGGCCCTTGATCCCGGCGCAAGGGTTCGCCTTCTCGGTGTAGCCCCAGGCCCTGGCCATGTTGAACATGTGGGAGAACGTGCGCTTGAGCCGGTTCGCTGTGGGCGCCTGGTGCTTTTTCCACTGCAGCAGGGCGTGGATGTGACTGGGCTTGATCTCGTCCAGCGGCGCCGGGGAGGGCGTGCAGAAGAATTCGCGCAGCAGCTTGATGTCCGATTTCTGCAGGGTCTGGGTGCTTTTGGCTTTGAGCGGGACCACCTCGCGCTCGTACTTGTCCGCCAGATCCTTGAAGTTGGCCACGGCCTTCTTTTCCTCGGCGGCGATCAGCTCGGACCATTTGCGCACGGCCAGCACGTAGTCTTTCCCCAGGGGGATCTCCTTGCGCGGCTTGCCGCCCCTGTCGAAGTAGTAGTACGTGGTGCCGGAGCGGTGGGTGCGTTGGCGGAAATATTGCATGGTCAGGCCAAGGCCGGTTCCCAGCCTTTGTGTTGTG
The DNA here is from genome assembly GCA_018780365.1 of Acidovorax sp. Classification (GTDB taxonomy): domain Bacteria; phylum Pseudomonadota; class Gammaproteobacteria; order Burkholderiales; family Burkholderiaceae_C; genus Acidovorax. The sequence goes on along the minus strand of JADMJR010000210.1, from coordinate 75,071 downwards.
GTGTTGGTTGTTGGGCCGCGCCTTCGATAACCGCTCGGGCCACCACCGGGCAGCCACGGGCGTTCACAAAGTGCGGGATTTTCATGCGCTTGAGTTCGGCCGCCTGCAGCTGCTCGCGCGTCTTGCCGAACTTTCCGATGCGCACGCCCGTGAGCTCGGCCAGCTCCTTTGCGTTCAGGAAGGTACTCATGGTGTGGTTCTCCCGTACTTCTCAGCCAGGCCAGACCCGGCGATTGCATAGTTCCGCCCGCCCAGGTGGGTGAGCGTGGGTTCAGGTTCAGGCTTCCAGGTGCACAGGCCATCTGGCCCGATGACGGCGCCTTGCTGGGCCAAGAGGCTGACGGCTGTCCAGAAGGGCGAGCGCTCCCCCGGCTGCTTGTCGGCCAGCTCGCCGTCGTCGTCCTGAACGGCTGGCCCGCAGTAGGGGTGCATTTCAAAGCGCCACACCTTGCCCGTGGCGTCCTTGATCCGGCGGTCTGGGCCGCCGTAGCTGATGTGGATGGTTTTCACGGTTGCTTTCCTCCCTGGCGCTTCCGCAGCCAGATGAAGTGCGGCGGATCTCCCGCCTGTTGGTATGTGGCCCAAAGAGCTGCACCGTCCTGGCACCGCTCCCGTTTTCCAGGGGCCATGCCAGCGGCGATGCAGGAGGGGCAGTTGGTGTGGTGTGCCTGGTAGGCGCGGTCTGCGGCGTGCCAGTCGGGCGGGGCGGTCATCCCATGTCGGCAAGTGAAAACACGATGCCTCGGCAGTAGATGCCGCCGTCCTCCCACACATCGAACGTGACGTGTGGGATCTCTGTCTTGTATGCCCAGCTGGCACCATCTGGATCGCTCGGGCACCAGATTGCTTCTATCTCGCGCGCGTGCGGCTTGCGTTCGTGATAGTCGGCCGACTGCTCTTCGGACTCGATGTTTTCCCAGTCAGGCAGCGGGCCCTTCGCATCGAGCAGCACCTTGGCTCCTTCCCAGGCACCAACCTCGTCGCGAATCGCCCCTTCAAATTCCATCAGGTCATCGCTGGCGCCGTACACGATCACAATGCCTGCAGCTTTGGCCTCGGCTGCAATCTCTTTGGGCACATACAGCGGGTATTCCATGCCGTGCAGCTTCTGGGCGATGGATTGAGTGGTGGCGTTGGTTTGCATGTTCGTCTCCAGAAAAAGAAAACCCCGCATGAGCGGGGCTGTGTTGTTGGTAAGTGCCTGTCAGGCTTCGGGTTTCGGTACGTTTGGCCCTGGTGGTGGGTTTGTACCGAGGCGGGTGCGGGCAAGCGCGCCGCGCAGGAGGTCCAGCGCCTGCTCCTGTCGCTTGATCTCGGCCTTCAGCTCCGCGCGCTCGCCCATCACGGCGTCGAAGATCCGTTCTGCCACAGCCATGGGCGGCCCGTCGATGGTCAGGCAGGGGTGCAGGCCGCCCAGGAAGTCCAGGGCCTGGGCGTGCTCCACCAGCAGGGCTTCGCGCTCCTTCCCGCGCGTCGGTCCCTGCCAGCTGCACGACTCATCGCACATGGACTGGCAGGGCTCTCCGCCGACTGGGCAGTTGTCAGGCCGGGCCATGCTGGCCACCTTCCTTCGGGGTGGTGTTGTGGCCTTCGCGCAGCGCCTGCGCATCCACCCCGGCCCAGACCACGGCACCGCGCTCGGTGAGCTTCGCAAGATCCGGCTCCGCAACCCGCCGCAGTGTCTCTGCCTCGACCAGCTCCGCAAACTTCTGATCCCTCACTTCCTGCCATCGGTCATTGCTCAGAAGAGCTTGGCAGGCGTATGCGTTGGCTTGGTGGGCAAGGGATTGGACTTTGTCAGTTGTCAGCGTCATGCTGGCCTCCTTTGATGCCGTGGGCGGCTTCGACGTATTGCACGACCCGGTGCCAATCCGCCATGACCAGGCCTTTCCCAGCGTTCTCAGGGCGGTTGTAGAAAAGGCGTTCCCGCTGCACTGGTATGAAAGGCGTCAGCGGCACCGCCCCGGCTTGCGCCTGGGTGGGCTGCGGGGTGCGGTTGTTCCAGGCAGCAATCGCCTGCTCATGGTCGCCATGGCACATGCCTAGCTGCGACATCCCGCAATTGAGGCAGCGGGCCCGAAACCCTACGGCCCTTCGCTGCTTGTACTTGTGAACGCCTATGCGGGCCGACCCGCAAAACGGGCACGACAGCGCCTTTGTCGGCTCAGTCATGGTTTGCTCCTTGCGGCTTGAAAATGCTGCTCCAAATTCGCTTGTTCGCGGCCTCGATCATCGACTTGGCGATGGCGCGCATCTCGGCTGCGTCGCGCCCAGACCACCACGCAACCATGCATTCCACGGTGTCGTAATCTGCGGTGGTGATGTCGGAGAACGCATCCCAGTCCACGCGGCGGTCGAAGGCTGTGGCCACGAACGCATCAGATTTCGCCAGCATTGCCTCGATGGTGCGGATGCCGCCGTTCACGCCGCGCGAACGCCGGTTTTCGAGGGCCCATGCCATCAGGAATCGGCCCTCGGCGCTGTGCGTGTAGCTGTGCAGGTCGCTGAGGGTCAGCAACTGCTCGGCAGCATGCGTGAAGCAGCTACCGCAGTTGCAGCCCATGAAGGTCATGTACGACGCGCAGACGGATGCCTCGCGTTGGCCGACGCTGGAGCCTGTGCTCCACAGGATGGAGTGCAGGCGGCCCGGGTCGGCGGCCATGTAGTCCTGCCACAGCTGCAGGTAGATACCCTCGCCGGGGGTGCCTGCGCGCGGTGGTCGGATCGGTATGTGCACCAGGTCCAGCAGTTCGCCTTGCTCGGTCATCACGCACCTCCTTGCTTGCGAGCTGCGCGCTCAATCAACGCATCGACGGCATCATCCAGATCGCTACCGAAGTACACGGTGAATGAGCTATCGGACACGCTGATGTCGTCTTCGTGTAGCTGATTTGCTTCATCTCGCAAGGCCCGATACCGCGCCGCATCCTCCAGCACACTGTCTGCCGCCTGGGCGGGTGGGGTGGCGCGACCTTCCCGGAAAGCTTGCCCGCAGGCCGTCGCCATGTCTGCCGTGGTGAAACGCGCGCCAGTATCTGCCAAGTCGAATTCTTGCGACCCCACAGCTACGGTCACCCCCGCTGGTGCCGTCACGCTGTCTGCCGGGGCACGGGCTGCGCGGTCGGCTTCATCTCGCGGGTAGTAGTAGTCAATGAGCTTTCCAATGCGCTCAAACGCAGAGTCGTCGAGCTTCACCTCGGCGTTTGCTTGAGGGAACAACCCATTGTCCTTGCGGTTGCGAATAGCCAGCAAGGCAAGAAACTGGCGCATTTCCACCACTGGCGCTGGCTGGCTGTCTGCCTGGGGCGTGGGGGAGGTCTGGGGTGCTGCAGTCTGCAGGGCCACAAAAGCCCCATCCAAGAAGGCGCCCGCGAACTTGCGCGCCATGTTCTCGCACTCGACTTCACGCCCAAGATAAAGCTGCTGAGATCCATCGCCAGCAACAACCGCCCAGCGGTGAAACATGCTTTCATGCGACGGGACTACCTCGTACCTTGCGGCTGCCAACTGCTCGATGGACTCATGCACCTCCACCGCTTGCTGGGTGGCTGGTGCTGGCTGGGGTGTGGGGGCATCCCGCAGCTTCGCCAACTCCAGCCGCGCTTCGCCAACTACGCGCTGCATCGCTTCCTTCGAGGTCTGCCGCTGGGCCAGATACAGCAGGTTGTGCAGCGGCTGCAGGTCTGGCGCGGCCGCCGCTGATCCCACCTTGTCCGCGACCACGGAATTGAAGTATTTGCGCAGCCACTTGTCCAGCCGGTCCATCATGCGCTGGGGGCCGTAGGCGATTTCTTCGGGGTATTGGCCCTCGTGGGTGATGACCAGCGGCACCCAGCCTTCGGGCAGTGCCACCCCGGCTGGCGCTGTTTTCTGAATGCAACCGTCAACCCTTGCGCGCAAAGTTCCCAAGATGGCACGCACCGATTCCCTATCGGGACAGTGAAGCAAGGCCGCTCGCGCATTAGAAAATACTTCGTCCAGCGCACCGGCGGAACCCGCCGGTGCCGTGGGCGTGCAATCAGGGCACGGCTCTGCGGTCAGGATGTTGCCGACCGCACCATGGTCATTGCAGGTCAGGCACTCAGGCGTCGCCCCGGCTGGTGCTGGCTGCTGGGTGCGCAGGGCGTGGATCGCCTGAGCGAACCGGAGAATGCGCCCCCATGTCGTGGGCCGCAGTTCGTCAGCCTTGCGAATCATCCCGTTTTCGATTGCCAGCCTGCGCACATCCTGCTCAGGCAACTCCGCATAGGCCGCGCCCTGATGGGCCACTGCCATCGTGTTCGATTCCGCCCCGTTTTTCGACACGTCACCTGCAACGTGTTCGATTTCTGCGGGGTTTTGAACATGGGCGGCGCGGAGGGCTTCGTTCTCTGCGTGCAGGCGGCGGATGGCCGCAGCGGTATTTTTCAGCGGCAGAGGGTCGAGTCCGAATCCTGCAGCACGCTCTGCGAACCATTCCAGTCCTTCCGCGTGTTTAAGCGCTTCGGGCACTTGCCCGTGTGGGGTGGGGTTTGTCATGATTTCACCTTCTTGTCTGGTTGCTTGCACTCAGGGCAGACGCGCAGCACCTGCTTCGATTCGCCTTCGGCTTTGCAATCTGGGCAGCGCCAGTGCAAAACACCGTCACGGCGGATCAGTAGCCCGCCCATGTTTTCGTAGTGGAGTTTTTGCTCACCCATGCTCCACCCCCTCGGCTGATGTGGGAGGGTTGAACAGCTTCCAGATGTCCAAGTCGCTCATGATGGACACGGATTCTTCGGCCACCTCCATCAGGCAATAGGTGTTCCCGTTGACAACACGCACCGCGTTGAACACGCCCGCAAAGCCTGCTGTGTTGATGCCGATGTAGAGCTGATCGTCGCGGCATGGCGGCAATTGCTTGGATGCCTTTGTCCACCCTTCCGCTTGTGCTGTAGGTGGGGCGGCAAGGGCAACCGCGCAGTGCAAGGCGATCTTGCGGGTGTATGCCAGGATGTGCTCTTGGCTGACGCCGCAGCAGCCCTCGGTGAACACGCACGACGCGGCCCCGTGGTTCAGCAGGCTGGTGATGCCTACGCTTTCCAGTGCCTTTTCGATCAGCGCAATTTCGCCATCCATTGGCGGCGCAACGGGCGGTGTCGGCTCCCCTGCATTTGCTGCGAGAGAGGCGACACCATCCCGGAAGCCGTTGGCCCATGCCGTTGCCATGTTGGCAGCGGTGAAGTACGTCTCTCCGTGCACCGTGTCGTCGCGGGTGATGCCTTCTGGCATGTCTGTTTTATCGGTCATGGATATTCCTCAATAAACGGGCTCTGCGCCTGTTGGCAAAGCTTCGATAGCTACCAATTGCGTAGCGTCATGCAGCCTTGCGCATCGCGCCGTTGGCCGCTTCGGAGTAGTTCGCCGCCACGATCAGCCGCATGGGCAGCGGGCTTACGCTGTTCCCGGCCATCCGCACCTGGGCCGTCTTCGTGAGCTTCTTGCCGCTGGAAGTGCGATCGATCACGTAGTCCGGCGGGAAGTCCTGGGCGTTGTAAAGCTCGCGCGGGGTCAGCATGCGCAGCGTGATATCCACGATCACCCAGGGCTCGCCCTTGAGCCACACGGTCACCAGTGCCAGGCGGTCGTGCGTCGTGATGGTGGTGGCGGGGTCGCGCAGGTCTGCCCACTGGCCGCCGCTGGCGTGATACCTCATCAAGAAGGCAGCGCAGCGCAGGGCGCCCGCCTCGTCGTCCTTGCCCAGCTCGTACTGCAGCAGGGCGTGGTGCTCGCCCCTGGCCGCCACCGTGGCAATCGGCTCGCGCATGTCGCGGCCCACGCTGTGGTGGCGCAGGGTGGTGAGGTGGGCCACGGCCAGCTGCTGCTGGCTGCCGCTGGTGGTGATGGTCGATACGCCGTCGCGCAGGTCGCGGGCGTGCACGGTGTTGTGTCCGCCGTTGGCCTGCACCATGAAGGCCGTCGCCAGGCTCTGGCCGCCGCCGCTGGCTGTGATCGTGCCCACGGGGCCCGTGATGTCGTTCACCCCGTAGCTGCGGCGCTTGCTGTCGCCAGACCCCTCGCCGTGGCCTGCCTGCGCGAGGTGGGCGGATGCCGTGGCGAACTTCATGCCACCAGCGGTAACGGTGCCAAGCGGCATCTGGGTGTCCAGCACGCGCGGGGCTTGGCCGTCGCGCTCGCCGTACCCCATCTGCACCAGCGTGCGGGCCTCACCCTCAACGATGAACGGGTTGTCGCTCTCCAGCACGAACCGCTTCATGCCATAGGCGATGCGCCGCATGGTGGCTTCGGCCAGCTCCTTCTTGCGGCCGAAGATGCTGGTGCCCGGGATGCTCCAGTCGATGCATTCGGCGGCCTGCTTGTACGGCTTGAGCTTGCCCGTGGGGTTTTTGGCGTGGGTCAGCTCTGGCCAGACGATGGGCAGGCCATCGCAGCGGGCGATCATGTAGAGCCGCGTGCGCGTGCTGCGGCAGCCCACCTTCGCGTTGCAGATCACCCGCCACTCCACCTTGTAGCCCATGGCCCGCAGGCCTTCCACGAAGTGGTCCCAGTTGTGGCCCTTGCGCGTGGGGTCGGGCACCAGGAACTGATTGCCCCGGGGCACCACCTCGCCCGGGTCGGCCACGCGGTAGGTGGGCTTGCCGTTGGCGCCCATCACCTTGTCCAGCGTGATGACGCGGCCGGTGGCTGGGTCGCGCTTGGCCACCAGCGGGGACCACTGCAGCATCTGCTCCACGTTCTCCAGCGTGATGACATCGGGCCGGGTCTTGCCTGCCCAGCGGTGCACCATCCAGGCGAGCGAGCGGATTTCCTGGCTGCGCGGCTGGCCGCCCAGGGCCTGGCTGTGGTGGGTGCAGTCGGGGGAGGCATGCAGCAGGCCCACGGCTTCGCCACGCGTGACTGCCAGAGGATCTACGCGGCGGATGTCTTCCCGGTAGTGCCGGGTCTGCGGGTGGTTGATCTCGTGCATGCCGATGGCGTCGGCATCGTGGTTGATCGCCACATCGACGTGCCGGCCAATGGCCTGTTCGATGCCGGTGCTGGCGCCACCGCCACCGGCGAAGAGGTCGATCACCAGCTTGGCGGATAGGGCCAGGATGAATTGGGGTGTGAGCATGGTTTGTTCGTTGGTGGGGTGGATCAGGCTGCCGCCTGGGGCTGCGGCTTCATGGGAGACGCGAAGTGCGCGCAGGCGGGTGATTCGTGCGTCATCGGCACAGGGGGCTGGTCGTGCAGTGCCTTCACCAGGGCCTTTGCATCAGCCGGGTTGAAGCCCTCGGTCCGCCAGAGCACAGCGGCGCACATTTCTTGATTGCCTTCCAGGCACCACCAGGTGAAGCTGTGTCTCTTCGCTGGCGGCCAGTGCGTGGGCAGGCTGGGGGCGTAGAACTGCGGCGATGACGGCAGCAACGCGTTCGCGAACAGCGGCAGGGTGAAGTCGTCGTGCTTCATGGGTGTGCTCCAGAAACGAAAAAGCCCGCTACGTGCGGGCTGTTGGATGTGTTCTGCGATCCAGCGGAACTAGGCCAGAAAGCCATGTGGCTTCAACCCCGCGCCGTCTGTGGCGCTCGACCGCGAGGCGGGTGCGGTTGCGCTGGTAGTAGTCGCGCCGCCCCTGGGCTACATCGAAGACGGGGCGCGGGGCATCCGGGCCTGGGCTGGCCGAGTAGATCGGCGTCTCGCGCCCACTGACGCCCACCTGCGGCCGGTAGCGCACGATGCGGAAGTACCGGCCTGGGTGGTTCTTCCTGGCCGTGGTCATGCAAGTGTTGATCCGGTTTCGAGCCATGCCCAGGTGCTCTGCGATCTCCGGCACGCTCATGGGTCCACACTCTTTCAGCGCTGCGGTGATGGCGTCGCGGGTGATGGGAGGATTTGGCATGGCTCAGTGCCCGCAGGGCAGGGCGCCGCCCACGGGCGTGCCGTCTGGTTTGATGGGGTGGCGGGCGCCGCAGCCCAGGCAGGTGCGTGGCTCTGGTTTCTGAGTCTTTTCAGTCTCTTGAGCTTGTTGTGTCATGGTTTGTTGCTATTAAATTGATTGCGAAATGCCGCCACGGCCCGGCGCTGGATGGCCTGCACGACGATCTGCGCTTCGGGCGCGCGGAACCACTGGCGAACCTTGTTCAGGCTCTTGATGGTTTCGGCCTCGATGTCTTCCCGGCCTGGTTTCCCAGCGGGCCAGGTGGCGAAGGCCACGGAGGCCTCGAGTGCGCGGCATCGCCACTCGCGGCGCTTGCGCATCACGCGCAAGGTCTTGGGGTTCAGGCGTGGTTTTTGCGGGGGGGGGGCGGTCATGGTGTGGACTCCCCACCCAGCGCCTCGATCAGCTCCGGGATCAGCTTGGCCAGTTCGCCCGTGGCAATCGCCACATCGCTGTCAAAGCCGCCTTCGTCAGCCTTGCGGCCCTCGAATACGGTGTCCAGGAACTGCAGCTTGCGCACCTGCAGCCCCTCGGTCAGCAGGAACGAAACCCGGTCATCCCAGGTCATCGCCAGCTTGGTGGGCAGCTTGCCCGCGTCGATGTGGGCCTGAACCTCTGCGATGTCCAGCGGGTGGCGGCCGTAGCGCACCACGGCCTTTTCCTCGCTGGCGCTCTTCAGCTCGCACTCGCGGTCCACGGTAAAGCCCACGGGCGGCTCCTGCTCCTTGAGCCAGTGCGCCATGGCGGCCTGGGGGCTGGTCTTGGTGCTGAGCAGCGACACTGACAGGCCGGGCAGGGCCTCCACCATCCGCGTCACCACTTCATCGGCGCGGGCCTGGCTGGCTGTGTCCAGCACTAGCAGGCGGGCAGTCGGGTCGATCCACACCCACATGCTGGCCTGTTTGGTGAAGGCCATGGGCAGCAGGTCCAGCTTGGCCTCGTCTTTCAGCTCTTTGGACTCCTTGCGCCCAGGCTTGCGGCCGGTTTCCTGCTCGATGCGTTCGGCCTTTTCCTTCACCTTGCGGGCCAGCACGCTGCCGGGCAGGGTCTTGGACTCAACCATAAAACGGGCGATCCACTGGCCGCCGATGCTCTCCAGCATGGCACCGTGGTCCTCGCCGCGTGGGGGCACCCAGCCGCAGGACTTCTCCTGGGTGGCGCCGCACTCCAGGAAGGGGGTCTTGGCCAGGGCCTGCTCGATGGGGGCGAAGTCGCCTTCCCACAGGGCGGCGATGCGATAGACGATCAGATTTTTGAACATGTGGATTTCCTGAATACCTTGGTGAGGTCGCTTTTCACCACATGCCCGCGATCCCTCATGATGTTGATCAGGAGGGCGCGGTCGTGGTGGCTGTGGCTGGCCTGCCGCAGCAAGCCGAGGTAACTGTTTGACGATGCAAACAGGTCCGATGCATCCATGACGGACACCCGGGCCAGTGCGGCGTGCACAGTGCGGCGCCGCGTTATGCGGTGCCATGGTTTGATGACCTGGCCCACGTAGTCGATCCCCCGGTGAATAGGCTGGAGGACCGTCTTTCGCGGGTTCAGCGCCAGCCCCAGGCTTGGCAGGAAGGCATTGATGCCGTCCAGCGCGTCATTGAGCCAGTCTGCCGACTCGTGCAGCAGCACCATGTCATCGACATAGCGCGTGTAGTGCCGGGCGCCGATGCGGTGCTTGATGTGCTGGTCCAACTCGTTCAAGAGCACATTGGCGAAGAACTGCGACGACAGGTTTCCGATGGGCAGACCGTGGTATCGACCCGCATTGGCCAGACGCTTGTGCTCTGGCACCTTCGCCAACGTGGAGGCGTCGCCACGCAGCTCGAAATCGAGGCGCGGATCATGGAATAGCACGGTCTTTGTGAGCCCGCGCCACCATCGCTCCGGGATCTGCTGCATGAGCAGCGGCCAGAGCACCCGCTTGTCGATGGACACAAAGAAGTTCGCGAGATCGACTTTTAGATAGAAACCGGGCTGGCTCCAGTTTTGCGTCTGGCTGCGTACCTTGGCCTCAAGGCGCCGGGCCGCGTAGAGCGTGCCCCGGCCCGGAATGCAGGCACACGAATCGGCGATGAACTGGCGGTGGAATCGGTCGGCGATCTGGTTGTAGACCAGGTGGTGCACGATCCGATCAGGAAAGCTTGCCGCCCACACCTCGCGCGGGCGCGGCCTGCTGATGGCAAAGCAGATAGAGCGCCCGGGGCGGTAGCTGCCATCCTCCAGGGCTTCATGCAGCACCAGGAGGTTATGTTCCAGACGCTGCTCAAAGCGCAGCGCGCTGGCCGTGGTGCGCTTGTGGCGGCGGCAATCAAAATATGCCTGCACCAGCTTTTCGAGCGAATAGCCAGGGTCCATAGAAACTCTCGGTGGAATTTGCGGAAGGGGCGGACACGGAACTCGTTGTTCCGGTTGTAGTTGTTCGTGTTGCCGTTCTCGAAATCGACCGCCCACGGTCTATCGAACTGATCACGTCGGCCCGCCGATGCTTCAGCGGGCAAACTGCGCGGGATCACTGCGGCCTGGGCTGCCGATATCCCTGATGCTCCTGTCGGTGGGCTTGTGGCCCAGCGGTTCGACCAGATTCCATGGCGCGTTGGCCGGGCTGCCTTGACGGCACGGCGACAAGCGCTCTCTCCGAATGTCTCTGCCACCCCGTGGCCTGTTTCCCGATGTTGGCCGCCATGGCAATGGCGCGCGCGTACTGAGGGCGTGAGATCAGCTTCAGGTCCACAGCCAGGCGCAACGCCAGATTGACCGCCTCTACCTCGCCGCGCATGCGCAGCAGGATGGGGGCTTTGTCCTCTGAGGTGTTGGCCTCGTAGGTGCGCATGACCAGGGCCATGCACCGCCTGCGAAGCTCTGCGCCGAAGTCGGCCTTGAAGTTCCTGGGCATGTTGGCAACCAGCTCGGTGACCAGCTTGCACAGGTCATAGGTCGCCTTGTAAATCTCGGTGTCAGTGTGGAGCGCCATGCCGTGGCGGGCTACGCCCGCAAATGGTTAAAGGGATGAATCGGGAAAACTGCGGAAGGGGCGGACACGGAACTCGCCGTGCCGGCGGTAGCCGTCCGTGCTGCCGCCCTCGAAACCGACCGCCCACGGCCACCCGTGGTGCTCACTGCGGCTCCAGTAGTAGGTAGGCTCGAAGTGCTCACGGGCATTGATGTAGGCCAGCATCACGTCTTCCTGGTCGCCAGCGTGCCAGTCGCTGTGGCCGTTGATTTCCCCGAACTGCGCGCCCTGGGCGGCTTTGGCAGTCTGGTCTTCGAGGTCGTGCGTCGTGCCTCCATCAGCGATGACGATGTGGTGCACGGCGCCGTCGATCAGGCGGGAGCCGATGTAGATACCGCCCTGTTCGGGCCAGGGTTGGTTGATGGCTGGGATGGTGGCTTTGGTCTTGATGTTCACTGGATGCTCCTGTGGAGTGGATGGGGTGGAGAGAAATGGGTGAAGGGCTCAATAGACGAATCTGCGGAAGGGGCGGACACGGAACTCGATGCTCCGGGTGTAGAGGCCCGTGCTGCCGTGCTCGAAATCGACCGCCCACGCGTAGTGCTCAGCGCGTGGCGTGCTGGTCCAGTACCAGCTCTCCTTACCAAACGTGTCGTGCAGGTTGGCTGCGCCCAGCTGCAGCTCGCGGCGCGCTGGCAGGTAGAAGTCGGTGTGCTCGTCGCGGGTGTAGCCAGCGGCCAGCTTTGCAGCGGGGCACTCGTTGACCAGGCGGCGGGTGTTCTCCAGGCCATCCCAGTCGGACAGGTCACGCTCGCCATTCGCCCCCCAGGTAGCGCGGCCAATGTCCTGCTCGGGCGCAACGATCAGGCCGTAGATGGGGCCATCGCCCGTGCGGAAGTCTCCGGCGTAGATGCCGCCCTGGCCTTCCCAGTGCTCGCCGATCTGTGGGCGCCCTGCCACGGTTGCGGCTGGAGCTGACTCGCCCGGATCGTTGCCGCGCAGCAGCGATGCAAACAGAGCGCTGGTCATGGCCGGTGCGGAATGAAATTTGAAGACGGGGTTGTTGATCGTGATGTTCATGTCGATTCCTGTGGTGGTCGTAAAAAAGCCACCTCTCGGGTGGCTTGGGGGTTGGGGCTGGGTGGGTCAGAACGGGATGTCGTCATCCATGTCGTCAAACCCAGACCCCGTGGAGCCACGCGGTGCGGGCGCTGGGGCCTGCCGTTGCGGTGGCGGCGCTGGTCTGGCGGCTGGTGCTGGTGTGGCGGCAGGGGCCGCATCCTGGCGCGACCCCAACTCAACATCCAGAACCCGCGCAACCAGCTTTGTGCCGGTGCTGCCGTCCTGCTTCTGAAACGTCTGAATGTTCAATTCGTCCAGGGTGAAGCAGTGCAGCCCGCCCTTGGTGAGGTACTGCGTCAACGACTCGGCGCGCTTGCCCCACAGCGTGGCATCAATCCACTGGGTAGGGCGCTTGCCGTCCTGGCCGGCCTTGCCGTGAGCGTAGGCCAGCGAGAGGTTGGTGACGGGCTCATTGTTGGGCGTGTAGCGCAACTCGGCATCGCGCCCGAGGCGCATCATTCCGATCATCTTGGGCATGTGTGTCCTTATGCGGCCTGCAGGGCCTGTTCGTTGTTCGCTGCTATGGCGTCGCGCAGCGTGGTCTCATACTGCTTCACCATTCGGGCGAAAGCCATCAGGTCCGACTCCAGCTTCTCGATGGCGTCTTCCTCCCGGTGGATGCGGTGGATCACCATCAGGTCAAGGTCTGGCGCCCACAGGACCAGATCCACCCACTGGCGGCCAAGCAGCCACAGGTAGCCCAGGCACTGGTCCATGTAGGCCGACAGGTCGCCATCCGCCACGGCAGTGAACAGGGTGTCGCTGGAAACCATGGTTTTGATTTCCAGCACGCCGTCGTCATCGATCAGGCCATCCGGGCTGAGGCCGAAAAGGCCGTCTTCGGTGGTGAAGAAGCCGACTTCTTCCACCAGGTTGCCGGTGCGGCGCTCGTAGGCCAAGCGGGCCAGCGGTTCTTGCTCGGTGCCGGTGCGCATCGCTGCGTTCTGGAACTTGGCGGGCGCCAAGCCTCCGATACGTTCGCGGGCAGTGTCCTGCGCGTAGGCAATGCAGGCTTTGGACGGGCCGCCGCTCTTGAGCTTGTCGCGGCAGTCCTTGAAACGCGAGCCGGTAATGCATCCCTTGCGCGCGGCCAGCCAGGCTTCGCTGCCTTGTTCGTGGTTATGGTGGATCATTGCTGTTGCTCCTTCGCGGCATCCGCCGCCTTTGCCGCCTTCTTCAAGGCGTGTTCCTCCGACTGGAGTTGGGTGCGCTCTTCTTGAGTTCGCTGTTTCATGAAGGCCGCGAGTGACTTCCATCCGCCCATTGCTGCATCACGCGCTGCAGCGATCAGTTCAAGCGGAGCCCTGGGCGCGGGCGGGTTGCCATCGGTGTCATCGCCACCCTCGGCCACGCCACAGATGGCTTTCAGGGTGTAGCGCTCTAAGTAGCTCTTGGTGCTGGCCCGTGCCTGCAGGGCGTTCTTTGCGCCTCCGGCGTCGGGCGGGCCGCCCATGCTGACCGACTCGGAATGGCCGCCGACATGCTTGAGCGTGCAGGTAACTTCCAGCCAATCCTTTTCGTCGCGCGTCAGCTTCCAGGCAGTGCTGAGTCCATGGCGGGATAGAGCTGGCGTCACGGCATCCACCACGTCATGCAGCTCCGCATATTCCTTGCCGCGCAGCGGGCCGTCTGTGACCTTGCGCCCCTTCACGATGCGCACGGCCTCGGCCTTGAAGGCGGCGAAAGCCGCGTTGTAGGCCTTCTCGGCTTCCTTGCGCTCCCAACGGTCTTGCAGGTCCATCATCTTTTCGATCTGGGCCAGGTCGGCGCCCTGCGACATGGCCTGCATCATCATGGCGGCCGGTGAGTTCGCCGCGATTGCGCCAGTTCCTTGCAAGGCAAGCGGCTGGGCAGTTCGCTCAATGGGCTCCAGGTCAAGCACTGCAGCTTCCGCAGTAGTTGTTGCGTTCATGGTCTTCCTCAGTAGGTGATGGAAACTGCCGGAATGGCCTTCTTGGCGATCAGGGTGACTGCAAGCTTTGCGCATTCCTCGGTCATGCCTCCCGCCATGAAGGCGTCGAGGGCGGCCCGGTTGATGGCGGTCTTGTGGGCCTTGTCGGCCTCGCGGCGCTTGGCCTCCTTGGCCTCGGCCTCGGCGATGGCGGCCACGCGGCGCTGCTCGGCTGCGACCGCTTCGGCTTCGCGGCGTTCGGCGTCTGCCTTGACCTGCTGCTCGCGCTGGATTGCCTCGGCCTTCTCGCGCTCGGCACGCTCCGCAGCCAGCTTCAATTCCAGCTCGCGGCGCTCTGCAGCGGCTGCGGCTTCTGCCTCACGCTTGATGGCGGCTTCGCGCTCGGCTTGGGCCTTGGCTTCGGCTTCGCGCTGGGCCCTCTCTGCAGCCTCGCGGGCAATGCGCTCCTCGCGGTCTTTCTGCTCACGGGCGGCGGCCTCGGCGCGCAGCTTGGCAAGTTCGGCCTGCTCGGCTTCGTGCTTCTCACGGGCAGCGACTGCAGCGGCCAGTGCTTCAACGGCCTTCGCCTTGGCGCGGTGGGCTTCGGCCTCGAATTCCTCCCAGGCCGCATCAACCACCTTGCCTTCCACCTCCGCAAGGCTGGTGCGTAGTTCCTGCAGGTCAAGGTCGTGGTATTCCTTGGCGCGGATCTGGAACCACTCAATCCCGGCCTTGTGGCGGGCCTGCCGCGCTTCCTCGGCTTCTTCCCACGCGGTGAGCGGCGCCCGAACTTCCTCTTTCCACTGGTCCATGGTGTCCCGCATCCGTTTGCGCTCTGCGTCCACCATGGCGGGCTCGCGCTTCATTTCATCGACCAGGGCCTTGCCCAGGTTGTCCAGAGCGGTCTTGCCCTTGGCGACCTTGTAGGCCATGGACGCGATGGCATCGCGGCCCTTCTTGGTAGACACGTCAGCCTCGAAGGTATCGAGGTGAGCCCGGATCTGTTGCAGGTAGGGCTCCAGGCCAAGCGGCGTGGTGAACACCGCGCGCACGGACTCCTGCGGCGGGAGAACAATCAGTTCTGTCGTTTCATTCATGTGAACCTCAATTGGTGGTTGTCGTAGACGGTCTTGATCCGGCGTTTCATGCCGTTGCTCTGCCCCACATGCCGCATGCCGCAAAAGTCGCAGCGGTATGGAACGAGAGGCTTGTCGGTGCTGCACCTTTCCGGTGGGGCAGTCCATGGCATCAGTCCCTCGCCACCAGCCACGCCATGCGCAGTGCGCGGATGGGCCCGTTGCACTGGCGGTAGATGCGGTACAGCATTGCGAAGTCGCGCAGGCGGTTCATTGCAGCCTCCGAAACTCGATGGCCCAGACCCAGGGGTTGGCGTCCCAGCTTCCCGGGCCATTGATGGACTCCCACAGGCGCCGGTACAGGTCCTGCGCTGTGGCCGCGTTCCAGATGACACTTCCGGCGCAAGCGCCGACGCCCATGCCGCCAAGCGTGAACCGGTTGGGGCCGCTGAATGTTTGCGGCGGTGGTGGCGGCGGCAGTCGGGTGATCCCTTCGGCCATCGCATCCGCCTCGCTGATGTCCTGCAGACGCTCCACGCGCACGCTGGTGATTTCCAGGGTGATGCGGCTGGCCCAGCGGGGCATGTGGATGCTGGGCTTCCAGGATCCGTAGACGTACGGGTCAGGCGTCAGGTTGTCGGCCATGTATGCGACATCCTCGGGAGCCCGCTTTTCGGGCTGCGCGTTGCCGCGGTACATGTGTGCAAAGGACTCACGCACCCAAAGCCGGTCGCCGGGCTGGCCGTAGGGGCACGGATACTGCGCATCATCAGGCTCACCACTTGGACGCAGCAGCACCCATGTTGCGCTGTCGTGGTGCTCGTAGCCCCAGCATTCAGGGTTGTTCCAGTCGGGGCCCCCAATCGGGCCGCCACCTAGAAAATCGATAGGACGGCCGCGCGTCGGCTTCACCACCCGCCGCGTCTGCGTCTTGCTGCCATCCAGCAGCGCGCGGACCATGGGCCCACTGAAAAGGATGGGGCGCTCTTTCATGGCCGCTCCTTGAAGCAAACCAGCGTCTTGTCGTCGGCCCACTCGAAGGCCTGCCCTTGGCAAACCTTGCGGGCGGCGAAGTCCCGGGAGTGCTGTGCCTGCCGCTGCAGCTCTTCGGGCTCTGCGCGGTCCTCGTAGGTGGTGCCCGCAACTGCGGCCATGCCGAAGGCGATCAGCGGGCCCAATGTCCAAACGATCACTACTTTCATGTGGGTTCTCCTGCGGGCTGCTTGATATGTGAAGCAACCCAGTTGCGCATGCGTTCCCATCGACGCCGGGCAACGATGGCTTGGTCGATCTCGACGCGCACGGTGCGGTTGTGGCGCTCTTTGTAGTAGGGCGGTCGGAAGTGGTCCGGGGGCATTGGTCCGCAGATCACCACATCCACGTACTCGTAGGTACTGGTGCCTTCGTCGTTCTCCCAGACGATTTCACGGACCATCGCGGGAGCAATGCCAAAGAGGGCGGCCACGGCGTCCCAGTCCTCCGGGTCAACGGTGGTCATGTCCAGGCCGCGCTTGGCACCCAACACGCCCAGCGTGCAGTAGTCGCCATCTGCTGTAACCAGGGACTCGCCAATCAGCGCTTTATCCGGCATGGCATCCAGCGCGGCCAGCACCTCGCGCAGCGCTGCTTGGCCGCGCTTGCCGTTGAGGGCACTGTTCACAGCGGCGCGCCAGCGGCCCATGGCCAGGGGATCGTCGTCGCCGTAGTCGTCGGTGTATCCGCTTCTGCTCATAGCGGGTCTCCTTGTTCAAGTGCGTCCGGGTCCAGTTCCGCGCCAATGGCGGCAGCCTCTGCCCTGAGTGCGGCCGAGCGGGCGGCCTCGTCGTTGCGGCGCTTGGTTTCGGCCTGGGCTGCCATGGATGCAGCCAGGGCATCGCGGCGGGCGGTGGTGAAGTGCGGGGCGGTCATGGGGTCGGTCACGCTGCACCGCCTTCCCTTTTTTGCTCTGTGCTTTCCACCTGCAGAGCTTTGCGCGCAGCTTCCATGGCGGCCTCTTTCTGGAGCACCATGTCATGGTCATAGTTGTGTGTAGGTATTCGCCGACCTCCAAAACCGCTGCGCTGCATCAGCTTCACGGGTTTCCAACAAACTGGGCAACGCACTTTCCCCTCGGGTGCTGGCGGTGGCTCAACGCGGTAGCCGTTGCTGCCGTAGGCGGTGGGTGATTGGAGGGATGCGTCGCAACGCAGCTTCATCCATTGAGTGCGCGTTGTGCTCATGCCCACACCCCCATGTGCGCGTTGTGCTGGACCTGATCGGCCAGCGCGCGGTGGTAGCGGCTGTCGCTGGACTCGATGGCGGCCACATCGGCCCAGGCCTGTCTGCGCAGGCGCTGCAGCTCCTGTTCGGTGATCGGCGGCGGTGCGCCAGTGACGCGCAGCACCTGCTGCACCGTTGTGTCGACGTTTTGCATTGCGCCTCCTGGGCGTAAAAAAGCCCGCGTGGTGCGGGCTGGGTTCAGTCTTCGTAGTCGGCCGGGTCGGTGCCCTTGACCTTGTGAGCAAACGCTTTCCACTTCGCTCGCATTTCTTCAGTCTGGTTTCGCCATGCGGGCGCAATGTCGGAGGTGATCGCGACGCCGTTTTTCAAGGTGAAGCTGCCGCAGTTGCTGCCAATGTCTTCGTCGGCAAATTCGATGGCGATAGATTCATCGGGGAAGCGCTTCGACAACTCCACGAGAACTCCTTCTGGACAAGACCACGCTGTGTCGAAAGTGGCCGTTCCCTGGTCCACGTCGTGGGACTGATCGCATGCATTCCACTTTGTACCCCACACCTTGCGGGCAAAGTCCATGCTGTGCAGGTAGCCGCATTTGCGATGGTTGCGCAGCATGCCCACGAACTGCTCGAAACATTTTTCGGACAGCTTCTTGATATCGAAGTTGCTGCGGTTGCTGGCTTCAAGGCTTGCCAGCAACGGGTGATCGCTAAGTGGCGCACCGATGACAATTTGGGCTGCCTCCTCGGCGGCCATTGAAATTCCATCCCATTTGTCATCGCCAGGGAAGGGCGCCATTGTGTTGAAGTCGATGCGGCCATCGGTGTTCAACATGGCCGTAATGACGGCGGGCGAAGCGCTGATTTTGTTGGTGACCCAGTTCGGCATAGTTGCTCCAAAGAAAAAGCCCACGCGGCGGTGGGCTGGTGGGGAATAAAAAAGCCCACGCGAGGTGGGCGAACCCCTGCGCAAGGCAGGAGGGGAGGGAGAGGGTGGGGCGGCGAGGCTTTCTCAGCCCGGCGTGCGGTGGTTCCCGTAGTCGGCTCTGCCAACGAACACCGAGGCCTCTGGCAAGGTGTCGCGGGGGCGATCCGCTCGGCGTTGCCGCCCCGAAATGGTGTCGGGCTTCCACCGACTGCGCTCACGGCCAGGAACCCCCGACCCGCTCTTGATGGCGAAACAGGCAGGGACGCCTGACTCGCTTGCTGTCGTCGCCATCACATCACCCCGCTGCCAAATGTCCCGCGCGGTGCGTGAGCCTTGGCTTGGACAGTAGGGTGATGTGATGGCCCCGGCGCTGGGCCGGGACGGCAGTTGCCCTGTCTATGCGCAGACAGGAAGTGGGGTCGGCCGCGCTTGCAGAATCTGCAGCTTGCGCACCGGGTCCATGCCAAGGCGGTACGAGTCGCCAAAAAGCGTGCGGCCCATGAAGCCCCCTGTCTTGATGTTGTTCCTGCAAACCGTGCAGATCGCGCCGTTGTGCTCAACGGTGTCTCCTGGGCGTATCTCGCTGATGCGCACTTCCTTGACGGTGAAGTTCATGTGAGCTCCTTGAAAACCACAGCCCTGCACGCAAGGCTCTGGTTTTGCCCTTCTTGCGAAGGGCACCGTTTGGCCGTTGCTTTCCGGCCTGTCAGCGCTTGCGCGCTGGGCTTTTCTGTTCTTGGCATCCCTGTTTGCCTCAACCCCGTACTTAGCCCCAGGGTGTGGACTTCGAGGTGCATTGGCGACATGGTTGTTTCCTCCCATGAGCCCTATCTCGTTCGCGTTGCCTGATCCCATCCAGGGGCAGAGCGCTACTAGCCTTCGCACCGACGATCTTTTCTATCCCGCTACCGCCTGCGGTGCCCTACGTTTACCCAGCCGTGCCTGCTGCAAGAACTCCGTGGTGACCGCCGATCCGCTCACCCTGTCGCTGCGTTTTGCTGCGATGGGTGAATTCTAGCGAAACGACATATTTATCCAAGCGTTACGCTAGTTATTCTGTCGTTTATTTATGACCCATTGGTCAGTAACGGCGCTTCAAACCAAAAAAAACCGCGCGAGGCGGGCACCGCGGTGGACTTGCGCCCGTCACGCCGTCGGCGCACAGTCGCGGCATGAACCACACCGATGTGATGCTGAAGATCGTGGAGATGGCGAAGGTGGGCGGGGCGCTTCCGCCAGAGAGCGCCATTGCGCATGTCGCGGCGCTGATCGCTGAGTTGGATGTGTACTCGGACAGCTACGAGCGGGACATGGAGCGGCTGGTGAAGATCGGAGCGACGATCTGGGACTTGCACAGCGGGCCAGGCGGGGCCTATGACCCGACGTGGATACCGACGTTCATCCGCCCCTGAAAAAGCCACCTGGAGGTGGCTGGTGGGGCAAAAAAAACCCGCATCTGCGGGCAGTTTTGATTGTGGCCGTAATGCCGCGTTGGTTCAATGCACGTCAGGCATCAACTCCAAGTCTTCCAGGATTGTCCGAGCGATGTCAGGCACTTCCTTTGCAATTTTCAGCTCAGCGCCATGCTTCTGCAGAAGCCAACGACTTGATTCGATGTCGAGATCAATGGCTTCGTAGTCGCTATCAGATAAGGAGCTCACCTTCTCAGGAGGGCGCAGGATGTACAAGACGTTCTGACTGCCGGGGAAGGCTTCGCACGCCGTGGTGACTGCGTTCACCGCTTGATTGAGTGATGCCGATCGGTGATAGCTTGTCTTGTACCAAGCGGATGCAATCGCCCCGTGGACGATGCCGTGGGTGTTGTTCGCTACGATCTGAACATCCATTTTGATTACAGCCCCATCTCTGTGCATTGGGACGGGGCGGGCATACCAAAACTCAGGTGCAGCGCTTTTGGCGATTTGCAGGTGCTTGGTGAGAAGCTTGCGGACTTCCACGCGCACATTCTGGGTGGCGTGAGGGTGGTCTTCCCTATCGATTCTTGCCGATGGATCCAGTTGGTGACGCCCAAGGGGCACGAGGCGAGAAAACAAACCCGTCAGAATTGAATCGATGGTGTTGCCGCGAACAAATTTCTCGGGGCCGAAGCTCACATTCCACCCTGTAGGAAATGGTTTCTCCGCTTCGATTGCAAATTCCGCTTGGTCCAAGAGGAAGCGCGCGGCATCCGCCGCATCGTCGTCATAGATGCAGCGAAACCCGGCAAAGTTGGTGAGAAGTCTGTGGTGCGTTTCGCCGCCGGATGTGCGCAAGACAACCCCAACATTCAGCCACTCTTGAGTGGCCAGGTCGAGGCATATCCGCACCGCCCGCCAATGGCCGGTGACCTGATTTGCCTGCGCTGGCTTTCGAGTGGCGAATAGTTCAAGCATCTTAGAGTGGCAGCACGCCGTAACGCTTGGCCATGAGGGAATTCATCCGAGGCTGCTGAGTGCGACTGTACAGAAACTGGAGCCAACTTGCACTTCGGCCTGGCAACAATTTGCTGCTCCAGAAGGCTATCTCGAACAGGGTTGCCCGCAGGGCGGCCCCCAGTTTTTCTGCAAAAGCAGTGCTCGCCGTGCAACCGGCCGTCCTGATGGATGGAGCGTTTCTACCCTGCCATGTGTAGGTGTTGTGGTGCAGCACGTTGCTGAAAGAGTGCCCCAAATACTCATCCAGAAAGCTCGCATCCCAGTGGGATGGATACGGCACGTTCGGCTGCCGCAGAAGGAAGCCGTGGTCAATGAGAACAAAGTCTCCAGACGCTCTTCGCAGCAGGTTGAATGCGTGCCGATCCGTGTTCGCAACACCTTCGTCAAAAGTGATCGTATCGTCGCATCGCGACCACTGCGACTGCTCTTTCACCAGCAACTCTGTGTCGTACACAGCTCTGATTGCTGTGTTTGCCACCGCTTGTGTGACGAAGCTCAGAATGTGGCCGTTTTCGTCCGCCGGTGGAAGAGAGGCGGTCCCGCCATAGGCTGGCAATTCGGCAAGCGTGAGAGGAATGAAAAAAGCCTTTTGTGGCACTGGAAGGCCGCATGCGCGAGCCAGTAGCCACCCCGTCACCTCATTGAGCATTACGGTCGCATCGACGTGATTGCCGATGGCGAACGGCTTGGCGTAGCCGTCGAAATACTCGCCAGCTTCAGTAGAAAACTGGCCATGAAGAACCGGGTTGACATTCCCATCGCGCCCGTGCGTCCAATCGTGAGAAGTGATGAACTGCCCCGACTGGTATAGCTCTATGGCCATGTTGTTGGGCTGGTAGTCGATGGGGGCGCTCATCGTTTAACAAATTCTCCTGCTGTGACAACCGGGGATGGTGTCGATTCACTCTTTGGCTTGCCTGCGAAGGCGGCAGTTTCCATTGCTGCTCCCGGCTTTGATGACAGCAGTTTGGAAAGGCGTGGAACGATCTCGGAAGCGCGGCCTGGCTCATCAACGAGTCGGGACAGTAGGGGTCGCACCTGGTCGGTCGTCAGGTCGTCGGAGGCGGAAAGTGCCGCAGCCACCACCTCCAGCGCTTGGGCGATGGTGGTAGAGGGGGCCGCGGGCTCGATTAAGGCTACGGGGTCTTTCAGCCAATCCGGGTACGCCTGGGAAATCTTTGCGCGTAGAGCTGGCCCAACACTCTTTGCATTGCCGCTAGGCAGCTTTCTTTCGGACACGATTTGGTAGATCGACTGGCCGCTGGCCCCGATCTTCGACGCGAGCTTGTCATGCCCGCCGACCTTGACACAAAGCCGCTGCAAGGCCAGAACAAATGGGTCTGTCGAACTCATATGGCTTTCTAGCATTCCGCTAATGTCATAACGCTTGACTTAAAAATAGCGTTTCGACAGAATGGCTCTCTATGAGTAGCCACATCACTCCAGAAGTCCGACGCGAAATTGCCGCCAAAGTGGGCGTGCACGAGCAGTACCTGTATCAGTGCTTGACCGGGCGCCGCGACATGAACCCGACGGAAGCGCGCCGCATCGAGACTGCCACCAGTGGGCAGATCACGCGACAAATGCTTTGCCAAAAGACTTGGTCCGGAATCTGGCCCGAGCTGGCCCCACCCACCACCCAGGAGGTGAGCCATGGGTGAAATGACTTCCAACAGCCAGCTGTCACAAGCCGTGCGCGCTCTCAGGGTGGAGTTTGCCGGTTCACGCAATCCAGCAATAGATCCATCCATTGTTGCGCTGCTGTCCGGTATCTCTCGATCCGCTCGGGCCGCACTTGCTCGGCAATCGAGTCCATGTGCGTCAGGTACGCGTCGGCCAGGAGCTTCGGCTCGGGGTGCGTTGACGCTAGTGCCGTCAACACGCCGCGCATCGCTGCCTGCTCTGCAAACAGGTCGTGCAGCGCTTCGGCCATCTCTATCTGTAGTTCCTCCATCTCCCCAAACGGGTTCTGGGGCGGCGGGGGTGGAGGGATGCTGAATTCGCTCATGTCTGCCCCTTCTGGCAATGGTTGTGTGAGAGCTGCCATTTTGTGCCGGAAGAGGGCGGGCACCTATCGCGATGACTTGTTTGCTGTTCATGCCAGCAAGTCTCCAATTTTTTTGCCCTGACAGGGTACTCAACCCGGTTCAAACATCATGACTTCGATTGAAGACCAGCACGAACTGGCCCTGGCGCGGGCCCCGCAGCGGGCCTCTGTGCCGCTCGAAATGATCCGCGCCCAGAAGACGGCCGCAGCAGCTTTCACGCTGGCCTGCAGTGTCTCCGGCCTGGAAGACAAGGAAATCTATCTGGCGCTGGGCATCGACGCCGGGTACTTCTCCAACATCAAGAAGGGCAAAGCCACGCTGCAGGCTGATCTGGTGGCCCAGTTCTGCGAGCTGGTGGGCAACACGATCTACCCCGAGTGGGCCGCGTTCCAAGTCGGCTGCACGCTGGTCATGATCAAGACCGAGGCAGAGCGCCGCGCCGAACAGGCCGAGATGCGAGCTCAGGCCGCAGAGGCTGAAAACCGCCTGATGCGCCAGCTGCTGGCCGGGAGGGTTGCGGCATGAACCACAGCCTCCCCCTCAACGCCTTCCAGTCGGTGCGCCCCCGTGGCCCCGACCTGGACATCCCTGCCAAGCCACCAAAAAGCAAGGCATCCCAGTCTTCCGAAACCAATTCCTTCGGAACTTTGAAGGCGTTGGACCGCTTGGGCCGGCCAACGGTGACGACCCAGCCGCGCACACAGGGCGGTATCACGCTCAACACCCGCCGCCCCAGCGCCGCCACCCTGGCAAAGCAGGCGCGCACGGGTAGCGGTGGAGGTGCCGAGTGATGCGAGCCGCCCAGCACGACCTCTTTGGCGCGGCCCCAGCTCCGCGCAACTTCGATCAGGACGCATTGGGCTTCCTGATCGCCTATGCGCGTAAGCACAAGGGCCAGGCATTCAGCGCTGAGCACGTCACCCTGGCTGCCCAGGAGAAGGGCATTGCGCCAGACGACCTGCGCGCTTGGGGCGCCGTGTTCACCCAGGCCGCGCGCGACGGGCACATCCGCCGCAGCGAGGTTCTGTTCTCGCGATCCATGGGCAATGGCTCGCTTTCACCAGGATGGACAGCAGCATGAACTGGCAAGCCTACGTTGACGCAAAGCGCGCTTGGGAGGCTGCCAACCCAGGCGCCACCCCAGAGCAGTACGACGCCGCAATGCGTGAAATCCTTGACCGGCTGGGGCTTTGACCAATGGCACGCATTCGCACTATCAAGCCAGAGTTCCCCCAGTCCGAGAGCATGGGCCGCGTCTCCCGAGAGTCGCGTCTCTGCTTCATCCTGCTCTGGACCCTTGCTGACGATGCTGGAAGGCTTCGCGGAAATTCGCGAATGCTCGCGAGCCTTCTTTACCCATATGACGACGATGCCAAAGACCTGATCGATGGGTGGCTTGCCGAACTTTCCAGTGAGGGCTGCATTGCCCGCTACGAGGTTGACGGCACAAGCTACCTGCAGATCAGTGCATGGCTGGAACACCAGAAGATTGACAAGCCCAGCGCCTCGAAACTGCCTGAAATTCCCGGCAAGTCGCGAAAGCTCGCGAAAGCTCGCGAGGATTCATCTGCGGAAGGGAAGGGAAAGGAAGGGAGGGGAGAGGATAGCGGCGAGCCCTCGCACGGCGACGACTCTTCGCCACCTTCCCCGCCGGTAGTGGCAATCCCCTTGGTGGACAGCTCGGAGTATCCGGTGACCGCCGAAATGATCGCGGAGTGGTCGCAGGCCTACCCCGCCGTCGATGTGGAGCAGCAGCTTCGCGAGATGCGGGCCTGGAGCATCGCCAACCCGTCCAACCGCAAGACGCCGCGCGGTGTGAATTCGTTCATCGTCCGCTGGCTGGGCAAGGAGCAGGACAGCGGCAAGGGCGGCGCACGCAGGGCGCATCAGCAGGACCTTGGAGTGTTCGTATGACCGGCCAGGACGCAATCCTCAACATGCGCCGCAACGGGAAGTCCCCCGGCTACGTCTGGGTGGACGACTGCGCTGCCACCTGCCTGAACGATGGGACGCACGTCACTCTGGCCGCCCGCGACGTTCCGGAGCAGCAGGACTGGCGCTTTCTGGTCGGCCTGCAGGTGATGGTGTCCGGGGAAGACCCGGGGCGCGTGGAGCGCATCACCGCCGCCTGCGCCGAGTACGCGAAGCGCGTCATCGCATCCACCCACCTGATCAACCGCGAAAAGATGGACTGGCTGGGCCGCCCGTCATCGACGGTTGTTCGCATCACCGACACGCAAGGAGTTTTGACATGGCCCAGGTGATCTACGAGGACGAAATCGACTTCGCGAAGTACGAGCGCGAGACGGACGCAAAGCAGAAGGTCAAGCCCGCATCGCAATGGGTGCAGGAGCTGATCGACCGCATCAACAACCCGATCAAGGAGCCGCGCGCCGTCATGCCATGGCGCAAGACCCACAGCATGGTGGCCTTTCGCAAGGGCGAGGTGACCGTGTGGGGCGGAGCGAACGGAAACGGCAAGAGCCTGGTTACCGGCCAGATCGCCCTGAGCCTGATCGCGCAGGACGAGAAGGTTTGCATTGCCAGCTTCGAGATGAAGCCATCCAAAACCCTGGAGCGCATGGGCCGCCAGTATTCAGGCTTCAACGCTGACGATCCCGCGTTCGCTGGCAGCACGGCCGCGAAGATGGAGCTGATCAAGGTCTACGAGGATTTCAAGGAGTGGACCAATGGCCGCCTGTGGCTGTACGACCAGCAGGGCACCGTCACGGCAACCCAGGTTGCCGCCGTGGTGCGCTATTGTGCGAAGGAGAAGGGCATCACCCATTTCTTCGTGGACAGCCTCATGAAGTGCGTGGCCAGCGAGGACGACTACAACGGCCAGAAGATGTTCGTGGACGAGTTGACCGCCATTGCGCGCGACCACGGCATCCACATCCACCTGGTGCACCACATCCGCAAGCCAGCCGACGAGAACCACAAGCCCAGCAAGTACGACTACAAAGGCACTGGCGCCATCACCGATCAGGTGGACAACGTGATCAGCGTGTGGCGCAACAAGGCCAAGGAAAAGAAGCGCGACGAAGGCAAGCCCGTCGAGGACAAGGAGCCTGACGCCCTGCTGATCTGCGACAAGCAGCGCAACGGCGAGTGGGAGGGCTCCATTGGCCTGTGGTTCGACCGCCAGTCCATGCAGTACGTGGGCGGCCCGGGCGACGAGCCTTTGATCATGTACCGCCATCCGGAGGACTGCTGACATGCCGCAGAAACTCCACTGCGCCCGCTGCGGCCGAGTCACCCTGCACCCCGCCGTGGTCATCGGCGCCCAGCCCTTTGGCAGGGTGTGCGCGCGCAAGGCTGGGCTGATCGAGCCCAAGCGCCGGGGCAGAGCATCCGAGGCCTGCCGGGATACGCGCACGCTGGATCTGTTCGGGGGCGCCCATGCATGACCTGTCAAACCTGTACCCACTGGTCCCCCAAGCAAGCCAAGGACATGGCAAAGCACCGCATGTGTCCGTGCGCCCTGGGCAAACCGTGGATTTTCTTTGGACCCGAGCACCTGTGCGCGAAGCACAAGGAGGCGGAGCCGGATGTGGTGGCCGCGCGCGTGGCCTGGGTGGGGAAGTCGTCGGCCTCACGGCCAAGGAGTGGAGGGTGAGCGCGTGAGCAGCATTGAACAATCATTCCCTGCTGCGCACATTGCGCGCGAGCTGGGCATTCAGCTTGCAGCCGAGGATGTGCCAAACCTTGTTGCGGCACTCCATCGCGCATATGCGACCGGCTTGCGTGACGGCGCCACCAAGGAGCGGGAGGCGTGTGCTGATCTGTGTGACCAGTTCGCCGCGATAACCGCCGAAGCTCAACAAGGGCCAGCGGACTCACTGTCAAACGTCATGCTACGCCAGGTGTCCACGCTCGGCCACGGCGGATGCGCTCGCGTCATCCGCGCCCGTGGGCAGAAGGATGGGGTATGACCATCTTGCACCTCACCCTCCCGTGGCCACCCACGGCCCTGAGCCCAAACGCGCGCCAGCACTGGGGCGCACTGTCGCGTGCAAAGAAGGCATACCGCCACGCCTGCGCATGGACAGCAAAAGAGCAGGGCGCCAAGCGCATTGAGGCCGAGCGCCTACACCTGACCATCACGTTTGTCCCACCGGACCGCCGCGCTCACGACTTGGACAACTGCATCGCACGCATGAAATCCGGCCTGGACGGTTTGGCCGATGTGCTGGGTGTGGATGACAAGCACTGGGAGCTGACACCCATCAAGTCCGATGAAGTGGGCGGTTTTGTGCGCGTGGAGGTCTCCCATGGATGACACTCTCACCGTGGAACTGCACAACCGGGCGCAGGCATGGGCCGCGATCAAGGGGCAGGTGTTCCCGTTTCTCGCCCGGGTGCTGCAGGGTGGTGGACGCTGGGTTCTAAGCATCAGCCGCCGCAAGCGCACGAAGGCCCAAAACCGCCGCTACTGGGGCAACGGTGTGCTCAAGCAGATCGCGGAGCAGGCCACGGTGAACGGCCGGCTGTACAGCGCCGAGACGTGGCACGAGCAATTCAAGCGCCAGTTCATCGGCGTGGTGGAGCTGCCCAATGGGGAAGTGATCGGAAAGAGTTCTACCAGCCTGACCACAGCCGAGTTCTGCGAGTTCTCCGACCAGGTGGAGGCCTTCGCCGCCGCGAACTTGGGTGTGACCTTCTACGACCTGGAGGCGCACGGATGAACCGCAGCGCCCCACTCAAGCGCACCGGCTTCCGCCCCCGCGCACCCCGCCGCGAACCACGCGACCCAGACCGCGTGAGAGCCATGCCAACCGTCACGCCCGGCGCATTCCGCGCGCCGCAGCCGGTGGTGGCCGCGCCCGCCGCTGCCCCGAAGTCGGCCGCCCAGCGCAACGCCCACCTGCGCGACATGGCCCAGGGTATGCCCTGCCTCCTGCGCGTTCCCGGCGTGTGCACCCAGGACCGCGCCACGGTGGTGTGCTGCCACAGCAACCTGAGCGTCCATGGCAAGGCCGGGGCGCGCAAGGCAGACGACCAATACAGCGTGTGGGGCTGCGCCGCGTGCCACCAGTGGCTGGATCAGGGCCCGGCACCGCGCGCGCAGAAGGCTGCCGCATTCATGGCCGCCCATCTGGCCCAGGTGCTTGAGTGGCGCGCCATCGCCTTCGACGGGAGCAGTGCACAGCGCGATCGGGCTGCAGCTGCATGGGCGCTTGACCGGCTGAACGCAACACCAGGAGCCCTGCAGCCATGACAACCAGCAGCAACCTGGGCGACCAAACCGTCGCCGTCTTCACGGCTCTGGAAGCCATTGGCCCCGCCACCGCCAGGAAGGTCACGGAGGCAACAGGCCTTACCTACAACTCCGTGCACCAGGCGCTGCGCCGCTGGGCCCTGCGTGGGCTGATCGTCGTTGACCGGGATCACCGGTATCCCACCTACGCGGTGAAGCCCACATGGCGCGAGCGGCTGGAGCCGAAGCCGCGCCCGGGCAAGACCAGGCCCACGACCGAAACCACAGTGGCCAGGGCCATCGCCAGAGCGCCAGCGCTGCACACGATTTGGAACAACCACGCCGCATGAAAGCAACCAGGGAGGACTCTATGACCGCTGAACAGACGACGACACCGCCGCAGGACCGCATTGAGCGCCTGGCTGACCGTGTGCTGGCCGTAGGAAAGGCGGTGGCCGCCCAGGGCGACGGTCGCACCTTCACGGTGGACTCGATCTACGACGAGATGAGCGAGATCAGCCGCCAGCGCCTGGGCGATGCCCTGAAGACGCTCAAGGACGCCCGCCGCATCCATGCCATCGGGCGGTCCAAGGGCATTTACGAGCTGGAAGAGGCCTTCCCGCCAAAGCGGAAGATCTCGCTCTCCACATTGACCGATGGCTGGCGGTTGCTTGAGGTGGGGGACGAGTTCTCTATTGCGGTGACGCCAGCGGAGAGCGCCGAGATGGGGAGCTACCTGGCAGGCGATGCGGTCAGGTTCAGCATGTCCGAGAAGATCAAGGCCATCGAAAGCGCCCTCGCTGATCTGCGGCATGAGAACGCGAACCTGAAACAGGCGCTGCGCGATGTGCGCAAGTCGGCCACTGCTCAGGCGGCACTCCCCCTGTAGGGTTCGACGGCTTTTCGCATGCCCGGAATCATTCCGGGCATGGCACCAAAAAAGGTAGCAAAAGCTGCCCGCTCCACAAAAAAGACTTCCTCAGCAACCCAAAAGGCCGCTGCCGCTACTGCGCGCGTCGATGGTTTGCTGCCAAAACAGGCGAAGTTTGTAGCGGAATACCTGATTTCCGGAAACGCCACGCAAGCCGCTCTGGCTGCGGGTTACAGCCCCAAGACCGCCTACAAGATCGGGGCGGAGAACCTCAAAAAACCACAGATCGCTTCCCTTTTGGAAGCAAAGCAGTCGGAAATCGCCGCGCGGCAGGATGAACGCCTCGCCGCGATGGAGCTGACGCAGGCCCGGGTGCAGCGCGAGATCGCGCGCATTGCCTTCTTCGATCCCCGCAAGATGTTCCACGCGGACGGCCGCCCGAAGGATGTCACCGAACTGGACGATGACACCGCCGCGTGCATCGTTGGCCTGGACGTTCTCGAAGAGTGGGCGGGCACTGGTGAAGACCGGGTACTGGTCGGGCACGTCAAGAAGTACAAGATCGCCAACAAGAACGCGGCGCTCGACCAGGCCGCGAAGATCCTGGGGCTGTACGAGAAGGACAACACTCAAAAGGTTGACCCGCTGGCCGAGTTGCTCAAGGCCATCACCAGCGGCGGGAACAGTTCTTTCAAACCAGTCGCTGACGACCCTGAGCACGAGAAGGGCAGGAGTTGAGAATGGCCTCGACCATCGTTGAGCGCGGCCCGGGCGACCCAGAAGTTCGCATCATTCGCGACGAGCCGCTGGACCCGCTGCCATCGAGCCCGGAGGACCTGGCCCGCAAGTTGGCCGATCCAGAGTGGCGCCTATTTTCTGGCTGCCTCTACAAGATCATGGTCAAGGGCGATGACGACGCTGAAGAGGCCATGGTGATGCCGTTCCGCCCGAATCGGGCTCAGCGCCGTTTCATCACGCGCATGTGGCATCGCAACCTGATTCTCAAGGCGCGGCAGCTTGGATTCACGACATTGATTGCTGTGTTGTGGCTTGACCATGCGTTGTTCAACGATGACCAGCGCTGCGGGATCATTGCCCAGGATCGCGATGCGGCAAAGGTGATCTTCCGAGACAAGGTGAAGTTCGCCTACAACAACCTCCCAGCAGTCCTCCGTGAGAGGTTTCCGCTGGCGGCAGACAACGCGGACGAACTTCTTTTCGCGCACAACAACAGCTCTGTGCGTGTGGCCACGTCCATGCGCTCAGGCACCATCCACCGCCTGCACGTTTCCGAGTTCGGCAAGATCTGCGCGAAGTATCCAGACAAGGCGGCCGAGGTAGTCACAGGCTCAATTCCTGCGGTTCCGACCAATGGCGTATTGGTGATCGAATCCACCGCCGAGGGCCGTGAAGGCGAGTTTTTCGACATGGTGGAGCAGTCACAGAAGCTGCACGCCAGTCGACAGAAGCTCACACCAAAAGACTACCGTTTCCACTTCTACGCGTGGTGGCAGGAGCCGAAGTACCGCCTGGACAGCCAAACGGTGGCTATCAGTCCTGAAGAGCACGAATACTTCGACGGGATCGAGGTGGCAATGGAATGCCGCATCGATCCAGACCAGCGCGCGTGGTATGTGGCAACCAAAACGGCTGACTTCTCGGGCAAAGAAGAACGGATGTGGCAGGAGTATCCATCCACTCCTGACGAGGCTTTTCAGCTGTCCACCGAGGGCAACTACTACGCCAAGGACATGGTGGCCCTGCGCAAGCGTGGCGGGATCTGCGATGTTCTGGTGCTGGATGCGCCTGTTTACACCTTCTGGGACATTGGCCGCAGCGATGGATGCGCTATCTGGTTCCATCAGGAGTTGCGCGGCGAGGATCGTTTCATCAACTACCTAGAGGCCCACAACGAGGACTTGCGTTTCTACGTGGCAGAGCTGCGCAAGCTGGGGTATGTGTTCGGTGGGCACTACCTGCCTCATGACGCCAATCACAAGCGACTCAGTGACTACAACAAGAGCACAAAAGAGCAGCTTGAAGAGTTGATGCCAGGTGAAAAATTTCACGTTGTGCCTGTCATTACGCAGCTCATTACCGGCATCCAGGCCACGCGCAAGCACCTCAAGGCCGCCTATTTCGACAAAACGCGGTGCAAAAAGGGCATTGCCCGCATTGAGGGATACCGCAAGCGGTTCAACCGCGCCGACAACCGTTTCACCGACGAGCCCGACAAGTCCAACGGATGCAGTGAGGGCGCCGACGCATTGCGCCAGTGGGCGCAGCAGAAGGAGCTTGGAGCAATCGGTGAAGAACGGCACACCTACGAAGAACCCGACGACCCCGACTGGCGAGCATGACTATGACCACCTACACCACCCCCACCGACCAGCCAGCGGGACAGCAGGGCGCGGATACCGGGCTCACGCTCCAAGCCTATACCCGCTACCTGCACGAAATTCAAAACCAGCCTTCCTGGCGCTCGCGCGCAGACAGGGAGATGGACTATGTAGACGGGAACCAGCTGGATGCGGAGGTGCTGCAGCGCCAAAAGGCGCTGGGTATGCCTCCAGCCATTGAGCCTCTGATCGGGCCCGCGATTGAGGCGGTACTGGGTCTTGAAGCCAAGACCCGCCGGGATTGGCGCATCACTCCTGATCGAGCTGGCCAAGGTGATGATGTGGCGTATGCCTTGAACTACAAGCTAAACCAAGCCGAGCGCAACAGCAAAGCCGATTCCGCGTGCAGCGAGGCTTTCCGCCCCCAGGTGTGCGTCGGTATCGGCTGGGTAGAAGTGGCGCGCGAGACTGACCCGTTCAAGTACCCGTATCGCTGCCGGTCCATTCATCGCAACGAAGTCTTCTGGGACCACCTGAGCGTGGAGCCTGACCTCAGCGATGCTCGCTACCTGCTGCGTCGTCGGTGGACGGATCTGGAGCAAGCGGTGCTCAAGTTCCCGGATCACGCCGACCTCCTGCGCATGACTATGGGTCGCTGGACCGATCAGACGGCGCTGTCGCTGGATGGCGGTTCTAGCACGGGTCTCGCGATGAACCTGTTGGACGAGCGCGGCTGGAGCATTGAAGAGCAGCAATGGCGCGACTGCGAAACAGGCCGCGTCTGCCTGTTCGAGATGTGGTATCGGAAGTGGGAGCATGTCACAGTGCTCAAGGCCAAGGACGGCCGCGTTGTGGAGTACGATCGGCGTAACCCGGCCCACGATGTGCTTCTGGCCACTGGCGCTGTCCGGGCAATGAAAGCCACGATGCCGCGCATGTATGTGTCGTTCTGGGCAGGACCGCACAAACTCTACGACGGGAAAACGCCGTACAGCCACCACGAATTCCCCTATGTGCCTTTCTGGGGCCACCGTGAGGACCGCACCGGGATCCCGTTCGGTCGCGTTCGTGGCATGGTCTATCTGCAGGACAACGTGAACAGCGCTATCAGCAAGATCCGCTGGGGCCTGTCCGCGACACGCACGGAGCGCACCAAGGGCGCTGTTGCCATGTCTGATGCCCAACTGCGTCAGCAGGTCAGCCGTGTTGATGCAGACATCATTCTTGATGCCAAACATTTCAATGAGAACAGAGGCGCTCGCTTCCAGGTGTTTCGGGACTTCCAACTGACCGAACAGCAGTACAAGATGCTGCAGGACAGCCGCCTGGGCATTGAGCGCGCGAGCGGGATCACCTCCGGCTTTATGGGCATGCAGGGCAACGCCACCTCCGGCGTGCAAGAGCAGACCCAGATCGAGCAATCCTCCCAGACGCTGGCCGCCTTGATGGATAACTTCATGGCTGCCCGCACGAAGGTAGGCGAGTTGCTGCTGTCGCTCATCATCGAGGACATGACCGAGGAAGAGGCGGTACTGATCCCTGGCAACGCGGTGCGGGAAGATCGCACTGTGATCCTGAATGCGCCGGCGCGGGACGACTTTACGGGCATGGCATATCGCACGAACGATGTGCAGCGCACCCGACTCAAGGTGGCGCTCGACGATGTGCCCAGCTCGGGCAGCTTCCGCGTGCAGCAGCTTTCCGCGCTCAGCGAGGCATTCAAGGCCATGCCGCAGCATATGCAGATCGTGGCCCTGCCGCACATGCTGTCTCTGATGGACCTGCCCGACAAGGAAGAGATCATTCGCTCGGTGCGTGAGGCATCGCAGCAGATGACCCCCGAGCAAATCCAGGAGCGCGTGGACCAGTCTGTGAAGGATGCACTGGCCAAGGCTGGCGCGGACGCGAAGGATCGCGAACTGTCCATGAAAGAGCGCAAGACCGAGGCTGAGATCGGACTCATCGAGGCCAAACAAGTGCTCACCGGCACTCAGGCCTCGTTCAGCGCTATGTCAGGCGGCGTTCAAGTGGCATCGATGCCGGAGATCGCGCCGATTGCCGACGAGATCATGAAGGGGGCGAATTACAAGTACCCGACGCTTGGTGGCGACGACCCTAACTTCCCGGTTCCTGAAGGTTTCTCCTCCGCTCCTGACCCGTTGCTGCGGGCTGGTGAAGGTCGCGGGTTTCAACCACCGCCTGTGCGCGAGAACACCAGCCCCAGTTTTCCGCCCGTTCCTGATCAAGGCGCTTCGCCATTGTCCGGGATTGAAACCCCCACACCTGCCGACAACCTGCCGACTTAGGTGCAGCATTTACCGCCAGCATTTGCACCGCAATTGGCGGGCATCCCCTGCAGGGTTCGTCATTTCTTGCGTAGTTCGGCAAAGTGTGATTCAAGCCAGCGCTGTGAAGCGCGGGCGACGTCGCAAGCCTGTGAAGGCTCGCGTTCCCAAGGTGGCGGCATTGCCGTTACACCAAGCTGGAGATTGACCAGCGCAGGCCTTTTGGCTTGCGCGGGCCAGTCGAATGCAGACCTATGGCGCCACTCCGATATGTGGCAGGGATGCAATGACGACTCAAGCAGAGTATTTCCGAGAGCACGCCGTGAACGGCGACCTGACCGATGCGCAGATGGCGCAGATGATGAATCTGCCCGAGGGCGATACCAGCTCATTACTGGAAAGCGGCATGCCCGTTGCCGCGCCAACTGCGCAAGAAGCCAAGGCGGACGAACAGGCGACCAAGAACGAAACGAAGGATGAAGTAGACGGCGCGCAAGCGCCAGCAGGTCAACCAGAACCCGACCCTTCAAAGGCTGTGGTGCTGGCGAGAGATGGTGTCCACACCATCCCTTACGAGAAGCTGGAACAGGCACGCCAGGGTGAGCAGCACTGGAAAGCGCAAGCAGCCGCTGCATTAGAGAAGTTGGCAAGCCTGGAAGCCCAGGCCCAGCAACGCGCCGACAACGGGCAAGCCCCGACCAAGCAAGACCAGGCCGTGGCCACCGCTGCAGCTGCCATCGAGCAAGGTGCGGACCCCGCCATGTTTGGTGACTTCTCCGACAAGGCGATTGCCGAGGGCATCCACAAGCTGCACACGCAGAGCAGAGATGCCCTGCGGCAGGAGTTGAAAGCCGAGTTGCTGGAAGAAGTACGCAGGGAGTTGAAAAACGACCTGGCACCAATTCAGAAGCTCCACGCTGATACCACCACCCAATCGCACTACGGTGCGATTCTGCAGAAGCACCCCGACGCCGACTCCATTGTGGAAAGCAAGGAGCTGGCCGAATGGATTGCATCGCAGCCGAGCTTTGCGCGGGCTGGCTTCCAAGCCGTCCTGCAAAAAGGCACGACCGCAGAAGTGATTGAGTTCTTCGACACGTTCAAGGCAGCGACCGGGAAGACGAACCAGCAAACCACGGCCGCCCCGGTGGCAGTGGCTGACGCGGCGAAAGCCGCACTTGCCAAGGCAAAGCCTGTGGTGCCAACCAGCCTGTCGGAAATCCCGGCTGGCTCCAAGGCGCCTCACGACGAGGCCCAGGCATTGATGGAAATGAGTGACAGCAACGTGATGGGCAGCTTCTTGGGCAAGTCCCCTGAGCAGATCCGCGCATTGCTGGACAGGGCTTTCTGAGCACTGTGTTTTTGAACGAGGAATCGCTGTGAAGCGAAGCCCCATCCCAACGAAGGAGTAGGTCATGGGTACGAACATCCCTTATGGCTCGCCGCTTGCCAACAAGCTGCAGAGCGCCGGTCTTTTCGCTGCCAACATGCAGCGCAATACCACCATCAACCGCCTGACGGGCAAATTCCCGCAGCAGGCGCAAACCGAGGCGATGCTTCGCCAGCAGACCAGCACGAACATGCCCATCGTTCGCTGCATGGACCTGCAGAAGATGGCGGGCGATGAAGTCGAATTCGACTTCGTGAACCACCTCGGTGGCAAGCCCATCATGGGTTCGCGCAACGCCGAGGGCTACGGCAAGGCCATGTCCTTTGCCCAAGATCGGCTGCGCATCAACCAGGCGCGCTACCCGATCAGCGCCGGGGACACCATGACGCAGCAGCGCACCCCGCATGAGCTGCGCAAGCTGGCTCGCACGCTGGGCGAGGCCTACATGAACCGTCTGCAGGATCAGCTGTCGCTGGTGCACATGGCGGGCGCGCGTGGTTTTCACTCCAACGTGGAATGGGCTGTTCCTCTGGCTTCTGACCCGGATTTCGCCGAGATCTTGGTGAACCCAGTGCGGGCTCCATCCAAAAACCGCCACATGATGAGCACGGGCGCCGGTCTGGAGCGCATCGCGGCTTCTGGCAATGAGATCACCATCGCCACGACCGACGTTTTCAACGCCGATCTGGTCGATGCGCTGCGCTCGCACCTGGACACGATGGCGCTGCCTCCGCCCGCCGTGGAGTTCGACGGCGACAAGCTGGCCGCCGACGCACCTCTGCGTGTGCTGCTGTGCTCTGCCGACCAGTACAACGGCTTCACCCAGACGCCTGGCTACCGCACCTACCTGGCCAACGCCATTGCGCGCGGCCAGCAGGCTGGCAATCACCCTCTGTTCATGGGCGGTGACACGGCGCTGTGGAACGGCATCCTGCTGGTCAAGATGCCCAAGCCCATCCGCTTCTATGCGGGACAGGCCATCAACTGGTGCTCTTCGTACACCAGCGAAACGGAAACCACGACCGACCTGGTGCCCGCATCGTTCGGAACCACCCACGCCGTGGACCGCGCCATCCTGCTGGGCGGTCAAGCGCTGGCGGAAGCCTGGGGCAAGCACCGCACGACCGGCAATCCGTTCTTCTGGAGCGAGAAAGAGCTGGACCACGGCGACAAGCTGGAACTGCTGATCGGCGCCATCAACGGCCGTTCGAAGGTTCGCTTCGAAGTCGATCACGGCGACGGCAAGCAGATCACCGATCACGGCATCATCGCCATCGATACGGCGGTCAAGCTGGGCGTTGCTGGCTGATAGGGCAGGGCTGGAGAAATCCAGCCCGCTTTTCACCTCACTCACTCAGGAGAACAGACATGGCCACCATTACCCGCAAGAACCTCGGATCTCACAAGCTGCCGACTACCGCCCCCTACGGCACCGCCACCACTCTGCACTACCAGGTCGCAACGGACGCGACCGGCGCCGTTGTGAATGCCGATTCCACTAGCGCCGTTGCTTCCGGTGACGTTGTGCGACTGGGCATCCTGCCTGCTGGCATGCGCCTCGATGACGCCAAGACGCTGGTTTCGACCGGCTGGACTGCGACCATCACCGGAAAGCTGGGCTTCGCCTATGTGGATGGCGTGGATAGCACCGACGTCCCCCAGGACGATGACTACTTCGGCACCGGCATCACGATCGCCACTGCTGGACGCTATGCGGCGTCCAACACTGCGGTGCGTCCTGTGGTGCTGCCCAAGGATGCGTACCTCACGCTGACTACGGCGGTGGCTGCAAACGCGAAGGCGTCGCAAACCGACGTATTGGTGAACGTCACGCACGTCGGTGTCGCCTGATAGCCGAAAACGTGGGGGCTGCGGCCCCCGCTTTCGTTTGGAGAACCCAATGGCCAAGAGACACAAAGCCAGCGCGCCCGCCGCGCCAGTGGCGGAAGCAGCACCAGTACCCGCAGTTGCAACCGATGTTGCAGCGTCAGTAGAGCCGAGCCATGCCGCAGCGCCTGATGCGCCGGACAGCTCTGCACCTCCTGCCGATGCACCTACGCCAGAAGCCAGCGCGCCCGCCGCGCCAGTGGCGGAAGCAGTGGCCAGCGTGGACTCTGCACCTGCTCCGGTGGCAGTGCCTGCGGGTTTTCTCCCCATTGAGTACATCGGCCGCCGCGCCACGCATATCGATGGCCTATATGGGACGCGCATCGAATGGGCTTCCGTAGGCGCTGTCCGCCTGGTGCCCGAGGACATCGCCGCCAAGATGCTGAAGTTCAACCGCGATGTTTACCGACTGGGCGAGTACCAGGGCGATCCAGCTCCGGCTTTGAAGGGCCCCGTCGAACAGGACACCCAGCGCCAAGAGTTGGACCTGACCATCCAGACTATGGACAAGGACGCCCTGGAAGCCTATGCGCGCACGCACTTCAGGCAGGAGCTGGACAAGCGCCGCAGCGTGGATACGCTGCGCCAAGAAGTCGCACGGATGATTGACCAGTTCGGTGCGCCATGAACCTGGAGCAGCTGATCGGACAGTTCCGCATTGATGCGGATGACTTGGTGACCAACCCTCCACTGTGGGAGGACGAGTGGATCGCCGCGTGGCTTACGGAGGCCCAAATAGAGGCTGTTGTCCGTGGCCGACTGCTGTTCGAGGCTGCTGACCCTGCCATCTGCGAGATCGCTGTGACGGCTGGTGTGTCCACCTATCCGCTGCACAAGTCGCTTTACGAACTTGAGCACCTGCGTTTTGAGGCCATGGGCGCCACTACTTCTGACCGTGTGCACCTCAAAACTCGGGAAGAATTGGACCGCGTACGGCCCGACTGGCGCGACCGCTCCGACAGCCGCCCGCGCTTCGCCATCCAGGACGACACGCGCATCACGCTGGTGGACCGTCCGTCTATTTCAGGCACCTTGTTTGTTGAAGGCTACAGACTGCCATTGAAGTCCCTGGCCAACGACAACGACAAACCCGAAATCAACGAGGCTCATCACCGGCACCTGGTGTACTGGGCCCTGCATCGCGCATTCAGCAAGCCTGATGCGGACGCTTTCGACCCCACACGCGCGGCAACTGAAGAAGCCAAGTTCACCGCGTACTTCGGCCCACGGCCCGATTCCGACCTGCGGCGCAGCACGCGTGGCGACGAGCAACAGACCAACAAAGTCTTCTGGCCCTGAGTTCCCCCGCAGGGTTCGCCATTTCCAGGGACCGGCGGGAGACTTTGCGGAAGTCACCCTGAAAGGCATCTCGATGTACGGCTACCAGCCACCGGCAGCGCGCCGTCTCGCGCAACTCCCTGGGCACTTTGCAGACGGCGGCGTCGTGGGTTTCGGCTCTCGTGGCCTGAGCCAGGTGCGCGACCTGATCCCCAAGATGCAGGCCATGGGCTACCAGCAATCCGCCCCGGCAGAACCATCGGGCGCCGCGCGCCTGCGTTCCATGATTCCGCAGATGGAGGCCATGGGCTACAAGCAGCAGCCCCAGCATCTGGCCCGGGGTGGTGTTGTGCGCGGGCCAGGCACCGGCACCAGCGACTCCATCGAAACCGAGGCCGAGCCCGGCACCTTCATCATGCCAGCCGACAGCACCAAGGCCATTGGCGCGGGCGCGCTTGAAAAGCTGGGCACCGTGCCGGTGAAGCTGAGCAATGGAGAGTTCGAATTCCCGCCCGAGCAGGTCATGGCCCTGGGCGCCGCCATGCTCAAGCTGCTCAAAGACACGACACACACGCCAGTGAACGGCGAGGATGGCGGGCAGACGGATGCCGAGGTGGGCGAGGGCATGGAGGATGGCGCAGAGGAAGGCATGGGCTACCGCCCTGCAGATCGCATGGCGCAGATGCCGCCCATGATGTTTGCCGATGGCGGCCTGGTGGACAACAGCATCACCCGCGTGGGCAACAGCTACAGCGGCGGCAGTGTCGGCGGCGGCGTGTCCATCAATGGCCAGGCCCCCGGTGGGACGGTCAGCACGTCTTCCTGGACATCTCCAGCACCGTCACCGGCGCCTGCTCCAGCGCCAACCACCGTGGCGACGAACACAGTGGCACCTGCTGCACCTGCAGCTTCTCCTGCGCCCGCACCTGCAGCCCCCATGGGCTGGGCAGAGCGGAACGCGCAGCGCAGCAACCAGGTCACGGCAAGCTCCATCATGGACAGTCCCGAGCGTCGTGCGGCGCAGGCCGTGCTAACCCAGCCGCCCGCGCCCATAGGTTATCAATCGGCCACGCAGCGGCTGGGCTCCTATTCGGACCCGCGCAGCTCTCTGTACGACCCCAACCCGTACGCAGCCAGCAATGCGGAAAAGCTGGCCGCGCCCCTGGGCTTTCAGTCCCGCCGCTACGCCGACGGCGGCATGGTGCAGGACGACCTGGCCAAGCGGCTGGAGCAGATCCCGTCTGGCGGCCCCGCTGGCTGGACTGGCGGCGGCGCTTCAGCTCCGGCGGTTCCTGCCCTAGCGCCCGTTCAAGTAGCTGCTGCCCCGGCGCCACTGCCTGCTGCCCCCGCAGCTCCGGCTGGCGCACTGTCGCGCGCGGCATCGATGGCACCTGCGCCTGCCCCGGTGGCTCCTGCCGTGGCGGCGCTGAGCGCGCTGCCCGCTGCAGACCCTAGCCCACAAAGTGAAGCGGCCGCCCAGGGCCTGCAGCGCCGACAGTCTGCGGATGCGCTGGCGTTGATGCCCAACGCCCCCCAGGCGCTGCCCGCGCCGACTGTGCGCAACAGCACCAACGACTGGGCTGCCCGCAAGAACCTGGAAAACCTTGCCACGGCCGCGTCCAGCATCACGAACGACCGCCGCTGGGGTGGGGCTGGCGAGAAGTCGCAGGACCGCATGGCCCTGTCTCAGGCGCTGGCCACGGACGCAGCACTCCAACAGGCCCAGCCAGGCGTGGATGTGGCCGCAATGCGCGAGCGGGGTGACACCCAGCGCGCGGGTCTGCAGGTGGCTGCGTCCAGCGCCAACGCGGCGGCCGACCGCATGGGCGCCATGGATCGCACTTTGGTGACGGAGCGAGGGAACAACACGCGGGCCGAGATCGCAGCCACTGGCGCCACGGAGGCCGCGCGCCTGAAGGCCCAGCAGGACAACAAGCCACCGGCGGGCTACCGCTGGGCGGCGGGCGGCAAGCTGGAGCCGATCCCAGGCGGCCCAGCCGCCGACGGCAAGCCGCTTACCGAGGACCAGGCCAAGTCCGCAGGGTATGCCTTGCGCATGGACAACGCGCTCAAACTGATCGATGAGATTGGCAAGAGCAATCCCGGTGCGATCCGCCCGGGCCTCCTTACTGCCGCCAACAACGCACTCCCCGAAGGCCTGGCCAATCAGCTCCGGCCCGAGGCGCGCCAGCGCGTGGAATCCGCGCAGCTGGACGCCCTGGACGCGGCGCTGACCCTGAACACGGGCGCCGCGTACACCCGCGAGCAGCTGCAGGGCCTGAGTCGCTCCTACTTCGCCCAGCCGGGCGACGACGACAAGACCGTGGCCGACAAGGGGAACCGTCTGCAGAGCCTCATCGACACCGCGCGCCTGCGGGCGGGCGACAAGGGGTCTGCAATGACGGATGCGGCCCAGGCGAAGAATGCTGCACGCACTGGCGCAGCACCATCCGCTGGTGCACCAGCATTGCCCGGCGGCATGACGCGCCAGGTGGGCACATCGGGCGGGCGGCCGGTCTACGAAGACGGTCAGGGCAACCGTTTCATCGGAGGTTGAGGCATGGAACTGAAGCCATTCACGGGCGAGCTGGATGCTCCGTCTCCCTCGCCAGCCGCTGCTCCGGCGCCACCCGGCCTGACGCCATTCACGGGCCAGTTGGACCCAGCGCCTGCGCCTGCTGCGCCTGCGCCTGCTGCGCCAGCACCGGCTGCACCTCAGCGCACGGCAGCAGAGAGCGCGGCGCGGGGATTCGGGATCGGCGCGCGCGGCCTGGTGCAAGGTCTTGTGGACCTACCGGCGACCGTCACCGACAACTTGGTGGCCAAGCCCGTCAATGCTGTTCTTGACGCCGTGCGCGGCAAGGACAACGGACCACGGATGCAGATGCTTGGTGAGGCGACGGGCAACCTGCTGACCAAGGCCGGGTTGCCGGTGGCGGAAACTGCCTCGGAGCGCGTGGTGCAAGACATCAACCGGGGCGGGGCGTCTGCGGTGGGTGGCATCGCCACGGGAGCAGGTCTGTCGAATGCTGCCGGAGCTGTGACCCAGGCCGTGGGCAAGACCATGGCGGCCGCTCCGCTCACCCAGGTGGTCAGTGGTGCGGCCGGGCAGGGCGCTGCAGCTCTCACGCGCGAGGGCGGCGGAGGTGAGGGGGCCCAGCTCGTGGCCAATATCGCTGGCTCTCTGGCGCCGTCGGTGGTTCCGTTCGCTGCGCAGACTGCAGTGCGCGGAGCCCTGCGCGGTGGTGAGGCCGGCCGTCAGCGCGTGGCCGAGAACATCAAGACATTTGAGGCAGCCTCTGGCACGGTGCCCACCATGGGCCAGGCCACGCAGTCGCGCACGCTGCAGGCGGCTGAAACCGGGCTCTCCAACGTCATTGGTGGGTCTGGGATCATGGCGCGCCGTGGCGAGGCCCAGGCGAAGGCCCTGGAAGACTCCGTGCAGCGCTTGTCTCAGGAGCTTGCCCCCGACGCCACCGGCTGGGGTGCGGGCGAGGCCATCACGAAGGGCGTGAACGCTTTCAAGGACAGCGTGAAGACCACGCAAAAGCAGCTCTACGGCAAGCTGGACGAGTTCATTCCATCAAACACGCCCGTCAGCGTGAACCGCACGCAGGAGGCCCTGAAGGCGCTGAACGAAGGTATCGAGGGCGCGCCCAACCTGTCCCAGTTCTTCCGCAATGCCAAGATCGGCAGCATCGAGCGCGCGATGCTGAAGGACGTGGAGGGCGCCACGCTGGCGAACATCGCCCCAGGCATGTCGTCCACGGGTGTCGCGCCTGCTGCCGGCCAGCTGCCATACCAGGCAATCCAGAAGCTGCGCACGCTGGTGGGCCAGGAGATCTCCGAGAACTCGCTGACCTCTGACGTGCCCCGTAGCAAGTGGCGCGCGCTCTACGCCGCTCTGAGCGATGACCTGGGCACGGCCGCCGAGCAGGCTGGCCCGCAAGCTCAACAGGCATGGAGCCGGGCCAACCAGTACACCAAGGCGAGCATCCAGCGCCTGGACCAGCTGGAGAACATCGTGAATCGGGAGGCCCCGGAGCGGGTTTTCAAGGCCGCCACCAGTGGGCTGGCAGACGGTGGCACGCAGATCACCCGGCTGATGAAGTCCATGCCGGAGGAAAACCGTCGCGAGGTGGCCGCCGCCGTGCTGCAGCGCCTGGGCCGTGCCAAGAACTCGGTGCAGAATGAAATGGGCGACGCCTTCAGCAGCGAGACATTCCTGACCAATTTGGCGGCCATGTCCATGCCAGCTCGGCGCGCGCTGTTCTCCAACTCCGGGTTTCCAGGGCTGGAAGAGAAGGTGATGATGATGGGGAAAATGGCTGCGAATCGGCGGGAAGGCGCCCAAGTTTTCTCCAATCCTTCTGGCACTGCGCGGCAAGCTGGGTTGGTTGGCTACTTCGCAACCCTTGGCACCGCCCTGGGGACCGGGAATATTCCTCTGCTTGCAAAGCTAACAGCTGTTCCTGCGGGTGCTGCTATCGCTGCCAAATTTATGACCAACCCAGATCGGGTGCGCAAACTTGGTGAGCAGGTGGTTATGTCCGATGCCTTGGTGCCATCAGTGATCGGCGCGGGAACTCGCGCGCAAAACGATCAGCCGCAACCGGCTTTCAGGAATCGGCTTCAGGCAGGGGAAGCAGCGCGCAGGATTGGCGGTGTTGTCGTGCCAGTTCCCGGAGGGTTCGACGTGCGCTCCAAGTGACCCTAGAAGAAACCAACGACTATTGAAACGATAGCGACGATCACAATAGCCACGCCTCCTAAAGCCAGTATGCCATGTCCGAGAAAGGCCCAATCGCCTTTCACCCGCTCGTGGTCAGCGGCGCCTTTTAAGAGGGCCTCGCTCTCAGCAAGGTTTTTCGGTGGTTTATACGACATTCGCGCAATGTAGCACTACGTCACCTCATCGGCGAGTGCTGTCGTCCGCGAAGCCTGCAACCACCCAGCACACGGCCTTGTGCCCTCCATACCCCAGGGCAAGCGTTATGGCAACGCCGATCAGCACAACTTCTGCT
The DNA here is from genome assembly GCA_018780365.1 of Acidovorax sp. Taxonomy (GTDB): domain Bacteria; phylum Pseudomonadota; class Gammaproteobacteria; order Burkholderiales; family Burkholderiaceae_C; genus Acidovorax. Next base: position 32,234 of record JADMJR010000210.1, on the reverse strand, counting down.
GCTTTCCCAAGGTTCCCGGCTTTGAAATATTCAGACGCTGTGCCAACCGTAAGGAATAGGCAAAAGGCGGCAACGAGGCTCCAGAAAATTGCGCTGATGCGCTGTAGGCCTCTCCGAATGTTCATAGTCCCTCCTGCCCTAACTCTAGCAGGACAGGAAGTAGGGCTATTTGGCTATTTGCGGAAGCGCCCGGCCTCGCACCAGAACCTAGTCTTCACGCCACCCTGTCTTGAGAAAAGATCTGCAGCCAGGTTGCAGTTCTCTCTGTTGTACTGTTCTCCGTCGGCCGCGTCGAACGTGGCCACATGCAGTCGCATGCTCGGATCGAGCGGGCTATTGCGATACAGAGTGAACGTGCTGGCTACAGCCCCGCCAGCAGCCGTCATCACCAGCGCCAACACGATCAGTTTGCCGAACTTGAAGCTGAGGAAGGACATGCCTTGAATGTAGCCGGTGGGGTTGGCTGGCTAACCTAACACTTCACCTGTCTGGATGAAATGGTCTGCAATGGCGGCGAATTGGAGCATGGCGGTCTTGTGCTTTGGCGTTCCCATCCTAGCCACCTCATGCGCGTCAGGCTCATCCAAAATGTATATCAGCAGGTTGCCGTAATAGGGGTCGGCAACATAGACCAATGCTCTATCGCTGGTTTTGCGCGACCTGCGGCGAAAAGCCTGATTCCACCGAGTCAACTGCCCAGCGTCGGACAGCGGTACAAGGTGGACATGACGGAGGGTGTTGGGCGCTCCGTTAACCTTTGGTGAACTGTAAGCACCGTCTTTCCCGAAAAGGAAGCTCGCGTACTCGCCGTTGTCCCCCAAGGATTTCCAGTGGTCGAACTCAGCGGCGAAGTTGTCTGGGTCTTCATTTCGCGCCAGCATCAAGGCGCGCAAGGCGGTCGTGAGTCGGGTTGCCAAAGGGCGCCCCGGCTCAGATCTTGATGTGTGCGAAAGCCTTCAGTGCAGCATCCACCGTGAACAGGTGGGCGTTCTTTGGATCTGAAATCATCTTGAACGTACTGCGGGTCTTGGCCGAAATTTTCGGCTGCGAAATGCGGACACGCATCACCTTTTTGGCCGCCTTCGTCTTGCCAAACACGCGCACTTCACCGCCAGGCGATGCTGCAGTGCCTGGGGAAACTTGGTGTTTCAATGCAGAGGTGGACATGTTCTCGTTGCTATCTCTGTGATATCAATCTGTATCACGGTCCTGCTATTGTCCGTTAATAACGTTTTTGCTGCAACGCCAACGCTTACAGTCAATAGCTAGCCTGGGGAATAGCGCTCATGACCTCAGTGGTCGAGACTTCATGCCAGAAGTTGTGCGGCAACGAGGCGCCTACATTTAGTTGCAGTTCCAGGCGTTGCCGTTCCTTTGGCAGAACCGACCGTTCGGGCCGTTCAGAACGTCGGGGCCGTTGCGATGCCAGACTCCGCCGAGGTTGTCATAGCAAAAACCGGTATCGCAATGTGTGAACGCGAAGGTTTGCTGGCGGGCTGCGGCCTTCCGCTGGGCCTCCGCATTTGCGTCCCATCGACCGCCACTTCTGGAAATACTGGACGCCGACGTTGCGGCGTTCTCTCGGTTCTTGCGCGATTGCCAGTCGTCCTGAGCTGAAGCCGTGGTGGTTGCAACAGCCAAAACCAAAAACGCAAAAAAGCACTTCAAGGATTTCATCTTTCGCCTCCCGCAGCCACTCTAGCAGGCAATGGGCTCCCCCTGTAGGGTTCGCCCAAATTTCCGTCCCTGGGGAAACTCAGGGCATGGCAACAAAAAGCCCCAGCATCGGCCCATTCCCCGGCGGAATGGACAACCGCCGCCCTGACTTTGCATTGAGCAATGGCAAGGAGGGGGATCTGCTGCGCGACGCGGTGAACGTGGATGTGACCACTCAGGGCACGCTCAAGCGCCGCGCGGGCACCACGTTGGCCCACCCTGGCCTCGATTGTCATTCGCTGTGGCACCCAGCGTCCGAGGCCTTCGCCCTGTATGCCGATGCGGGCGACCTCTACCGCCTGGCGCCGAACGCCACCGGAGCGCTGACCCGCACCCAGATCGCCAGCGGCTTCGGCCGCACCAGCCCGGTGAGCTTCTGCGAGGTGCACGAGGCTGTGTATTTCACGGATGGGCTGCGACGCGGCTCGTACCACCCAGTTGCAGGCCCGACGCCCGTGTGGGCCGATGCCCAGCCCGTGAAGCTGCGCGACGTGCAGCTCATGCCCATGCCGGCCGGGCGCATCGTCGCCCACCACATCAACCGCCTGCTGGTGGTCAGTGGCAGCACGCTGTTCTACAGCGAGCCCTTCACGCCCAACCTGTATGACGAGGCCAAGGGCTGGATGCAGTTTCCGGCCCGCATCACGTTGGTCATGCCCGTGGAGGGCGGGATATATGTGGCGGCCGATCAGACCTATTTCATCCCCGGCGGATTGCCTGCCGGGCAGGGCATGCGCGCTGTGCTGCCCTACGGGGCGCTGGAACGCAGCGGCGGCCTGGTGCCGAACTCCAAGAGCGTGCACTGGATGAGCCCGCGCGGCGTCATCACGGGCGCAGCCGACGGAACTGTGGCCAACCTGCAGGAGGCCCACGTTGCAGTGCAGCCCGCCACCCATGGCGCATCCATCTTCACCGAGCGCGACGGCATGCGCCAGATCATCGCCGCGCTTTCCGACCCCGGAGAGATCCGTTTTGCCGTGGGTGATTTTGCCGACGCCGAAGTCGTGCGCAAGGAAACGATCCTATGAACCGCAAACCACGCCACGGCGCCCGCATGGGGGCTGTCTACGTCATCGAGGTGGTGGACAAGAAAACCGGCTTCGTGCACTCGCGCGAAGTGGTCAAGAACCTGGTGCCCGACCAGGGACTGGACCTGATTGCCTCTGCCCTGTTTGCGGGCGGCGCCATCCCGCCAAACTGGTACATCGGCCTGTACGGAGGCGACTACACGCCCACCAGCGGCGTGACGGCGGCCACGCTGCCCGGCCTGGCCAGCGAGATTTCGAGCTACCAGGAAGCCACCCGCGTTCCCTTCGTGCCCGACGCGATCACGGCTGGCAGCGCGCTGAACACCAGCAACAAGGCCGAATTCAGCTTTGCGGCCAGCACCCAGGTGTTCGGCTGCTTCATCACCAGCGCCGCGAGCAAGGGGGCCACCACGGGCTCCTTGATTTCCGTTGTGCGCTTCCCATCCCCCAAGCAGGTGGATGCCTCCACCGTCCTGCGTGTGCACGCGGGATTTCAGTTCCTCTCTCTCTAAGGTGACACCATGCCCGTAAAAGCATCCACCGGCCTGCGCAACCACGTCCTGGCCACCGGCTCCGTCAAGTCCGCCCTCGATGGCGGCTTCGTCAAAATCTATGCTGGCACCGTCCCCGCTACTGCCGACGCCGCCCTGGGCAGCGCCGTGCTGCTGTGTGTGATCTACAGCGACGGCACGAGCGCTGGCGTGAACCTGGCTGCGGCCGCCTCGGATGGTTCGATTGCCAAATCCGGCAGCGAGACGTGGAGCGGCACCAATGTGGCCAGCGGCACGGCGACGTTCTTCCGCCATGTCGCCGCCGCCGACGATGGCTCCGCGTCCACCACGGCACCGCGCCTGCAGGGCACGGTGGGCGTGAGCGGCGCGGATCTGAACATCAGCTCCACTGCCCTGGTCGCTGCCACCCCGCAGGCGCTGGACTACTACAACCTGACGCTGCCTACGTTCTGAGGCGTGGTGCATGGCTGGCTCGTACATCTTTCGAAATGGAGCGCTTGCTGGCGAGGCCGTGCCGCGCTTTCTTTTCGCTGAGGGTACGCTGGCGACTCATCGTGCGCCTGAAGGTATTTGGGGTGAGCCGGACGGCGGGGAGGATGGCTCACCTGACGCCCGGGCCGCCGCTCCTGACTGGTCGGCGCGGATCAGCACATCAGGTGCCGCGCTCGCGTCCACCAGTTTCAAGTGCCTCATTGGGAACGCCACAACCGGCGGTAACACCTCGGTTGCAGAGTTGTTTGTTGTTGTGACCCTCACGGAGGGTGGTGATAACGCCCTGGAAATCATCGGGAAGAGGGCCCCAGGGTATTCCTTCGATGACAGTGTGGGGAGCTACCTGGAAAACTTCTCGCATACGCTGGGTGAACCGCTGGTGATTCAGTCCCAAGGCGGTGACATCACTCTCAAGCGGGAGGACGGAACAGTTCTCGCCAATGTGCCGTGGGCGGACGCGTCAGTGGCGATGATAGGCACATACCTGGGTTCTCCCGTTGCGTACAACCCGGCATTCACCTACCCATGGATTTTCTCCGCAACCACCATCGAAGGTGACACTGAGTCGGCCTTGCTGGACGTGTTCTACAACGGCATTCCAGAGGGTGGCGCAAGCGTTTTCTGGACAAACATCGTTGGCGCCCGGGAGACGCCGTGACGATCATCAAAGACCTGGTGCCCGGGGACTCCGGCCCGGAGCGCTCTCGACTGCACGCCATGCAGAACGCGGGCCTGGAGTTCATGACCCACAAGGACGACACCAGCCGTGTGCAGATCTCTGGTGAATTCGTCACGCTGGAGCGCACGCCTGTCGATATTGGCCTAGTGCTGGGTTTCTTCGAGACGGGCTGGCTGCGCGAAGAGTTGGGCCGCACCAAGCGCCTCTACAGTTTCGACCTGTCTGGCGGTGGTGCAAAGTTCGAGCCCTTCGACTTCAAGGCCCCGCGCTTGAACGGCGGCCAGCAGGACGAGAACTACTCCTTCACCCTCAAGTGGAATGAGATCCTGGACGGGGCATTCCGGCGCCGAGCCTGGAAACTCGAAGGCGCCGAGATCCTGGTGGCCGAGGAAGTGGTGCCCGCGTTCAGCTTTCGCGCGCCCATCGTGCCCCAGACCATACGCCTGGCGGTCTACAACGCCGACACACGCAAGAAAACGCGGGTGCTGCTGGAGGTCGATCTTCCCTATGGCGGCCTGCCGAATGTGAACTACAGCGGTGGTCCAGTGCCCCCGTACAACGCGCGCCGCCCAACGGACTTCCACTATGCCGTGGCACCGCCAGCGCTCGCCTCGGGCGGCTATCTGTCCACCGGGGTTCTGCACTATGGTGATGTGGGAGCGCTGCAGGCGCCATCTCTGCGCTTCACGCGCCAGAACCCGGAGGGCGAGGTGGAGACGGTGAACCTGCCACACCCGGGCGACATCGGCGCGGCCTGGAGCTACCTGGACATGCACCTGCACCGCGTGGGCCCCAGCACGCTGCTGGCCGTGGCCACGGTGGGAGGGCAGTTCACCGGCACCAGCGGGGGCGGGTGGTACACGCTCAATGGCTTCTCCTACGGCATCCCGGATGCCAGCGGCGACCCCTACGGCGACGGCGTGTCGGCGGGCATACCGTTCTCGAACATCCAGCTGCTCTGGAGCGAAGACAGTGGTGCGACCTGGGGCAACATCCCGCTGAACGCAGGCACTGTGCCGGCCGAGTTTCAGGCGCTGGCTGCAGGTGATGCTGCACGCTGGGGGTTTCGCCCCGGGGCTGTGGATGGGGGGCATGGCGTCATCCCCGCACGCCGAGATCGCTGCCTGCTGGTCGCCACGGCCGCTCGATACGGCGAGCCAGAAGGCGGCGGCCCGGTCACGGAGCTGGGCTCGCGCCACCTGGTGCTGGAGGTGTCGGCGGGTGGCGCGAGCTATCTGGCCACCGTGCCATTGACCCCCTACGACGAACGCGATGCAGAAACCGACGACTTCATCTATGGAGTGCGCCAGGCCCCTGACTATGAGCGCTACGAGCCCATGCTGACGGGAGGCTGCTGCACCGACTCTCTCTGGTATCAGGCCCGGGTGTACGCCGCTCGCGCCATCATGGGCAGCAAGCGACCTTTGATTTGCGTGAGCGCCGACGAGGGCACGACCTGGGCTTGGCACCGCTTGCCAGGCGACGACTGCGTGGCCGTGAACGCGGTGGTGCCTGCGGGGCCAAAAGAACTGCTTCTGCCAGTGCAGCGGCGCGCGTCCCTCGGGCTGGCGCTCTACCGCTCGCGCAACGGTGGATTGAAGTGGACGCTGGCCGAAGAAATCATTTCGCTGAAAGCGCCCGCAGGTGATGTTGTCGGTGCCACGCCGCCGCCGTACACCGGAGGTTTCCCGACGCCCCCTTGGATCAGCGGTGACTACTCCCCCGCCCGCGCAGAGTTCATGGGCTTCGTCGCCAGCCTCCCGCATGCGCGCGTCGCTCTGGTCAACGCCTACGACACCAGCATGCCAGCGGAGCTGTGGGGCGTGACCAAACCCATGCCGCTGATCCCCGTGCGCGATGCCTTCGGTGCCGACGTGCCCATGAACCCCGGCCGCCCGTGGCTGGCAGATGCCCGAATCGAGGAACCCGCCCCATGAGCAACACCCTCACCAAACTCAAGCCCGTGCTCAAGGTGGTGCCCAGCATCCCTGGAACGCCAGGCAGCCCTGGCCAACCGGCCGTACCCGGGCGCTGGACCCGGGTGGAGAAGACCATCACCATCGCCGCGGTCGATGTGATCCTCACGATCCCGGCCACTGGAACCAACCCCGGGCGTGAAGTGACGATCTTCGCCCAGGACCGTATCCGCGAGATCGTGCGCAAAACCTACGGCGCCGACGCAGAGCGGTTCATTGTGAGCGTTGCGTCCTACGCCAACACAGCGCTTTCCCCCAACCGCCAGCAGCTGGGCTCTGCAGTCGCCACCCTGAAAATCACCGAGTCGGTGTGGGTGCCCGGCACGCCAGCGGTTCCACCAACGCCGCCCACACCAGCGCAGGTCGGGTACGTGTCCCACAACATGAATTTCGGCTGGAATGCCGGAGCGAATAGCAACGCCTCTTTCGATGGGGATGGCCAGGTCACTTTCAATGTTCCGGCCGGAGCGATCGGAGTGGTGACGGGGCTTGCGACATCGCCCGACGGTGTGAGCTACTACGGGATGACACACGCGCTGCAGTTCAATGGCGGGCAGGTGTCGGTGATGGAGAGCGGCAATGTGCGGGCGGATCTGGGCGCCTACGAGGCCAGCGACCTGTTTGCCATCCGGCGCACGGGCCTCACGGTCGAATACCTCAAGAACGGCGTGCGCCAGTACACCAGTGGCGAGGCAAGCAGCGGGGTGATGTTCCTGGATGCTTCGCTCTATGCGGGCGGCGATACCGTGGACAACCCCACCATTGAGGCGTTGCCGCCCACGGCGGGCGCCCACCTTGCGCTGCAGGGCTTCACGATGTTCGCGGGCGAGGCCGGGCACGGCGGCATGAGCGCCGAGCTTTGGCCGCTGGACGGCGGGGGCGGGGAGGGCGACTACGCCTGGGCCGGGCTCAAGCTGCGCGCCCTCACGCTGTCTGCAGGCCGCGCGGCCAACCGCGGGGGCATGAACGGTGTGCTGGCCAAGTTTGAAATGCCGCCGCCGCGCTCCTACATGCACGGGCACCTGGCGCCCATGAAGCTGCTGGCCGCAGACCGCCCGTACCAGGGCATGGATTCAGCGTTGACGGGCCTCACCCTGGCGGGTGGCGGCGGGATGTGGGAGCCTTCCTACTGCGTGGCGGACCTGTCCTTGCTGCCAATCCTTGTGGCCGGCAATGTGGTATCGGGCACGGTGTGCCGCCTGGAGGATCAGCCGATCTCGCCAGGGTTTCACCTGCTGGGCGCCGACCATGCCTACGGCGAAGTCCGGGCCACGCTGGCGCCGCTGGACGGCTGGGGGTATGGCCTGTACGGCAACAACTTCGCCAGCGCGGTGGAGCTGGTGATCCCCGCCGAACTGAACGACTCCACCAAGGCCATGGTGGTCGTCCTCAATGAGCAGATGACCGTGGGCGGCATCCTGGTCGTGGAGTCGGTACTGGGGGCCTCAGCCCTGGAGCCGGTGCAACTGGCAGACACCATGGAGCTGTCCGCCGAGATCGAGGCCATCTTGCGCGAAATGTGCTGGATCAGTGATTCGGCGGTCACTGCGCTGTTCAAAGGTGGCGTGCGCCAGGACGCCAGCGCAGCCTGGGCGGTGAACACCGAAACCTCCGGCTCCAGCCGTTACGAGCGCTATGGATTTAATAGCTTTGCGCGATTGAATGGCGTGGCATATGGCGCAAAAGAAGGCGGAATCTACCGCCTAGAAGGCGACGATGATGACGGCGAGCCCATCCGCGCCAGCGTGAACTTCGGCAAGCAGGACTTTGGATCGCAGCACCTGAAGCATGTGCCATACGTGTATGTCGGTGTGTCCTCTTCTGGCGGGGTGTTCCTGCGCGTAGGCGATGGCAAGGACGCCTTCATTTACAAGGTGCGCCGCAACGATCCCGAGCAGCGCACGCAGCGGTTCGACCTGGGCAAAGGGCTGCGCGCCAGCTACTTCACCTTCGAGCTTTACAACGAAACCGGCGCCGACTTCGAACTGGATACCGTCCGCTTCGATGTGGTGCCCCTGTCCCGGAGGATCTGACTATGCCCAATGGCCACGTCATGCAGACCACGCTGCTGTTCGACACGCTGCTGTACTTCGCCTGGCAGCGCGCGATGGAGCGCATCAATAAGGCGGCTGAACTCACGGAACCCGAGTTCAACGCGGAGATGCAGAAAACCGCCGATGTGTACTCTCTGCCTCGGTTCGATCCGGGGCAGCCTCAGTTCTCGCTGGAGCTGCAGCGCATGCTGGCGGACTACGACCAAGGCGTTGCGGCGCAGCTGCGGGAACTCAACGATGACTGGAGCCGCACGTTCTTTGATTTGATGGGCGGCCTCACGCCGGTGAGCGCGAGCTTCAACGAGGCGGTGCGCTGGTATGCCCGGGTTGTGGCTGGGCAGCAGGCCATGGGGTACGTGGGGCGCGACCACCGCCTTGCGCAGAGCACGGCGGTCGGGCAGCAGGCCCTGCAAGGTGCGGCGGCGCTGCATGTGCTGTTGCCCATGCCCGCCGGGGCGGGCGCGGCTCTGCAGCGCATCAATGCCGACCTCACCGGCCTGAGCCATGCGCGGCTGGCCGCCAGCCTGGGGGCTTCGGATGACGACGCCCGCATGAAGCTGCGCATCGAGGCCATCGCCGATCTGGTGTCGCTGCGCAACCAGGTGCAGGACGCCTGCCGCGACTATGTGTTTGCCCAGATGAGCCACATGTTCGAGGTCTACGGCGACAACAACACTTTCCTGACCAAGTACCGGCGGGACGCACTGCTGCAGCGCACGGCACTGGGCAACCTGGCCAACAAGCTGGGCGCCTACGAAACGCAGGTGGCAGAGTTGGGCCTGGGCACGGCCGATGGCCAGCGCGTGGTGGCAGCGGCCAACGAGCGCACCGTCACCAAGGCGCAGATGCTGATCGAGGACTACCTCAAACGCATCCGGCGCGAGGCCAGCAAGGCGTCCGCTGCGCTCAACGGCGTGGGCGTGTCGGTCAATTCCGGCAGCAGCGAGCGCAACACCGTGGACGCCAACGAGTAAGGAGCAGCCATGGCACAGCCATTCCCACCATTCAACTACGACCCGGGCATTGACCCCACACTGACGTTTCCATCGCCGGGCCTGGCGGCCCAGGTGGTGGTGACGGCCATCAACATCATCCGCAACATGGCGACGAGCCTGGAGGTCTATGCAGAGGGCCAGCAGGGGCCCGCGATTGACCAGGTGATCGACGGCATCCCAGCGCTCCCGGATGAAACCCAGGTGCGCTGGGCCAGTACCTACTCGAATGCCGTGGGGGCCATGGCCCTGGCGCGGCAGCCGGTGGCTGGAGCGATCCTGCCCATGCCGGAGTACGCGGTGGACAACGCCGTGGGCACGCTGGCCGACCGGATGCTGGACGCCATTGAAACGCTGTTCCCAGAGGTGGCCGCCGCCGGCGAGATGGCCGACGCGGCGCTGATTGCCGGGCTCAACGGTGGTACGGGCGTAACCTACACGGAGAGCGTGGACCGACTCAACGCCGATAACGCGTTTGCCTTCGACCAGCGGGAGGCCTATGCGCAGGAGCGGTTGATGGTGGACGCGGCTGCAGCGGCTGGCCATCGCTTCCTCCCCGGGGCCGCCTTCGATGCCATCGCACGGCTGCACGCCGCCACGGTGCGTCAGCATGACCAGGCCGTGGCCGCCGCCTACCAGGCGCGCGTGGCGGAAGAGCAGGCCGCAAAGCTCAAGCTGGCCCGAGCGGCAACGGATGCTCGAATGCGCAACATCCGCGAGTTCACCTCGAAGGTGGTGGACCTGTTCCGCCTCAAGCAGCGCGCCCACGCCCTGCATGTGGCCGACCACAACGCCCTGATCGGCGAGAAGTCCGATCTGGAGCGCCTGACGGCCGCAGAGCGCAACCGCATCGAAGCTGTGATCCAGGAAACGGCGCGCAAGCGCCACGACGCCCGCGTGAAAGCCGCGCAGATCGGAGACAACGCCGTGACCAGCGCAAAGCTCAAGGTGGCCACGTCGGGCCAGATGGTGGACATGCTGGGCACGCTGTCTGCCCAGCTCTACAACCAGATCCGGGCCAGCGGCGGGTGGAGCGGCAGCGAGCAGGATGTGACGGACTACGGCACGTAGCGGGCTGCCCCGTATAGGGTTCGACGGATTGCCCGGTGGTTGAAAAACTTCAGGGCATGGCTGCAATCAAGAAGGACCCTGACGCAACCCTCGACTACACGGTCGATTGGTCGGACTGGCTCGCCCCACTGGCCGACGTGATCGTGTCCGTTGAATGGGTGTCCAGCGCGGGCATCACGGTCGAGTCATCCACCAACACCAGCGCCACCGCCACCGCATTCGTGTCTGGCGGCGTGGTGGATGCCGATGAATTCGTGACCTGCCGCATCACCACCTCCGGTGGTCGGATTGACGACCGGACCATCTATTTCTCCATTACCCAACGCTGAGGACTGACCATGGCCGTCACCTATTCAACCGCCGCGAAGACCGCCCGCATGACGGCGGTTGTCTCCATCATAGGCACCTCTGGCAAGCTCAAGCTGTTCAGCGCCGCAGACGTGCTGCTGGCCACGTTCACATTGGCAGCGACCGCAGGCACAGTGTCGGGTGCCGTGCTGACGCTCTCAGACGCCAATGGCGGCGCTGATGGCATTCTGAGCACGATGGCCTCAGCCGCCGGGACTGCGACAAAGGCCAGTGTCACGACGTCGGGTGATGCCGATGTCATCACCGGCCTGACGGTTGGCACCTCTGGCACTGACCTGGTTTTGGACAACAATGTGCTGGCCAATGGGCAGGCCATCACGATCAATTCCGCAACGATCACGCACGCGGCTTAGGAGTAGGTGGCATGGCCGGTGACGCATTTTATGGAAGCGTTGGCTTGTTGCTGCATGGTGACGGCGCCAACGAATCGACCACGTTCACCGACAGCTCGAACGTGCCGAAGTTGGTCACCGCTTTTGGTAACGCACAGATCAGCACCGCGCAGAGCTTGTTTGGCGGGGCGTCCATGCTGTTCGACGGCAGCGGGGACTATCTCAACCTGGCGAACAGCGCTGACTTCAGCTTTGGGACGGGGGACTTTTGCATTGAATTTTCAACATGGAGGTCATCTAACAAAGGGGACTGCATCGTTGTGCACAACACCGCTGATGCCAGCGCGACGGCAGGTTGGTGGGTCAATTTCTCAAGTGACAATTTCGTTGTATACAACAACAGTTCGCTGATCATCAGCGTAGCAAGCGCCTCTCTGGCGGGGGCTGCCTGGAAGCGCTGGGCTGTATCGCGGTCTGGGACTACCGTGCGCGTGTTCCGTGACGGAGTGCGGATCGGAGAGTCCACGTCTTCGGCGTCTTTCGATTCTTCTCTTGGGCTGCAGGTCGGTGGGCACACCTCGTTTGGCGGGTTTGACCCGTGGTTTAACGGATACATAGACGAACTGCGCATCACTAAGGGCCAGGCCAGGCGAGTGGCAGACTACACGCCTGACGCGCAAGCGTTCCCCGACTATGCCTACAGGCTATCTGGGAACGTCAAGGATGCATCTGGCGCCAATGCTGCCCGCCGTGTCATTGCCTTGTCAGAGCCATCGGAAGTCGTTGTCGGGGCGACGACAAGCAATGCAACCACTGGCGACTATTCCATTGACACTTTGACAAACGAGGCGCACACGCTGAACTTTTACCCACTGTCTGGCGAGGATCTGCCCGTGCTCACCTTGGGCAAGGTCATCCCTGTATGAGCTACACCCCGCCGGCAGGAGATGCCGCTGACGCTAGTTGGGTAGGGGTTGCCTCGTACACCTCTCCTGCAGGGAATGCGGCAAACGTCACCTGGGAGCCTGCAGACCCTGGAGCATCTTCTGGCTCGCTTGCGGCGACAGAGGGTGCGACCGACAGCTTTGCCGGGTCTGGTGTCGTCCCCGTCCAGGGGGCACTTGGCGCGACTGAGGCTGGTGCCGATACGGCCAGCCTGATCGGTGGCTTGCTGGCACATGGCGCAATCTCTGCCGTCGAATCGGGCGCGGATGCGTTCGCTGCAACTGGGACGAGCGCCACCGGTCGTCAAGGCGATCTCGCCGTGACCGAAGCCGGTTCCGACGTGCTTTCCGCCACCGGCACAACGCCGCGCGCAGTTGGCATGCTGGCGGCATCAGAGGCTGGGGGCGACACGCTTGCGGCAACTGGTGGCGCATCGCATCTGCAGGGGAACTTCGCTGCGACCGAATCTGGGACTGATGCTGCTGCAATTGCTGTTTCCGCGCTGATCGCCGGGGCCATGGCGGCAATCGAGGGCGGCCTACCGAAATCGGTGGGCGCCATCGCAGCCACAGAGGCGGGGGGCGACATCGCAAGTGCAAGCGGCGGTGCGCTGGTCAGCGCTCTCCTGGCCGCCATTGAGGCGGGGCAGGACACCGCCGCCATCGCAGGCCAGATCGCATCGAGTGGCATGCTGGCTGCGGTAGAGGCTGGGCAAGATACCTTCGTTGCGATTGAATCTGCCCCGCCACTGGACCCCAGTCGCACGCTGGTTGTTCCCGTTGAAAACAGGCTGCTGCGCGTGGGAGCTGAATCCCGCCTTGTAGCGGTAGCGCAAGAGCGCCGCGTGCTGGAGGTCGGTGCCGAGGACCGAACGGTGGTCGTGTCAGCGTGAGGGCTGGGCGCTGATCGGCCCCGTATAGGGTTCGACGTTACGCCTCGTGCCCGGAATCATCCGGGCTCATGAAAACAGAAACCATCGACACCCTCGCCACGGCTGGCAGTCGCACAACCGGCGGCGGCGCTGTCGTTGGATTCCTTGGCTGGCTCGCATCATCCCAGGCCATTGGTCTTTTCGGCGTGGGCATCGCGCTGCTTGGCGCTCTGGTGAGCTGGTACTACAAGCGCGAGGCAAACCGCCGATTGGCCGCTGAGCACGCCCTGCGCCAGCAGGAGCGCCAGATCCGCATCGACATCATGCGCAGCACTGGGCGTGTCCTTCCCGGGAATACCGACCTGGGCGAACTGGGAGCCGACGAGTGAGCGCCCGGCAAACAGTCGTCAAATTCGGCGCCACCCTGGTGCTGGCCAGCGCGGGTCTTGCTGGTTTCCTGCATGACTGGGAAGCCGACAAGAAGCAGGCCACCAAGGTCTACGCAGACCGCCTGGCGCGCGGCATCCCAACCGTTTGCGACGGCATCACCAACGCCACCAGTCCATATCCCGTCATTGTCGGTGATGTCTGGAGCAAAGAGCGCTGCGATGAAGTCAACCGTATGGTGGTCGAAAAGACCCAACTCAAGCTGCTTGATTGCGTCAAAACACGAATCAGCCAAAGCACCTTCGACGCCCTGAGCAGCCACGCGCACAACGTCGGCGTCGGCAACACATGCGCCAGCAAGGCTCTGGGTCTGATCAACGCCGGGCGACTTGAAGAAGGCTGCCGCGCGCTGGCATTCACACCCGGCGGCTCCCCCAACTGGTCGTTCGTCACAGAGAACGGCAAGGCGGTCTACGTGCCGGGCCTGCACAACCGGCGCAAGGCTGAAATGGTCATGTGCAGTCGAAAGGACTTGCTATGAAATCGCTAGCTGTCGTCGTCATAGCTTCGCTGCTCGCGGGCTGCGCCACCACCAAGGGCCTGCAGTTGTCCACCGAGGACGAAAAGGAGTGCGCCGAGGTCGGCTGCACAGCCTGGTCGGAACGACAGCTTGAAGGCTTTGCCAAGCACTTCTACGGCCTTGGCGTGAAGGCTGGCATCCAGCGCCAGAAGGGGTCGATCTGATGCGCCCCACCGTCATCGCCATGGGCCTGGCCGTTGCGCTGGGCGGCTGCACGGTGATCCCAGTCAGCACTGCCTACAGTGCCTGCGAACTGCTGAACACGGCATCCCAAGAGGCGGATTTGGCGCCCGCCTGGTATCTGCGCGCGGGCGAAGTGCTTGTGGCCTGCGGCCAGGATCGTGCCAAGGCCGATGCCGCAGCACGCGCCTGCTTTGCCGAGTCCCGCAACGGCTACCGCGACAGCAAGGAATGTGAGGACATGCCGTGATGAACAAGCTCCGCGATTGGGCCCTGAAATGGGTGGGCACATTGCTGTTCCTGGTGTGGGACTTCTTCAAGCGGGTCCGTGGCCACCTGCACCGTGGCGAGTGGTTCCTACTGATGCGCTTGATCGGAGTGTTCTTCCTCGTTCTGGCCCTGTGTGGTTTCGCCTATGGCTTTGTGGCCGGCTGTCTTGAACTTGGCTTCCACCATTACCACGAGTCGAAAAAATGATCTTCGACAAGCTCAAAGCATACGGCGCCATTGCCGCCGCCCTGGTGCTGAGCGTACTGCTGGTGGTTCAGACCGTGCGCCTGCACTCCGCCCAGCTCGACGCCGCAAACACCCGTACCAAGAACGCCCAGACCTTGGCGCACATCGCCGACCTGACAGCCAAGGCCCTGCGTGCAGTGCGTGCGCAGGAAGCCCGCTGGGCCGCTGACCAAGAAAGGAACGCCCGTGAAACCGCTACAAAAATCGAAGCTGCTAACGCTGATTCTGCCAGTGCTCGCCGTGCTTCTGGCCGCCTGCAACAACGCATCGATGCCCTTGTCGCCGCAGCCCGTCGATCAGCCGCGAATCCCGGCACTGAGCCCGCAGTCGCGCCAACCGGCGATCCCATTGGAGTGCTTGCCGACGTGCTCGGCCGCGCTGACCAAAGAGCGGGAATCCTGGCTGAGTACGCCGACAAAGCCCGAATCGCCGGGCAGTCCTGCGAGCGCGACTACGACGCGCTGACCCAACCGCCCCGGCCGGTTGCCGGGTCAACACCCTGAGAACGCTATGACCAAGACCGTTTTTGCCCACACGCCGCCGGGCTCCAACTTCCCTCCCTTCGTGAACCTGTCGCGCAACGACGGCGGGGGCTATACGCTGACCGTCCGCAGCCAGGGCAATGGCGGGAGCGATATTGGCTCCATCGTGCTGTCGCCAGAGAATGTGGAGGCGCTGGCTGCCGATGCGCTTGCGGATTTGCACCGTGAGCCTGTCGCCAGTGTCGCCCTCCCCGTGGTGGACCCCGGCCCCGACTCCCTGGAGCGCGAGATCCAGGCCAAGGCCAACCGCGCACCGCGCGTGACGCCCGCCGATGTGAAGGCCGAAATTGTTGGTGAAACGTTCACGCTGTTGCCCAGCGGGCGTGTGACCGTCTGCGAGTTGACTCTCAAGAATGGATTCACCGTGCGTGGCGAGTCCGCTGTGGTGTTCATCGAGAACTTCGACGAGGGCATAGGGCGCAAGGTTGCGCGCGACAACGCAGAAAAAGAGGTCTGGCAGTTGCTGGGCTTTCGCCTGCGCGACGAGCAAGCGGATGCGGCCGCTGATCTGGCCGACGTGAAGTTGGTTCCGCCCCACCAGCAGCGCGTGGTTGACGAGAAGCGCGAACTGGACGAGCGCCTGTCCAAACTGGACGCGTTCATTCTGGACAACCCGTTGTACCTGCAGCTCTCTACCGATGAGCAGGATCGCCTGTCGCGCCAATCGAAGGCCATGGCCGCTTACTCGGGCATCTTGGACGAGCGCATCGCCCACTTCTGATTTCGTCGGCAAGGCCCGCCCCGGTGCGCCGGGGTGGCCAAGTGGCCCGCCCAGCCAGGCCGACACCCATTCCCCGCAACGGCAAGGGGCCCCCGCCGGTAGCCACGGCATCACCCATCTGGAGATTCACCATGTACCGCTCGTCCCGCTTCGTTTCCCTGATTGCCCTGGCCTGCATGGCCGCAGCCTCTGCCATGTCGGTCGCCGTTGGCCGCGTGGCTTCTGCCGTGAGCAACGGCATTGACCGCGTGCTCAGCGCCTGGGTGGAGCCCTTTCAGTTGCAGGCCAAAGCCCCGGGCCAGGAGAAGCCGCGCGTGGCGCTGGTAGCGGCCAAGGCGTTCGTGCTGCGCGTGCTCAAGCGACGACCCACGGTGCATCCTTCCTGGCGCATGTGTCCGTCGATCTGATCTGCTGAATCGCCAGCGCTAATGAAAAAGCCCCGCTCGCATCACTGCGGCGGGGCTTTTTCATTTTGCAGCTTCTAGCTATTCGATAAGGTGCCTTCGCACGGACATTCGGGGCACGAAATTGGCCTATGCGAACCAGCTCCAGGTAAAAACTCACCTCGCTCGCCTCCAGCGCTAGCCTCCCACTCGTGTCCGCAACATGGGCATCGCACAAGCGCACTGGCAAGTGTTGAGCGTCCATGCTTGACCTGATATCCAGACTCTTTGCTCGCAAAATTCTCAAATCTCAGTTTTTTAATAATTTCAAACTTCATGATATCTCCCTATAGTTATAGTTGAAAACCATCAAAATCACATGATGGAAATTCAATTATAACACAAGTTAATCAAATAATCAAGTGAAATATTGATTTTATATATGGGTGAGATTTGATTTGTTTTGATCGTGGGATTATCTATTTGCAGATTTACAAGTGAAACGCGAGTTGGTCAGGTCGGCATCTTGTCGTACTCCGCCAGTGGCATTTCCGTGCCGTCATGCGCCACCAGGACCCCGGCCGTCGTGGCTGACACCTCCACGGGCCGGTCGTTGAAAGTGCCTTTCGGAGGCGAGTAGCCAGCGATTGAGACGCTGCCATAGAGCCGAGTCAGCTGCAGATCGTCTGCCTGCTTCTGGGTCAGGACCAGCTTTTGAGGTGTGGCCTTGGGGAACTTGGCCCAGTGCACACGAAAGGCGTTCATCACCCGGCGGTGAAGTTCTGCCATGCCTGGGTGGTGGGGTGGGAAGTCAACGGTGTTTGGAGCTGCCATGGCGGGAGATTGTCCACCCCAAAACGATACGCAAACGCCACCCATGAAACGGAAGAATGCGGCCCGGATAGCTGATTGAACATACAGCTTTGCGTATCAGGAAACGGCCTGCAGGCCGCATAGATACTGGGTTTGCCGAACAACTTAGAAGGCTATTGCTCTATCCAGTTGAGCTACGGGCAGAAAGGCTTTCGGCGGTGATGCGTACTTGCTGTGCGGAGTGTTCCGCCACTGCGCTGGCGCAGTGGTCGAATCATACCCGCCACGGCCATCTCCTCCTGGAAGAAGCCCCGTGATTTTGCGGTGCGGGCATGGATGCGGTTATAACGAGGTCATGTGCAGGCGCACACGGCGCCTCCTCACCAGCCACTCAGCCCATGCCGCACAGCGTCACCCTCATCCACACCATTGCCGCAGCCCTTGGGCTTGCGTTGGCGCTGGGCTTTCTGGCTACGCGCCTGCGCCTGCCTGCGCTGGTGGGGTATCTTTTAGCGGGCGTGGTCATCGGGCCTTTCACGCCGGGATTTGTGGCGGATGCAGCCATGGCGAGTCAGCTGGCTGAGATCGGCGTGATGCTGCTCATGTTTGGCGTAGGCCTGCATTTTTCTTTCGGCGATCTGCTGGCGGTGCGCAAGATTGCTGTCCCTGGGGCGGTGGTCCAGATGATGGTGGCCACGGTGCTGGGGATGGCTTTGGCCACCTGGTGGGGATGGAGCCTGGGCGGAGCCCTGGTGTTTGGCCTGTCGCTGTCGGTGGCCAGCACGGTGGTGTTGTTGCGGGCTCTGGAGACCTTGGGCATTCTGGACAGCCACACCGGCCGCATTGCGGTGGGCTGGCTGGTGGTGGAGGACCTGGCCATGGTGCTGGTGCTGGTGCTCTTGCCCCCGCTGGCCGGGTGGTTGGGGGGCGGTGCAGGCGCGCAGGAGGAGCTGGATACCGCGCAGCTGTGGCGCACCCTGGGGTGGACGCTGCTTCAGGTGGGGGGTTTTGTGGCCCTGATGCTGCTGGTGGGGCGCCGATTGTTCCCGTGGGTGCTGTGGCAGGTGGCGCGCACTGGTTCGCGGGAGTTGTTCACCCTGTGTGTGGTGGCCGCTGCGGTGGGGATTGCGTTCGGATCGGCCGCGTTGTTTGGCGTGTCGTTCGCTCTCGGTGCTTTTTTTGCGGGCATGGTGATGCGCGAGTCGGAGTTCAGCCACCGCGCCGCGCAAGAATCCCTGCCTTTGCGCGACGCCTTTGCGGTGCTGTTTTTTGTGTCGGTGGGCATGCTGTTCAATCCGTCCGTGCTGTGGGAGCGGCCCCTGCAGGTGCTGGCGGTGGTGGCGATCATCATGGTGGGCAAGACGCTGGCTGCTGCCGCGCTGGTGCTGGCGTTTCGCTATCCGCTCCAGACTGCACTCACGGTGTCGGCAAGCCTGGCGCAGATTGGTGAGTTCTCTTTCATCCTGGTGGCCCTGGGGGCGTCTTTGGGGTTGCTGCCGCCTGAGGGCGCCAGCCTGGTGCTGGCCGGGGCGCTGATTTCGATGGCGCTCAATCCCTTGCTCTTTCATGCCATCGCTCCGCTGCAGGACTGGCTGCGTGCCCGCTCGGCATTGGCTCGGCGGCTGGAGCAGCGCGATGACCCGCTGGCAGAGCTGCCGATGAGTACGGACTCGCGGTATCTGGCCCGGCAAGTGGTGCTGGTGGGCTACGGCCGGGTGGGGCGCCGTGTGGCCAGCGCTCTTGCTGCCAACGACATCCCTTTTGTGGTGGCCGAGCAAAACCGGGAGTTGGTGGAGTCGCTCCGGGTGGACGGCATCGCTGCGGTGTTTGGGGATGCGGTGGACCCCGCGGTGTTGATCCAGGCCCACATCGCCCGCGCCGCCATGCTGGTGATTGCCACGCCGGACTCCCTGAATGTGCGGCAGATCATTGGCACTGCGCTGGCGTTGAACCCCGCCATCGAGACCGTAGTGCGCAGCCACAGCGAGGACGAGGCGCGCAGGCTGGTGCAAGAGTGCGACAGCACCGTGGTGTTTCTGGCCGACGAGGCGCTGGCCCAGTCCATGTCACGCCATGTGCTGGAGCGGACCCAGGCCCGCCAGGCGCGGCACACGGGCCCTGCACCGCTGCCTGGTCACGTGTAATGTGATTGAAAATAGCCTCTTGCGCGCTATCAGTAAGCGGTAGTAGCTATATATTTAATAGCATTTTGACTGTGTGCCAGGGATTCAGCGCGCTTGTTGTGCGCTGGCTCGCACGCTGTCGGTGGCCTAGCCGGACAGTGCAGTGCCTTGTGCTGCTCGTTGGCCATCAACTTGCGAAGGACTTGTGAAGCCCCTTGGCCAGGTCCGGTCCGCACTGCCTTGGCCGGTGTTGATGGAGGTGCAGCGGCAGGGCAGGCCGCATTCGTCCAGCAGGATGGGAGTTTTCCAGCTGTTCGGCGTGGGCCAGCAGTGGGCCAACAGTGCAGGTCGATCATGGATGGGTGGGTGGGAAGGCCATGCCAAGGGGGATCGGCCAGCCTGCCCGCAAGCCCCGAGCCACGCGGGCGCGGGGCTTGACTTGCGTGTTTACTTACTCTGTCTCTTCAAACACCAGTGCTGGCGTGGCCATGACACGTGCGGTCTGGCCGAGGTCTTCGATCAGCCGGTTGGCGAAATAGCTGTTTTGCGTGTCAGGCTCCAGCGCGGCGACGGCCAGGTTGGCGCGGGGCTGGTTCAGTGGCACATAGAAACTCCCGGCGGGGGCGTCGATGGCGCTGCGCACCGCCGACACCTGCACCCGCACGATGCCTGTGCCGCCAGCGATGGTGCCAATCACGTCCTGGCGGTCGCCGGTTTCACGCGCGGTCTCCCGGTAGGTTTCTGCCAGCATGGCGCCAGGTTCGGCCACACGCATAACCTGCAGGCCCAGCAGCCGCAAGCGCTCCACGGCGGCGGTGGAGCCCGCCGCCAGCCAGTATCCGCAGGGCCGGGCGCGTGACTTGGTGGCGCGCAGGGTGAGCGACGAGTTCCAGTCCACGCGGATGGCGCGGTCTGCACCAGTGTCGGGGTCGAGGAAGTCCAGGTCGCGCTGGGTGGGCGTGGCTGCGGCCTCCACCACCACCTGATCGCGGCAGGCCTGGGCGCTCACGTCCCGGGCGACAAAGGAGCGCACCTGCTCCAGGTTGGTGGCCCGATCGGCCGTGCTGCGCAAGGCGCTGGAGATGGCCGTGACCTGCGAATGCACGCGGCGCTGGATGTGCATGCGGCCAATGCCTACGCCGCGTGTCTCGATGAGCAGGCTGACGGTGTTCTTGAGCCCGTTGACATTGCGTCCCGTGTCGGGCTGCGTGCCGCCCATGGAGATGCGTTTGTCCTGCGGGTTGGTCGAGGTGGTGTAGTACCAGTCGCTGGTGATGCCCTGGGCCTTGAGTGCAGCCACCATGGGCTGGTGGTACCACTCCTGCGAAGCCTTGGTCAGGAACTCGGGGTAGTTGGCCGTGGTGGTGTACTGGAGCAGCGCGTCATAGCGCTGGATGGCGTTGAACTTCTGCAGGTAGCGTCCCACCACGGTGTACTCGTGGGCATCCACCACCAGGATGGGGCGGTAGTCGTTGATGACCCGGGCCAGCGCGCGGGCCTCGGGGGTGTTGAGCAGCAGGTGGTCACGGTTCATGTCCACGCCATTGGCCGTGACACGGGTGCTGACCTCCGCTCCGTCGGGATTGGCACGGGGCACCACCACCACGTTGATGCGGTCCAGCAGGGGTTCCAGCAGGCCCTGGGCCAGTTCGCTGCTGATGACCAGCAAGGCTTCGCTGCCTGCGGGCTCATCACCATGCTGCTGGCCGATCAGCACCACGGTCGGGCGGCCACTGGTGTCCAGGCTGGTGGGGTCCGTGCCCGCAGCGCGGGTCACCAGCAGCCCCTGAATGGGTTCGCCACGTTGTGACGTGCCAACGTGCAGCAGCTTGGTGCGTGTGGCTCCGCGGGGTGCCGCATCGGCCAGCGATTTCAGCCACAGGCCCAGCTCGGCATTGGTGGTGAACGCCCGGCGTTCCAATCCCAGCCCCGGGGTGCTGTAAGACATGGGCGGATTTGGGAAGCGTGCGGCCACGGCTGCGCTGTAGGGGGGCGCCATCGGGCCTTCGTTCTGCACCACGAGTGGCGCAGGCGGAGGCAGGGGGTTGGACACCACGGCTGCACGGTGCGGTGCTTGCTGGCCCAACGGAGTGGGCACCACTGTGCCTTGCTGCACGCGCGGCAGCGGGGCGGGCGCGTTGGGCCTTGGGGCGCCCGAGGTCGAGGTCGAGGGCCAGGGGGGCAGCGGGGTGCTGCCGCAGGCCGCCAGCAGCAGGGCCGCAAGGGTTGCTGATGCGGTCCAGCGTGCATGCCGCAGTGAGGAGCGCAGGGAGGTGGTTGCAGGCAGGGCCGCAGTGGCGTGGGGAGGGCGGCGGAGGAAAGAGTGCATGTTCATGGTGTGTTCTGCCAATGGATGCCTCGCAGGGGCGTCTGTTACGTTGATGTTACCTGCGCATCCCCGTGGGTCTGTGTCGGCGTACATCCCGTTGCAAAGCGGTGGTTGACGCGGCGACGAATGCGGCGAGCCCCTTCAGGTTGATGGCGCCAGTGCCGGTGAGGGGGTTGTGGAGGAGGGGGGCGCCTGCATCTTCAGGCGCAGCAAGGCGCGCACGAAACCATGGTCTGATCGGGTGCGGTCGCGGCCTTCGTGCAGGTGGTCGTTGAAGTAGTCCACCCTGCGCACGTCGCCCACGCTGTTGCGTCCGGTCGCCATGAACTCCTCGCTGACCAAGACCTGGTCCAGCACGGAGGGCGAGCCCTGGTGGATGTGCGAGTACGCCACGTCCTTCTTCAACGCGGCCTCGCCCTGAAGGTCGTAGGCGTTGAACAGGGCGACATCCCGCGCCGACCGGTCGTAGGCGATTTCCGTGGTGGCGCAGATGAGCTGAGTGGTCACGCTGTCGGGCGTGTCGTTGAAATCGCCCAGCACCACCAGCGGTATGTTGGTGCGGTGCAGCAGGTCGATGACCAGGCAGCGCAGGGCCATGGCCTCAGCACCCCGCATGATCAGCGAGCGCAGCGAGGCCAGCGCCATCACCTTGCGGTCGTCGCGGTCCTCGGCAGGGTTGCCCTGCGCATCCTGCAGAAACTTGGGGCGCTTGGATTTGAGGTGTGTGGTCAGCACATTGAGCGTCTGCCCATGTTTCATGCGCAGCGTGGCCACCAGGGGCGGGCGCTCGAAGCGGGTGTGCAGGCCGATGCCGGGTATGTCCACCTGAAAACCCGGGGGGAAGTCTGGAAAAGACTGCAAAGCGTCTACCTTGAGCCGCGTGGCGATGCCTACACGTGGCGTTCCCTGGGCGCCGTGGCGTGTGGCATCGTTTTCGGCACCTGGAACGGCCACAAAGTCGTAGCGCAGGCCGCCACGGCCCAGGGCGCCCTTGAAGGCTGCCTCATCCCAGACCTCCTGCACGGCCAGCACGTCGGCGTTGAGCATGCGAAAGCGTTCCCCCAGCCAAGTGAGCTTGCGCTCGAACTCTGCGGCGCTGTAGGGATCCTGGTTCTCGTAGAACATGCGCCCTGGGTTGGCCAGGTTCAGCACATTGCAGGTGGCCACCATCAGGGTGGCCAGGGGCTGGGGCAGGTCGGTGGGGCGCATGGGGCGGGCAACATGGGCTCAGGCAGGAAGTCTGCAGCCCCCGTTCAGTAGGGTTGCAGCGCGTGGCCCGACAGCACATGCAGTCCGGCCGTGCCTGACTGTACGGCATGCACCAGCGCACGCCCCACATCAGCGCCGGGGCGGGCGCGGTAGTTGGCGGGAATGACCGGGTCCAGCCATTTGAAGAGTTGGATGGAGAGAGATTCGGCCGGGCGTGCTGCCTGTTGCAACGCCTGGCGTTCGCCAGTCATCAGGGATGGGCGGGCAATGACCAGGGTGGCGAAGCCCAGGCCCTGCAGGTCGCGTTCGACTTCGCCTTTGATCCGGTTATAGAAGATGCGCGACTGCGCGTTGGCGCCCATGGCCGTGACCACGCCACAGCGAGAGGCTCCGGCGGCGCGTGCCGCGCGGGCGGTGGCCAGCACCGCGTCATAGTCCACCGCACGAAAAGCGCTCTGGCTGCCCGCTGCTGCGATGGTGGTGCCCAGGGTGATGTAGACATCGTCCACCGGTGGCAGGTTCGGCAGGTCTGCAAAGTCGACCGCATGCAGTTGCAGGCGGGGATGGCTCAGCGCGGGAGGCCGGCGATTGCGGGCATGCAGCACGTGAACGACGGCTGTGCCCTGGCTGCCTGATGACAGGGGCGGAGAGGCGGCGGCCACCGTGGCTGCCGATGCCCCACCGTCCTTCGGGGGCGTCGCTTCAGCGGTTAAAAGAGCCGCGAGAACCGCCCGGCCCACGAGGCCCGTTGCCCCGGCCACCACCGCCACCCGCACCTGATCCACCGCCATAGCCGCCACCTCCTCCGTTGCCGCCACGATAACCACCGCCACCACGGCGACCGCCGCCACCCATGCTGTCCACACTGGTGCGCATTGGGTCGGGCTGGCCGCCACCTGCATGGCCGGAGCTGCGGTTGCCCGGGTTGGCGTGGCCCATGTGCGTGCCCAGGTGGGCGTTGGCGCGTGGGGGTTGCGAGTCATCGTAGCGGTTGCCGCCTTCGTAGCCGCCACCTCCACCGCCACCGGAGCGGCCGCGTGCAGGAGCCTGGCCGCCAGCGCGTGCGCCGCCACCACCCTGGCCGCCACCGCCACCGCCGCCGGCACCGGCACCGGCACGGCCGCCGCGCGGACCATTGCCGCCACCGCCGCCTGCTGCTGCACCACCACCGGCACGGCCACCACGGCCGCCACCGCCACCATTGCCACCGCCAGCAGGACGGGGGCCACGGTCGCCACCACCGCCAGCACCTTGGCCGGCCTTGTTGGTGCGGATGCGCTCCATCATTTCGCTGCGGGCGGCCTTGGCGGCGGCCTGCATCACGTCACGGCTTGGGGGCTTGCCTGCGCCGCCCCAGATGGTCTGACGGCCCATGGCAATGGGCTCGGCTTTCTCGCCAGCGTCGGGACCGAAGCCTTCGATGATCTGCACGGGAATCTGCTGCTTGGTGAAGCGCTCAATGTCCATCATGAAGCCTTCTTCGTCCATGCAGACCAGGCTCACGGCCTCACCGGTTGCACCGGCGCGACCCGTACGGCCGATGCGGTGCACGTAGTCTTCCGAGACGTTGGGGATTTCGTAGTTCACGACGTGCGGCAGCTCGTCGATGTCGATGCCGCGCGCGGCGATGTCGGTGGCCACCAGGGCACGGATGTCACCGCTCTTGAAACCGGCCAATGCCTGCGTGCGGGCGCTCTGGCTCTTGTTGCCGTGCAAGGCCATGGCCTGAACGCCGTTCTTGGTCAGGAACTCGGCCACGTTGTTCGCGCCGAACTTGGTGCGGGTGAACACCAGCACCTGGCTCCAGTTGTGCTGCTGGATGATGTGCAGCAGCACCTGTTTCTTCTTACCGCGGCCCACAGGGTGGATCACCTGGGTGATGCGCTGCACGGTGGTGTTGCTGGGCGTGACCTGGATGCTTTGCGGGTTCTTGAGCAGGGTGTTGGCCAGGTCGCGGATTTCATCGCTGAAGGTGGCCGAGAACAGCAGGCTCTGCTTGTCCTTGGGCACCAGGGCCAGCACCTTCTTCACGTCGTGGATGAAGCCCATGTCCAGCATGCGGTCGGCTTCGTCGAGCACCAGCACCTGCACGGTGGACAGGTCCAGGAAACCCTGTTGCTGCAGGTCCAGCAGGCGGCCGGGGGTGGCCACCAGGATGTCCACGCCGCGTTTGATGCGGTCGATCTGCGGGTTCATGCCCACGCCGCCGAAGACGACGGTGGAGTTGATGTCGAGGTATTTGCCGTATTCGCGTACGGATTCTTCCACCTGGGCCGCGAGTTCACGGGTGGGGGTCAGCACCAGGGCGCGGATGCCCTTGCCGCCGAACTTGTTCTTGGGGGCAGCGCTTTGCGAAAGGCGGTGCAGCATGGGAAGGGTGAACGCGGCGGTCTTGCCGGTGCCAGTCTGCGCGCCAGCCAGCAGGTCGTGGCCTGCGAGCACGGCGGGAATGGCCTGGGCCTGAATGGGCGTGGGGGTTTCGTAGCCCGTTTCGTGCACGGCCTTCAGGATGGCAGGAGCCAGGTTCAGTTCGTCAAATGTCATGTCTTTGGATGCGCCCGTCCGGGGCGCTGGGTATCGGCCTGTCGTACAACCGGGGGGTTGTCGAGCCAGTCTCAGGCTGATGAGGTTCAGGATTGGGAGCCCGGAAGCGTTGCTTCTTTCGTCCCCAGCAGTGTGCTGATGTGACGGGCAACTGGAGCCCGCTACGGTGGGTATTGTCGCATGGCCCGATAATCTCGGTTTGCACGCAGAATTTCTTCTGCCCACTTTCGCAGGTTTAAGACATAAGCAAATGGCCCAATACGTATTTTCCATGAACCGCGTCGGCAAGATCGTGCCGCCCAAGCGCCAGATCCTCAAAGACATTTCCCTGAGCTTCTTCCCGGGCGCCAAGATTGGCGTGCTGGGGACCAACGGCTCCGGCAAGTCCACCCTCCTGAAGATCATGGCGGGCCTTGACAAGGAAATCGAAGGGGAAGCCATCCCCATGGCCGGTCTGAACATCGGCTACCTGCCGCAGGAACCTCAGCTGGACCCCACGCAAACCGTGCGCGAAAGCGTGGAAGCGGCCATGGGCAAGGTGTTCTCTGCCAAGGCGCGCCTGGAAGAGGTCTACACCGCCTACGGCGCTGAAGACGCTGACTTTGACGCCCTGGCCGCCGAACAGGCGGAGCTGGAGGCCATCATTGCCACCGCCGGTACGGACTCCGAGCATCAACTTGAAATCGCCGCCGACGCGCTGCGCCTGCCTCCGTGGGACGCCAACATCGGCGTGCTCTCCGGCGGTGAAAAACGCCGCGTGGCACTGTGCCGCCTGCTTCTGTCCAAGCCCGACATGCTGCTGCTCGACGAACCCACCAACCACTTGGATGCCGAATCGGTGGACTGGCTGGAGCAGTTCCTGCAGCGCTACTCGGGGACCGTGGTGGCCATCACCCACGATCGCTACTTCCTGGACAACGCTGCCGAGTGGATTCTGGAACTGGACCGTGGCTCCGGCATTCCGTACAAGGGCAACTACTCCGACTGGCTGACGCAGAAGGGCGCGCGCCTGGAAGCCGAGCAAAAGGGCGAAGAAGCCCGCGCCAAGGCACTGAAGAAAGAATTGGAATGGTCGCGCCAGAACCCCAAGGCCCGCCAGGCCAAGAGCAAGGCCCGTCTGGCCCGCTTTGAAGAACTGAGCGATTTCGAGTACCAGAAGCGCAACGAAACCAACGAAATCTTCATCCCCGTGGCCGACCGCCTCGGCAGCCAGGTGATCGAGTTCAAGAACGTCACCAAATCGTTTGGCGACCGCGTGCTGATCGACAACCTGAGCTTCAACATTCCTGCGGGTGCCATCGTCGGCATCATCGGGCCCAACGGTGCCGGTAAGTCCACGCTGTTCAAGCTGATCGCTGGTAAGGAGAAGCCGGATTCGGGCGAAGTGGTGATTGGCTCCACCGTCAAGATGGCCTTTGTGGACCAGCACCGCGATGATCTGGCCAACGACAAAACGGTCTGGGAAGACGTGTCGGGCGGGCTCGACATCCTGAACGTGGGCAAGTTCCAGATGGCCAGCCGCGCCTATTGTGGTCGCTTCAACTTCAACGGCGGCGACCAGCAAAAGAAGGTCGGCATGCTCTCCGGGGGGGAACGCGGTCGCCTGCACTTGGCCAAGACCCTGATTGCGGGTGGCAACGTGCTGATGCTCGATGAGCCGTCCAACGATCTGGACGTGGAAACCTTGCGTGCTTTGGAAGATGCACTGCTGGAGTTTGCTGGCACGATGTTGGTTATCAGCCACGATCGCTGGTTCCTGGACCGCATCGCCACCCACATTCTGGCCGCCGAAGGTGACAGCCAGTGGACGTTCTTTGACGGCAATTACCAGGAGTACGAAGCCGACAAGAAAAAACGCTTGGGTGAAGAGGGCGCAAAACCCAAACGAATGCGCTACAAGGCCCTCAAATAAGGCGTCAGCTCAAGTAGCATTGCATCTGGAAACCCGCTGTCCGATCCCTCCCCACCATGTCCCTGTCCGCATCGCGTTTGAGAACCGTGTTTCGCGCCTGCGTTGTCAACGCCGTTCGCGGGGGCGAGGCACTGATGGTGCAACTGGTCAAAGTCACGCAAGGGGCTTTGACAGGGGAGGAGTCAGGCAGCCGCAACATCCAGCAGCGCAACCTGATCAGTGACAGCCTGCGCTTTCTGAACCAGCACGAGGCGGCTCTGGTCAAGGGCTACCCTATGGCACTGCTGGAGATCTTTGCGGAAGGGCCTTCCACGGCCAAAGGGCGCAGTTCGACCGATGACACCGGCATGGATTTCGGTGAGCTGTCGCTCATGGACGAAAACGAAATGCTGGCGCAGGTGGAGCTCTCCAAGGCGCAGCAATCGGCCCTGCATGCCACCGATGCCGTGCTGGCTGAACTCAATACCTTGGTCAGTGCCGCCCAAGGCCTGCGCAGCGTGCAGCCCGAGCGCAACCCACTGCGGCCTGAAAGCTATATCCGGGCTCTGCAGCAGGTGGTGAGTGACACCGGCGTGTCACCCGAAATCCGGCAACTCTGGATGCAGCACATGCGCGACCTGCTGGGCAAGCTGCTGGTGGAGGAATACAAGAACACCGCCAAGGCCCTGCGGGAGCATGGTGTGGAGCCCGTCGGGTACGCCGTGCTGGGGACGCCCTCGGGTGGCGGCGGGCGCAGCGGTGGTCCGGGCACGGGCTATGGGGGGCCCGGAACTGGGTATGGCAGCGGTTATTCAGGTTATGGCCATTCGATGAATACGCCCATGGGCGACTATGGCAATACAGGCTATGGCCGTGGCGTGGGCCCATCCACGGGGTGGAGTGGCGATTCCCAACAAGGGCC
Source organism: Acidovorax sp. (assembly GCA_018780365.1). Lineage (GTDB taxonomy): Bacteria > Pseudomonadota > Gammaproteobacteria > Burkholderiales > Burkholderiaceae_C > Acidovorax. The sequence goes on along the minus strand of JADMJR010000210.1, from coordinate 4,057 downwards.
GATGGTGCCCATGGTGCCGGCGGATGCCGCCGAAGAGGCGCTGCTGACGGTGGGCATCCTGCGCCAGATGCTGGCGGGTGGTGATCCGTTTGCTCCCCCCGTTTACGGGTCGATGCCTGTGCAACCCATGGCGGGGCAGCCCGGCGGGGTGGACCCGCGCGCAGGTATGGCCAGCGCCCAGTCGTCGGTGGCCGGTGCTTACTACCCGTCGGGTGTTGTGGCCGAAGCCATTGAAGACATGGCTCAGCTGGAGCGCTTGGTGGGGCGCCTGGCTGGTAGTGGCAGTGCAAGTCAGCCGGGCTCTCTGCCCGTGCCGTTGTCGGGGTGGCGAGGGGCGGGAGTGGCGCCGGTGGTATATGCCTCCATGCCGATGGAGGCTGCAACACAGTCCACAGCCATGGCTGTGGAAGTGGTGGGCCGCATGATGGCGAACATCGCGCAGGATGCGCGTTTGCTGCCCCCGGTGCAGCAGGCAGTCAAAAGCCTGGAGCCCGCACTCAAGCAGTTGGTACACCACGACGGACGGTTTTTCACGGACGGTACCCATCCTGCCCGCCGTTTGCTCGACGAGTTGACGCAGCGCAGCCTGGCCTTTACCACCGAGGCCGCACCGGGCTTCAGCCGCTTCATGCGGCTGGTGACGGAGGCCGTGGGACACCTGTCCGTCAACGAGATCAAGGACGCGGGTCCCTTCGACACTGTGCTCAAGGCTTTGCAGTCGGCTTGGGACGCGCAGGAGCAGAAAATCAAGGCGCAGCAGGAGGCGGAGGAGAAGGCCCGCTTGCACGCCGAGCAGCGTGAACTGTTGGCCGAAAAGGTGGCCGCTGATATCCGCAGGCTGCCAGACCTGGAGCAGGTACCTGCCGACATCCTGGATTTCGCGGCTGGCCCATGGGCTGACGTGATCGCCCTGGCCCAGGTGATGAAGGACGATGATGGCAAGGATGACCCTGGCGGCTATCTGGCACTGGTGCCCGTGTTGCTCTGGAGCGCCCAGCCCAGCCTGACCCGGCAGGAGCCTGATAGGCTCAACGAATCCATCCCGGGCCTGCTGGCCAAGTTGCGCAAGGGCCTCAAGACCATCAACTATCCGGCCGTCCAGACCAGCGCCTTGTTGCAGCGTCTGGTGGGCTTGCACCAGGAGGCTTTTGAAAAGCCTGCGCCTGCGCCGGCCGAACCGGTGGTCGATGTTGCCGAGGTGGTGCCGGACATGTCCGAATCCGAGTCGGCGCAAGCGCCACTCTCTGTACCCGGGGCGGAGGGCGACAGTGCCACGCCGCCGGTAGAGGTGCCAGATCCCTATGCCGATTTTGTGATGGGTGCCTGGGTCGAGCTGGTGACCAATGGGCGCGTGGTGCGTACGCAGCTCACCTGGGCCAGCCCCCACGGCACGCTGTTCCTGTTCACGGCGGCAGACGCCAGCACCCAGTCCATGACGCGTCGAATGCGCGACAAGTTGGCCCGGGAAGGCTCGTTGCGCGTGGTGCCTGCTCAGCCCCCCAGACCTGCCAAGGTGGTGAGCCGGTCGGGGGATGCAGCCAGTGAGGTGGGCGGCGCTGAGCGCAAAGCCTCTGACGCGCGCGCCTTGGGGGTGCGGTCATCCTCCAGCTCGAAGGTGGCGCCATTGTCCAAGTCGGCGCCGCTGACATCCACCTCGGGCTCCAAATCATCCAAAGGCCGCTGAGTTCTGGTTGAGGGCTCGGGTTTAGCCTTGGTGAGCGTCAGGGCGCTGCAGTCCTTTCGGGTGCGGGCTGTGATTCCCCGGCATTCTCGCCAGCATTCCCTTCCGAGGCCCGCAGCAGCTTCTTGCGCACCAGGTGAATGTGGTTGCGCAGGGCATACAACTCATCGGCATAGGACAGTGGCACGCTCACCTTTTCGGCCTGTGCCTCTAGCGCGCTCAGGGCCTTGAGCAGTTCTGCCGTGTCGGTCTTGCCGGCCTCCAGGTCGTTCTCGACCTCGCGCAGGCGGCCGTACCAGCGGAACACGCGCGAGCGCACGCGGAACTGGTACAGCGGCGGCACGATACGTGACAGCGGCAGCATGATGGCCAACAAGATACCCAGCACCAGCCACATGCGTTCGATCAGGTTGGCGATCCAGAATGGCAGGTAGCGCTGCAGCATGGGCACGGCCTCGTTCATCGCGCGGTCGCCTTCCTTGGCAATGGGCAGCTCGCTGTTGCGCGCGTTGGGGAACTCGCGCGCGCGGTTGAACCAGCCGGCACCGCCGTGCAGCTTCTGCGCGTTCTGCGCAAACAGCGTCAGCAGGGCCGGGTGTGTACCTTCGCGCGCCAGCAACGAGGTGGTGGATGCCACCAGCCGCACGTCCCGCGTGGGCACATTGGTGGCCAGGTCCACTACGCCTCGGGGCAGGGTAACGGGTGTCAGGAACGGAAAGCGCCGCGCATAGGCTTCGTGCTGTGCAAAGTCCAGCAACTGGACGCCCGGCGTTTGCAGCAGCATTTGCACCATCAAGGACTCGGGTGCCGAGGCAAACACCAGCGCATCGAGCTTGCCCGCCAGGAAGTCCACGGTGGCGGGGGTCTGGTCCAGGCGCGAGAGCTTCACCGCGCCACGTTCCACCTTGTTGGCCTCCAGCAGGCGCTCCATCAGTGTGGGCACGCCGCTGCCCTGCGAGCCCACGTTCACGTGCAGGCCACGCAACTGCCGCAGGCCATCGAGCCTGGGCATGTTGTACATACGCTGCGCCGTCTCCGTGCGGTAGAACAGCCAGACGGGCTCCACAAACAGGTTGCCCAGCGACAGCAGTTCGTCGGGGTCGCCGGGCAGGAGTTCGGCGGTTCCGCCCTGCACAAACGCCACATCCGCCTTGCCTTCGCGCAGAAGTTGAAGGTTGTGCGATGAGCCCTCGCTGGGCAACAGCACCACCTCGATACCGTCCACTGCGAGTGCCTTCTGGTAGCGCTTGCCAAACTCTTCGTAGGCGCTTTGCGCAGGCCCTGTGGCCAGGGTCACAGTCTTGGGCGGATTGGGGTTGAGCCACCAGTAAGCCAGCGCCAGCAGCCCCACCGCCAGAAAAGCGAGAGGACCAGCGGACACGATCAGATCGCGCAGGGAAAGCAGGGTGTTGCGAAAGGCCTGGGACATGGAATGGGGGATGAAGATCACAAAAGCAGCGGAGGAGGGCGGCGCGGTACAGGGCCTAGGACCACAAGGGTGCCTCCGGCCCCGCCCGCAGAGAGTCTGGTCGGTGGCCCCACGGATTATCCAAGGCGTGGGCGCCGTTGCGAGCAGAACCCCGCGCTGCCTCAGCATGCCCTCCAAAAAGGCAAGACAGTGCGGGGCTCGGTGCACCCCCATCGTCCATGGTTTACTGAGGCTGGCGGCGCCGCTGGCGCTCGTAGGCGATGCATTCCTGTAGGGACAAGGCATCGTCCTGGTTGCCGTCAGCCGCCTCGAAGTAGGCCATGCGCGCCTGCACCACCTCCGAGAAGGACAGCTTGCCATCTGCGTCCTTGTCGGCGGCAGCCAGCCGCCGCAGCGCGCCCTTGCCGATGCGGGGCACCTGGCCCAGTTGATCCAAGTGCACATAGCCCTGTGCATCGGGCCCCAGGCTGTGCCAGCTCTGCACGATGTCCTGGTGGAACTCGTCCAGCGACACGTTTCCATCGTGGTTGAGGTCGGCCGATGAACAAATGGCCTGGAGGCGGTCGGCAAGGGGCCTGGCCGCCTGGTGGGGGCCTGCTTTTGCGGGGCGGGCCGGGGCTGTGGGTGATGTCACGGGGGCATCGGCTGCGTGGGCTGCCGGGGCAACAGCCAGGAAGGCCAGCGAGGCCAGAGCGCAGGTGGCTGCGCAGATGCGGTGAACGGTCTTTTTCATCATCATCACGCACTCCTTACCACCACCAGCGCTGGCTGGGGCTGCGGTTGCAAGGCCAGACCATGGTATGTGCGCCCGGGCGAACCTGCCCAGCCTCCACGTCCAGGCATTTGCCGGTGAGCTGGCTCACGATCTGCCCGCCCCGGGTGCTCCAGCTCTGGCTGCGCGAGCCCGAGCAGGACCACAGCACCACCCGCGCGCCATCGCGCGGGTC
>JADMJR010000061.1 GCA_018780365.1 Acidovorax sp. | reverse complement strand
GGCTGGGCGATAATTGACAGGTTTGCCCCCGGCACGGCTCAAGAGGTTGGTTGCACGGGCGCGCGAGGGATGCTCTTCACGAATCGAGCGGAAAGTGAGCACTGGGGATCGGGATGGGCTGCAAGGCACAAAGCGCAGCAATAGCCGTAGCTATTGCGAGCATTTGCAACGCCGCAGACCGCCCGAGGCCACAGATGCACACGGCGCGATGATGCGTGAAGAGCATCCCAAGGGCCTTTATTCCTGCGGCCCGCTTCCTTTTCAGCGATTTTTCAGAAGCCAGCACGATGCCCATCTACCGTTCCAAAACCTCCACCGCCGGTCGCAACATGGCAGGCGCGCGTTCCCTGTGGCGCGCCACCGGCATGAAAGACGATGACTTCAGCAAGCCGATCATCGCGGTGGTCAATTCGTTCACCCAGTTCGTGCCCGGCCATGTGCACCTGAAGGACCTGGGCCAGCTGGTGGCCCGCGAGATCGAAGCCGCTGGCGGCGTGGCCAAAGAGTTCAACACCATCGCCGTGGACGACGGCATTGCCATGGGCCACGACGGCATGCTGTACTCGCTGCCCAGCCGCGACATCATTGCCGACTCGGTCGAGTACATGGTCAACGCGCACTGCGCCGACGCCATGGTCTGCATCTCCAACTGCGACAAGATCACCCCCGGCATGCTGATGGCCGCCATGCGCCTGAACATCCCGGTGATCTTCGTCTCGGGCGGCCCCATGGAAGCGGGCAAGACCCGCCTGGCCAACCCGGTCACCAAGGTCATGGAGTTCAAGAAGCTCGACCTGGTGGACGCCATGGTGATCGCCGCCGACTCCAACTACTCCGACGCCGATGTGGCCGAGGTCGAGCGCTCGGCCTGCCCCACCTGTGGTTCGTGCTCGGGCATGTTCACCGCCAATTCGATGAACTGCCTGACCGAGGCGCTGGGTCTGTCGCTGCCCGGCAATGGCACCGTGGTGGCCACGCACGCCGACCGCGAGCAGCTCTTCAAGCGCGCGGGCCGTCGCATCGTCGAGATCGCCAAGCAGTATTACGAGCAGGACGACGAACGCGTGCTGCCCCGCTCGGTGGGCTTCAAGGCGTTCGAGAACGCCATGACGCTGGACATCGCCATGGGCGGCTCCACCAACACCATCCTGCACCTGCTGGCGATTGCGAGCGAGGCGGAGATCCCGTTCACCATGGCCGACATCGACCGCCTCTCGCGCGTGGTGCCGCAGCTGTGCAAGGTGGCGCCCAACACCAACAAGTACCACATCGAAGACGTGCACCGCGCAGGCGGCATCATGGCCATCCTGGGCGAGCTGGACCGCGCCGGCAAGCTGCACACCGACGTGCCCACCGTCCACACCCCCACGCTGAAAGACGCGCTGGACCAGTGGGACATCGTGCGCACGCAGGACGACGCTGTGCGCACCTTCTACATGGCAGGCCCCGCCGGCGTGCCCACGCAGGTGGCGTTCAGCCAGTCCACCCGCTGGCCCAGCCTGGACCTGGACCGCGCCGAAGGCTGCATCCGCTCCTACGACCACGCTTTCAGCAAGGAAGGCGGCCTGGCCGTGCTGACCGGCAACATCGCCGTGGACGGCTGCGTGGTCAAGTCCGCCGGTGTGGACGAAAGCATCCTGGTGTTCGAGGGCACAGCCCATGTCACCGAGTCGCAGGACGAGGCCGTGGCCAACATCCTGGCCGACAAGGTCCAGGCCGGTGACGTGGTCATCGTGCGCTATGAAGGCCCCAAGGGCGGCCCCGGCATGCAGGAGATGCTGTACCCCACGAGCTATATCAAGTCCAAGGGCCTGGGCAAGGCCTGTGCGCTGCTGACCGACGGGCGCTTTTCGGGCGGCACCTCGGGCCTGTCGATCGGCCACTGCTCGCCCGAAGCCGCCGCCGGTGGTGCGATTGGCCTGGTGCAGAACGGCGACCGCATCCGCATCGACATCCCCAACCGCACGATCAACGTGCTGGTGAGTGATGAAGAACTGGCCCAGCGCCGCGAAGCGCAGAACGCCAAGGGCTGGAAGCCCGCCCAGCCGCGCCCACGCAAGGTGTCGGCCGCGCTCAAGGCCTATGCCAAGCTGGTGATGTCCGCCGACAAGGGCGCCGTGCGCGACCTGTCGCTGCTGGAAGACTGACCGGCCACAGGGGAGGGGCGGTGCCTCTTCACCATCAAAAAAGCCGCATCTGGAGGGTGCGGCTTTTTTGTGGGTGTTTGCTCCTATTTTGCTAGCTAACTATGCATTATGGTCGAGCGAAGAGGTTGTTTTTAAGGGCGGACTATGCGCTGACTGCGCGCGTGTTGGCGCCAGTGCCAATCATGTTGACTAGACCTGCGACCCCTTATCCACGGAGGGGCTCTTTGGTGGATCACCTCCTTGATGCACCTTGGCGAAAGTCAGGATGACCTCACGGATCAATTTGCGTTGTGGGGCGGGCAACTGCAGGAAAGCATCAAACGTCTCGCGTTCCAAATAACCCACGCCTTCCTCCCACCGCTGGCGGCGCTCTTGTACCGAGTGCCGCACGGCTTCCCCAAAACGCAGCACCTCGGGCTCGATCTTGAGCACCTCGGCCAAGGTGATGAGCTTGTCCTGCTCTGGAATGGACTCTCCCCGTAACCAGCGCGACACCGCCTGAAAGGTGACGGACCGCCCCCAGTAGTGGCCATTGAACAGTTGGAGTAACACCGCCGGGCGAGGCTCCAGACCGGCAGCCCGCATGGCGGCTTGCAAACGCGCGGCGAATTCCAGCTTTTGATCCATGCTGGAACCCTAAATTTCGGTTTAATTTGTATTGAACTTTGTGTTGTACGATTGATTGAATTATTCATTCAACTATCGATTGAATCGACTGCCCACGGGCATCGCCGCGCACAACACCCATGCCCAAATCCCTGCTAGAACAACTCCCAGACATCGTGGCCCAGGGCCGCAAAGAAGCCGAAAAAATCCTGGAGAGCATCGAGAGCCGCCACCGCGTAAGCCTGCAAACCCGCGAGGTGGTGCTGCCGGCCAAAGACAGTGCGGCGCTGGACTGGGTGACGCAGCAAACGCGGCAAGACCGCCAGGCCAGCACCGACAGCACCTGGGCCAACCGGCTGATCTATGGCGACAACCTGCTGGCGATGGCCGCGCTCTTGGCGGGCGACGACACCACGCCCAGCCTGCGCGGCAAGGTGGATTTGATCTACATCGATCCGCCGTTTGACAGCAAGGCCGACTACCGCACCAAGGTCACGCTACCGGGCTTGGAGTTGGAGCAACGGCCCACGGTAATTGAGCAGTTTGCGTATTCGGATACGTGGAGCGATGGCACTGCGTCGTATCTCGCCATGATCGCGCCGCGCCTGATCCTGATGCGGGAGTTGCTGGCGGATACCGGCTCCATCTATGTGCATCTGGATTGGCATGTGGGGCACTACGTGAAAATCGTGATGGATGAGGTATTTGGAAAAGGATGTTTTAGAAACGAAATTTTCTGGAAACGTGATGCTGCAGGAAAGGGTGCGAAAACCATCTCTAGGGAAGCTCTTCACGAATCGGTTCTGGCTGTGCCGTAGCGACGTCCGAACTA
>JADMJR010000074.1 GCA_018780365.1 Acidovorax sp. | reverse complement strand
TGAGGTTGAGGTTCTTCCAGTCCTTCACCGTGGGCACGGCCTGGCCCTTGAAGTCGTCGAGCGTGGCGTAGCCATGCTCGTCCATGAAGTTCGACAGCCCATCGCACATGTCCTGCACGATCTTGAAGCCGTAGACCATGGCGGCCGTGCACACCTGCACGGTGCCACAGCCGAGCGCAATGTATTCGGCCGCATCGCGCCAGGTGGTGATGCCGCCGATGCCGCTGATGGGCAGGCCAGCGGTCTGCGCGTCGCGTGCGATCTCGGCCACCATGTTGAGCGCAATGGGCTTGACCGCTGGGCCGCAGTAGCCACCGTGCGAACCCCAGCCGTCGGTGCTCGGACTCATCACCATGCGGTCCAGGTCCACCCCCATGATGGAGTTGATGGTGTTGATGAGCGACACCGCGTCGGCTCCACCCGCCTTGGCGGCGCGTGCGGGCTGGCGCACGTCAGTGATGTTGGGCGTGAGCTTCACGATCACGGGCAGCTTGCTGTAATGCTTGCACCAGGCCGTGACCATCTGGATGTACTCGGGCACCTGGCCCACGGCCGCGCCCATGCCGCGCTCGCTCATGCCGTGCGGGCAGCCGAAGTTGAGTTCGATGCCGTCGGCGCCGGTGTCTTCCACGAGCGGCAGGATGGCCTTCCAGCTCTGCTCCTCGCACGGCACCATGAGCGAGACGATCATGGCGCGGTCGGGCCAGTTGCGTTTGACGCGCTTGATCTCCTCGAGATTGGTGTGCAGCGGCCGGTCAGTGATCAGCTCGATGTTGTTCAGGCCAATCACGCGGCGGTCTTGCGACATCAGCGTGGAGTAGCGCGGGCCGTTGACGTTGACCACCGCCGGGTCTTCGCCCAGCGTCTTCCACACCACGCCGCCCCAGCCCGCCTCAAAGGCGCGGGTGACGTTGATCTCTTTGTCGGTGGGCGGTGCGGAGGCCAGCCAGAAGGGGTTGGGACTTTGGATGCCCAGAAAATTGCTGCGAATGTCTGCCATGGGGTGCTCCCGTGAAGTGCAGTAATGAAGTGCGGTGAAACCGTGCTGGGGACGGCTCAGGCCGTCAGCGCAGCGTGTATGGAGACTGCGGCCACCTTGCCGTGCTCCACCGCTTCCACCGTGAGATCGCGGCCGCCCACGCGGCAGTCGCCACCGGCCCACACACGCGGCAGGCTGGTGCCACCTTCGGCGTCGGTCACGATGCGCCCGCCTTCCAGCGCAACGCTTTTGCTCACGGGCTCAGCCACAAAGGTCTGGCCAATGGCCTTGAGCACCATGTCGGCGTCGAGCGTGAAGGTTTCACCGGTCTCCACCAGCTTGCCGCCGCTGAGCGCGGTGGCGGCAAAACGCACGCCCTTGACCGCACCGCCTTCGCTCAGCACCTCCTTGGGCGCCGCCCAGTGCCGAATCGTGACACCGTTCGTTTGCGCCCACTGCTGCTCCACGGGCGATGCCGACATGGCCTCGGCGCCCCGACGGTACACAATGGTCACCTCTTCCGCGCCCAGTTTGCGCGACTGCACAGCGGCATCCACCGCCGTCATGCCGCCACCAATCACCACCACACGGCGGCCCACGGGCAGGGTCGAGAGATCGGTGCTCTGGCGCAGCTCGGCAATGAAGTCCACGGCATTGCGCAGGCCGGAAGCTGTGGGTTCGGCCACTCCCAGTGCGTTCACGCCCTGCAGGCCCAGGCCCAAGAAGACCGCGTCGTAGCCCTGCAGCAGACCGTCGAGCGTGATGTCACGGCCCAGCTGCTGGCCGGTGCGCACCTCGATGCCACCGATGGACAACAGCCACTCCACTTCCTTCTGCGCGAAGTTGTTGGTGGTCTTGTAGCTGGCCAGGCCGTATTCATTCAGGCCGCCCAGCTTGGGGCGCGCCTCGAACAGCACCACGTCATGGCCGCGCACGGCCAGGCCATGCGCGCAGGCCAGGCCTGCAGGCCCGGCGCCCACCACGGCCACACGCTTTCCGGTGGCGGCCGCGCGCTGGAACAGGGGCGCGCTAGGCTGGGCAAAGAAGGCATCGGTGGCGTAGCGCTGCAGCGAGCCGATCTCCACCGGCTTGTCCTCGTTGGTGTTGCGCACGCAGGCCTGCTCGCAGAGCACCTCGGTGGGGCACACCCGCGCGCACATGCCGCCCAGCGGGTTCGCCTCCAGGATGGCACGCGCAGCACCCCGGTTGTTCTCCTGTGCGATGCGGTGGATGAACGAAGGGATGTCGATGCCCGTGGGGCAGGCGGTGGCGCAGGGCGCATCGTGGCAGTAGTAGCAGCGCTCGGCCTCGATCAAGGCCTGGGGTTTGGTGAGCGGCGGGTGCGCGTCGCTGAAGTTGGCGGCGTAGTCGGCCAGGTTCAGGCGTGCGGCATGAATGCCGCAGGCACGGGTTGCGGGTGTGTCCATCAGGTTTCCTCCGAGAGGGTCAGGGTGGGGGTCTGGGCACGCACCACGCGTGCGGGCGCACGCCGTGGAGCGTTGGAGCGCCAGAAGAAGGCGCCAACCAATGCGGCGCAAGCGTGGTTGCTTGCGCCCGCAAACTTCGGAGGTTTCATCGTGGTCCTCGCTGTGGGGTACAGGTGCCCACTGCTTTGCCGCAGCGGTGCCCTGTGTGGTGGGTCAATTTACCAACCCGTAAAAATTTACCAATTGGTAAAATCCCTACAGCAAACCCCGTGCCAGCCCTGCGCCAGCGAATTGCCAGTTTTTGGCCCCGGCTTGTTCCACAATGGTGCGATGACCGCCGCCCGCCCGCCCAAAGCCGCCACCGCCCCCCGCCCCCCAAAAACACCACGCACCACCCTGGGCGATGACGTTGCGCCCCGTGTCCCCAAGGCCTCGCGCCTGCTCAAGGAGCAGGGCATCCTCACCGAGGCCGAGAACCACTTTGCACAGTTTGGCTTTGAAGGCGCATCGCTGGAGAACATTGCCGCGGCCATCGGCCTCAGCCGCCACAACCTGCTGTATTACTTCCCCAGCAAGGAGGCCCTGTACCAGCGGGTGCTGGACGACGTGCTCACCCAGTGGCTGGCCGGGATGGAGGACCTCTCGCACAGCGACGACCCCCAGCAGGCGCTACGGCGCTACATCCGCGCCAAGCTGCATTACTCGCGCACACGCCCGCAGGGCGCCAAAGTGTTCACCAAGGAGGTGATTGCGGGCGCACCACGCTATGGCCAGGCCATCGCGGAGCGGGTGGCGCCGCTGCTCAAGACCGAGGTGCGCACCTTTGAGCGCTGGGCGCGCGAGGGCCGCATCGCCAAGGTGAACTTCACGCACCTGATGTTCATCATCTGGTCCGTCACCCAGGCCTATGCGGAGCAGGAGGCGCAGTTCGCCCTGTTGCTGGGCAAACCGGCTCTGACCGAACGCGACTATGAAAAGGCCGAGGAGCTGATCGTGCGCATGGTGCTCAGCGCGCTGGCACCCGACGCCGTGGCCTGAGCCCCGTGCGCAGTGCGCAGTGCGCAGTGCGCAGTGCCCAGAGCACACCCAGGATGCAATCGCTATATATTCAATAGCAACAAAAGCTTATCTATAGCGCGCAGAGCACTCATTTCCTTCAAATTTCTCCGCCGCCTGCAACGCCCTGAGCCGCCGGTACAGCGAGCGTTCGCTGATCCCCAGTTGCAGCGCCAGGGCTGCGCGGCTCCCTCGGTGGGCCGTCAGAGCACGGCGCAGTGCACCGTCGTCCAGCACGGGGCGGGGTGCCAGCCCCACCACCGCCTGCGCCCCTGCCGGCATGCCGATGGGCTCCATCGCCTCGGATTCCCGCGCTGGGCCCGCAGGTGGCGGCAGGCCACAGGCCAGCGCCTGCAGCACATGGTCAGCGTCCAGGGTATCGCCATCGCACAACAGGGTGGCACGCTCCAGCAGGTTGCGCAGCTCACGCACGTTGCCAGGGTAGCGCTGTGCCTCCAGCACCGCCTCTGCCGCATCCGACAGATGCAGCATGCGGGGCGCTGGTGCCACACGCGCCAGCAGCGCACGGGCCAGCAGCGCGATGTCGCCCCGCCGGTCACGCAGGGGCGGCAGATGGATGGGAAAGGTGCCCAGGCGGTAGTACAGGTCTTCACGAAAGCGCCCCTCGGCCACCATGCGCGGCAGGTTGCGGTGTGTGGCCGACACCACGCGCAGATCGGCGTGCCGTTGTTCATTGCTGCCAACGCGGCGGTAGGTGCCGGTCTCCAGCAGGCGCAGCAGCTTGACCTGCAGGGGCAAGGGGATGTCGCCCACCTCGTCCAGAAACAGCGTGCCCCCGTCGGCCACCTCCACCAGCCCGGGGCGGGCCTGCGCCGCACCGGTGAACGCGCCCTTCTCGTGCCCAAACAACTCGGACTCGAACAGGGACTCGGGCAGGCTGGCGCAGTCCACGGGCACCAGCGCACGCCGCGCCCGGGTGCTGCCCTGGTGCAGCGCATGGGCCACCAGCTCCTTGCCTGTGCCGGATTCGCCCAGCAACAGCACGGCAGCGCGCGAAGGCGCCACCCGCGCCACCAGCCCCAGCATCTGCTGGAACGCGGGCGACCGCCCGATCAGGCCCTGCGCTGAGGGCTGGGCCTGTGCCACCACGGGCATAGGCACCATCTTTTCAACAAAAAACACGGGCCGGCCCTTAGCCCCAGTGATGGGAGCCAATTCGATCTGCACGTACTCCTCGCCCTGCGGTGTGTGGTGCAGGTGCAGCACGCGCTCGCGCTGGCCCGAACTGCGCGCCTGCGCCAAGGGACAGGACTCACCCGCCTGATCGCAGGGCACATCGGCATGGTGCGACACCGCGTGGCAGGTGCGCCCCACCACGGAGGCCGCTGCGCCGAACTGCTGCCGGTAGGCCGCGTTCGCAGCCAGGATGCGGTAGCCGTCGTCCAGCAGGATATGGGGCTCGGCCAGGCCTTCGAGGAAGGACACGAGTTCAGGCGGCGTGTGGGTGAAACGGGTCATGCCAGTGTGTAGTGGGTGCAGAAAGGGCCTCAGACGCTGTGCACGACCCCACAGGGCAGCGCGAACAGGCTCTCAGAGTGCCTCGGTTCTGCCACCCGGCGTTTGACCTATGCCATGCCGGCAGCAAATGGCAGTCCTTGTGGCTGCCCGTGGCAGTGCGATTGGCAGAACCTCCGGCAGGCAAAAGGTAAGCCGGGCCAACAGCAACCGCGCAAGCCCTTGAATTCAAAGGATTTTCTGCCAGCAACCATGGTGGCACGCGGCGTGCATGAGGGAATCCCACCGGGGGCACCGGCACCGCCCCGGCGCCATACCGGCCAGCCTGCCGCCCACACCTGGCCGTGTCCCCTCGCCAGCCCGCACTTCCGCACGAAAGCCCACCATGCCCCTCCCCTCGCCCGCTGCAGCGCTCACCCCCCATCCCCCCACAGGCCCTGGCGACACCGAGCGCCGCCAGATGGTGGTGCTCACCACCGCCGCAGGCTGTGTGGCAGCCGCAGGCCTGGCCGTGCCGCTGGTCTCCAGTTTCGCGCCCAGCGAACGCGCCCGTGCCATGGGCGCCAGCGTGGAGGTGGACATCGGCGACCTGCCCCCGGGCGGCGTAAAAACCGTGGAGTGGCGCGGAAAACCCGTGTGGATCATGCGGCGCACGCCCGACATGCTGGCCGCGCTGCCCCTGCTGGACCACACACTGGCGGACCCCGCATCACGCAAGGACCAGCAGCCCGAATACGCCCGCAACCCGCAGCGCTCCATCCGCCCCGACGTCTTTGTGACCGTGGGCATCTGCACCCACCTGGGCTGCTCCCCCAGCACCGTTCCCGCTGGCACGGCCCACCCCAGTGTGGGTGACAACTGGCCAGGCGGTTTTTTCTGCCCCTGCCACGGCTCCACGTTCGACCTAGCAGGCCGCGTCTTCAAGAACAAGCCCGCCCCCACCAACCTGGAGGTGCCGCCACACCACTACGTGTCAGACACCCGGTTGCGCATCGGGGACGGTGCGGCCTGACGGCGGGCAGCGCCTGGCCTGCCGCAGGCTGGCTGGGGTCAGGCCTGCTTTTGCTGCCACAGCACATCCAGCACATGCTGGGTGGATCGCTCCACAGCGCCCGCACGGTGCGCAATGCCCAGCGGCCGCCACAGCCTGGGCTGCAGGGGCAGCATGCGGATGCGCGGGTCCAGGGGTGCTGCGGACAGCGCCTCATGGGGCAGCAGCGTCGCGCCATAACCGGCGGCCACCAGGCTTTTGATGGCATCGTTGTAGTTCAGCTGGATGCGTGCCCGGGGGTGTTCGCCCATCGCGGCAAACCACTCGGTGGACAGGCGCGACAGGCTGGTGCCATCGTCGTTGAGGATCAACGGCTGGCCTGCCAGCCAGCGGGGCGTTGCGCGCCGGGGCTGCGGCCAGGAGGCGGGCACAAACGCCATCACCGGGTCGCGCCGCCAGGGCAACACCGTCACGCCACGCACCGCCGCCTGCGGCAAGGCAACCAGGCCGATCTCCAGCGCCCCGCTGGCCAGGCGGGACAGGGTCTCCTGCGAGGTGAGCACCGCCACCTGCACATCGATGCCCGGGTGGTGTTGGCCCAACACCTCCAGCGCCCGGGGCAGCAGGTGCGCAATGGCGCCCGTGGAAGCGCCCAGGCGCACGCGCCCCAAGAGCCCCTGCACCTGGCGCTGCACAACGTCCATCGCCTCGTCGGCATCGGCCAACAGACGGCGGGCCCGCTCAATCAGCGCCTCACCCACCCCCGATGCCCGCACCTCGCCGCGCTTGCGCACAAGCAGGGGTGCGCCGATGAGTGCCTCCAGGTCCGCAATGTGCAGGCTCACCGTGGGCGGTGCCAGGTGCAGCATGCGGGCGGCTTCGGCAAAGGAGCCCAGGTCGGCAATGGTGACCAGGGTCCGCAGCCGGTCGAGGTTGAGTTCGCGCATGACGTTCAGTAAATCTGATGCTGATGTTTGGGAAATTCAACTTTTCAAAGTTTAGACCCGGACCGAAGATTCCGCATCCCTTCTATGCCCTCCATCCCATCCACCCCTTCCATGCCCCGGCCATGGATTTCACCGTGACCACCAGGAGCCCCACCCCATGACTGCACCACCCCTCGTCTTCATCGATGGCGACCAAGGCACCACCGGCCTGCAGATCCACGAGCGCCTGCGTGGCCGCACAGACCTGCGCCTGCTGACGCTGCCCGACAGCGAGCGCAAGAACGCAGCCCGCCGCGCAGAAGCCATCAACAGCTGCCACGTTGCCATCCTCTGCCTGCCCGACGCCCCGGCCCGCGAGGCCGCTGCCGCCGTCACCCACCCCGCCGTGCGCGTGATCGATGCCAGCTCGGCGCACCGCACCGATCCACTGTGGGTGTATGGCTTTCCCGAGATGGACGCCGCACAGCCGGCACGCATCGCCAGCGCCCGGCGGGTCAGCAACCCGGGCTGCTACCCCACTGGCGCCATCGCCTTGCTGCGGCCCCTGGTGCAGGCCGGCCTGCTGCCCGCCAACCACCCCATCGCCATCCACGCGGTATCGGGCTACTCGGGCGGCGGACGGCCCCGTGTGGACGAGCACGAGGGGCCCAACGCCACGCAGGCGCCCGCTTTCCAGCTCTATGGGCTGAAGCTGGAGCACAAACACACGCCCGAGATTGCCCAGCACGCAGGGCTGTCACAGCGCCCCTTTTTCCTGCCCGCCTACGGTGCTTTCCGGCAAGGCATTGCACTGACGATTCCGCTGTTTCTGCAGCACCTGGCCCCCGGCACCCACGGCGGCCACTTGCACGCCTGCCTGCAACAACACTACGCCGGGGCCGCCCATGTCGAGGTGATGGATCCCGCGCAAGCCGAGGCCATGGAGCACCTGGACCCGCAGGCCTTGAACGGCACCAACCAGCTGAGGCTGGGTGTTTTCAGCAATGCGCGGCACGGCCAGGTGCTGCTGACGGCGGTGTTTGACAACCTGGGCAAGGGAGCCTCGGGCGCGGCGGTGCAGAACCTGGATCTGATGCTGGACCACATCACGCGATAGCCCCTGGGTCTGCGCGCCCCATGCACCACCACGCGCTCCCCTCCGGGCCCGGCGGCCTCGCACGGCCGCCGGTGCGAACCCGGGCTGGCCATCGATCCAAAGCCCTCCTGGTGCAGCGGGGGCTTTCCACCCCCTGGGCAAAAGAGGCATTTACAATAAACAATCCATCTGGATGGTTTGTTAAATGACAGAAGCACATCGCCGACAAAAACAGCCCCAACTGATCCGCCACCAACTGCTGGCCGTGGTGCGCGACCTGCTGGTGCACGAGGGCCCCCATGCGGTCACGCTGGATGCCGTGGCCCGCCGGACCAACGTGACCAAGGGCGGGCTGCAGCACCACTTTCGCAGCAAGCAAGCCCTGCTGGATGCCCTGTCCGAGCAGCTATTTGAGGAGTTCGCGCAGAACTATGAGAAGGCGCTGCAGCGGGAAGCAGAGACCCCCGGCCGCCATGCGCGCGCCTACATCCGCACCTGTTTTGACGACCGCGCGGACTGCAACCGGGTCGATACCCAGCGCGCCATCGGCCTGCTGGCCCTCACCTCCCCCGCGTGCCGGGATCGCTGGCATGCCACGATGAAAACCGCCCTGGCCGCCGACGGGCAAGACCCCAACACCGCCAACCTGCTCCTCGCCTGCCGCCTGGCCGGCGATGGCTTCTGGTTTGCACAAATGCTGGACGTGTACGAGCTGGACGCGCAACGCAAGCAAGACCTGCTTGAACTTTTGCTGAAGCTCTGCAGCGGGGAGGCTCAACCATGAACCCGGTCAGCTCCACCAGCTACATGCTGCTGGGCCTGGCCATCCTGGCGGAAGTGCTGGGAACGTCCGCGCTCAAGGCCTCCAACGGGTTCACACGCCTGGCGCCCAGCCTAGTCACCGCCGTGGCCTACATGGTGTCGTTCTACCTGCTGTCGCTCACACTGCGCACGCTGCCCATCGGCATCGCCTATGCCATCTGGTCAGGGGTGGGCATCGTGCTGATTTCTGCCGTGGGCTGGCTGCTGTATGGGCAGCGCCTCGACCTGCCCGCCATGCTGGGACTTGGCCTCATCGTGGCAGGCGTGCTGGTGGTGAACCTGTTCTCTCAGAGCGTGCGCCACTGACGCCAGCGCACCGGCCCTTTGCTGTGGCTACTGGCCTGCGTTCTGCCCTCCCCAACCCCCATGACCATCCCGATGCACCCGGCCTCTCCCCAGACCATTTCAGACCAGACCTTGTCCCGCGCCGACCTGGTGGCCCTGACAGCAGCCCCACACACCGTGCTGCACTTTGAGCACTGCAACTTCGACGGCGCAGACCTGTCGGGCCTGGCACTGCATGGTGCGCAGTTCCTGGGCTGCTCTTTGGCAGACACTGCACTGGAAAAGGCGGTCCTGAGCGAGACCCGCTGGCTCGACTGCCGGGCCGGGCTGGCCCGCTTTCGCCTGGCCAACCTGACCGACGCCCGCTTTCACCGCTGCGACCTGAACAACACCGACTGGGCCAAAGCCACACTCGCTTCGGCACTCTTTGCCGAAGTCAAACTGACCGGCGCACAGTTTCGGGAGGCACAGACACTGGGCCTGAGTTTTCACGACTCCCTGCTGGTGGGCGCGGACCTTCGGGGCATCTCGTTTCGCAAGCAGACCATCGAGCAGCTGGACCTGTCCGACGCAGACATCTCGGGTTGCGACTTCCGAGACGCAGTCTTTGAAGGAGGCAGCCTGCGTGACGCCCACCTCAAGAACGCCCGGTTCGATGGCGCAGACCTGCGGGCAACAGACCTGGGCGGCCTGCGGATCACGGGCCTGGCCTCCTTCTTCAAAGGGGCGATTCTTTCGACCGACCAGGCTGCCGCCTTGATCAGCGACCTGGGCATCCGGGTGATGTGAGCCACAGGGCGGCTAGAGGCAAGGCACACGCCAGGCACCGCCTTCGTGCCCCCCCAAAAAGCAAAAAGGGCTCCCACACGGGAGCCCTTTTTTCTGCACTCATGCTCAGCAGCTGCGCTGGAAACACTCCCCATGGCAGCAACCCCCCGCGAACGCGGAGTACCGCCACCATGGGAAGGCCCGCATCTGCGTCAATTACATGGCGTTGCCGATTTCGCCGTGCGAGATCTGGCCCGTGCGCACAGCTTCAGCAGCCTGGGCACGCACCGCAGCGCGGTCAGCCGTGGACTTGTAGGTCACCACACGCGAACCTGCGGGTTCGATGGAGCGGGTCTGGGCCACAGTAGCTGCTTCAGCAGCCACTTCAGCACGGGTGCGATTGGTTTCAAATTTCGTGGCGAACTGCGAAGCATCGGCTTCGTCAGCCTGGGCACCAAAAGAAGCGAAAGCGGCCACAGCGGCGATGGAGAGGAAACGTGCGGTCTTGTTCATGATGAAAATCCTTGAAGTTAAAAAAGCGTCTCAAAAAAACCGGGAGGAAGACACAACAGAAACTGCTTCAAACCGGGTTCGGTGAGTCGCCTTGCGGGTTCGGCTCATCGATGGGTTGAACTGTACGCCGATGGTGTTCAGAGAAAAACCATCTAGTCGCGAACTGACTGTTCCAGTATTTGAAACAATGCCGCACAGGTGGAATCGACGGAATAGCCATTTCCAGCAGCAGAGCAACCCCCGACACGCCGTCGGTGAAAATCACCGCAGGCCTTCCTGAGTTTTTGAATGGGTACCCACAATGAACGCTGACAAAGTCGCCGTAGTCACCGGCGCTGGTTCCGGTATTGGCAAGGCGGTCGCACTCGCCTTGGCGAACGATGGCTACCGCGTTGTGCTGGTAGGGCGCCGTGCCGCACTCCTTGATGAGGTGCGTGCACAAGCCCATGCAAGCCATGGCGCAGGAGAGCGCACGTTGTGCGTGCCCACCGATGTCTGCGACCCCGTCGCCGTGGAGAGGCTCTTTGCGCAGGCCGTGGCCCACTTCGGGCGCGTGGACTTGCTGTTCAACAATGCCGGGCGGGGCAACCCTCCAGGCTCTTTTCTGGACTGGACACCGCAGCAGTGGCGCGATGTTGTGGATGTCAATCTGAACGGCATGTTCTATTGCCTGCAACAGGCCCCTTCCGGGTCATGCGCGATCAGACCCCGCAGGGCGGACGGATCATCAACAATGGCTCGATTTCTGCGCATGCGCCCAGGCCCAACTCGGCGGCCTACACCGCCACAAAACATGCCGTGACGGGCTTGACAAAAACCGCCGCCCTCGACGGACGCGCCTACAACATCGCAGTGGGCCAGATCGACATCGGCAATGCCATGACAGACCTGGCCTCGCGCATGGCCAAGGGCGTACCCCAAGCCCACGGTGAGGTGGCCATTGAGCCCTTGATGGATGCCGACATCGTGGGGCAGTCGGTGCTGTACATGGCCAACCTGCCCCTGGAAGCCAACGTGCTGTTCCACACCGTGATGGCCACCAAAATGCCGTTTGTGGGCCGGGGGTGAGCCTGGCAGGTCAGGGGCGACGAAGCGGCAGATGGGGGCTTTGCTCTCGCGCGCCTGACGCGGGAAGCGCTGGCTGTTCTGGGTAATTAAAGTCGTAAACAGGGGCCCAGCATCCATGCGGCTTTGCGCATTGTTCGGCCAACTAGTTGTTTTCCTAAAGTCGTAGACACCACCGAATGCCCCGCCGCAATCGAGCAGCAGGTGGTCAAGGAGATCTGAAAAACCTCGCCAATAGTGCGGCAAAAAGATAAGGATTCGCGTCAGAGGTATGGGCTGGAGCAGCCTGAGGGATGCGTAATCTACCGGACTCAAACTACCGCGCCGCGCCATTGGCCAAAGTCTTGAAGACCGGGTTAGGTTGGTTGCGGATATGCGGTGCTTGCAAACGGATGCGCACTATCGGCTGAAAGGGGCAAGGTTGTAGTCTGTCAACACGGCCATAGGTGTTTGCGCGAAACATCCACAACGCACGACGACTAGCGGATCTTCCTTCTTGCCCGATCAATCAGCCGATGTTGTTGAGCAGTTGCTGGTCATGGCCAGTGCCACGCGCGAAGAGGTCTCACGTCCCAATGCGGAACTGATGTACATCCCCGCCTGGATCAGCTTGGGCAGATCGATACCGGTCTCGTGTCCCAGGCCGTGAAGAAGGTACACCACGTCCTCAGTGGCCACGTTGCCGGAAGCGCCGACAGCGTAAGGGCAACCTCCCAGTCCCGAAACGGAGCTGTCAAAGATACGGAGACCCAGTTCCAGAGACGCAACAATGTTGGCGATGGCCATGCCGTAGGTGTCGTGGTAGTGGCCGGCCAACTGCGATGCAGGAATCTCACGAATGCAGGCCTCCAGCATGCGCCGTGTGGAGCTGGGGTTCCCGCGACCAATGGTGTCTCCAAGTGAGATCTCGTGGCACCCCATCTCGCTCAGAATGAGCGCCACTTCGGAGACCTTCTCGGGCGCGGTGTCCCCTTCATATGGACACCCCAAGACACAAGAAACATAGCCACGTACCCGCAGCTTGTTTTCGAGCGCGGCCTCAATCACAGAGCGAAAGCGCTCCAAGCTCTCGCGTATCGAGCAGTTAATATTTCGCTGCGAAAACGTTTCCGAGGCAGCGCCAAAGACCGCCACTTCCTCACAGCCGGCCGCGATGGCGGCCTCCAGTCCTTTAAGGTTAGGCGTGAGCGCGCTGTAGTGCAAGTTAGCCGTGCGCGGCACGCGGTGCATGACCTCCGCGCTGCCGGCCATTTGAGGCACCCATTTCGGGGATACGAAAGACGCCGCCTCGATGTGTCTGACACCTGCATAAACCAGCCGCTCGACCAGTCCGACCTTGGTGTCAACGCCAATGGGCCGCTTCTCGTTCTGCAGCCCGTCGCGGGGCCCAACTTCAACAATCTTGATGTGCTCTCTCATGGGGTTTGCTGGCGCTGAGGTGGCTTGGTCAACAACTGGCGGTCAACCGCTCTTTGATAGAGATAGAGGGGGCTCCTAGGGAGCAGAAGATCGCGGCGCCCCACCGCCCGCAGCAGCGTTGATCAGTAGGCAATGCAGGCGCCCCGTGCGGCCACTGAGGTCGGCAACGTGCCACGCAAAAGCGACCCACCACCTGCAGCGATGGGTGCCCCGTTTCTCCGGGAGGGCCCGCGTGGAGTACACAGCCCTCCGCATAACCGGGCAACAGCCCGGTCGAAGTCCAAGCGGTGCAGGTCGCCCGTCCGTTCAGCGCGGTGCCGTCGAACGACGCCAACACGGTCACTCGATCGCTACCTTGGCCGTTTTGACGTACTGACCCCAGCGATCGATCTCGCTGAAATAGAAATTCTGGTACGTGCGCTGGTCCATGTGCTCGACGACGAAGAACATCTTCTTGGTCTGCTCTACGACGGCAGGCTCCTTGAGGGTGGCATCGACCGCCTCATGCACGCGCGAAATGACGTCTTCCGGCATGCCAGCCGGGCCAAAAATTCCCACCCATGGTCCTCTTTCGACATTGAGACCGATCTCTTTGAGGGTGGGGACGTCCGGAAACTCCGGCAGGCGCTGGGGCATTGAGACCGCCAACAAGCGCAGTGTGCCGCTACGGATGTGGGGTTCAACGGTAGACAAGACGTTGATGGAACAGTCGACCTGCTGAGACAGTTGGGCATTGAGCAGAGGCGCGGTGCCGTTATACGGCACATGCAGGAGATCGACACTCTTCGCCACCTTGAGGGCCTCCATCATGAGGTGTCCGGAAGTGGCGGTGCTCCACGAGCCGAAGCTCATCGGGGTCTTGGCATCCTTGGCCATCTGCAGGAACTGGCTCAGGTTCTTGGCTGGGTGTGAAGCGCTCACGACCAAGGCTGCGGGGAAGAAGCCCAGCGGTGCAATGGCAACAAATTCCTTCTTGGGGTCGTATGGTGCCCTCTTCATTGCATGGGGCGCGATGGTGTGCGACTCCATTCCGCCATACACGAGCGTATAACCATCGGCCGGACTGCGCGCAGCCGCGACGCTGCCGATCGTGCCGACAGCGCCGGGGCGGTTGTCAACCACGATGGCCTGGCCGAGCCGCTTCTGAAGACTCGTGCCCATGAGACGCACGATCACATCACCGCCGCCCCCCGCTGCCCAGGGGACAATGATCTTGATCGGACGGTTGGGGAACGCAGCACTCTGGGCTAGCGTGGGAGACGCCAACGTTGACAACATTGTGGCGCCGAGGGAGCTGAGCACCGTGCGGCGCTTGAGCTTAGTTTGTGTCATTTCGATAGTCTCCAAGTTATTAGATGAGCGAAAGGTCTCACTGGCTTCGAGGTCGGCTGAATCAGCCACCCAGTCGGGAACGGTGGCTGTCTTACTTGCGGCGCAGCTCTTCGAGCAAGGCGAGCGCTCGGTCGGTGCGTACGTCATGTTCATCTGCCATGTGCTTGGCAACGATCTCGATTTCGTCACCCGCTGCCCCTGCAACCATTGCAATGTTGCGGGCGTGCAGAGCCATATGGCCGCGCTGGATCCCTTCGGTGGCCAGGGCTCGCAACGCTCCTAAGTTCTGGGCCAGGCCCACGGCGACGGCCACCTCGCCCAGCTCCTGCGCCGACTTGACGCCCATGATCTTGAGTGACAACCGGGCCAAAGGGTGTGTCTTGGTCGCGCCCCCCACCAGGCCCACTGACATGGGCATTTCAATGGTGCCGACCAGCGCGCCCTGGGTGTCTTTCTCCCAGGTCGTCAGCGAGGTGTAGCGGCCGCTTCGGCAAGCGTAGGCATGGGCGCCGGCCTCGACCGCACGCCAGTCGTTGCCGGTGGCGACGATGACAGGATCGATACCGTTCATGATGCCTTTGTTGTGTGTGGCCGCACGGTAGGGATCGATGGCAGCGAACGTGTAGGCATCGAGCACGCCTTCGATGATCTCTTCGCCGCTGCGCTCCTTGGTTTTGAGCGTCTCGGGCGTAAGCCGCACGCGGGCACGTGACAGACGCAGGTCTGCCAGGTTGGACAGGATGCGCAGCCGCACGATGCCGCCCGTGAGCTTCTCGACCAGAGGTGAAACCGACTCGGCCATGGTGTTGACGGTGTTGGCACCCATCGCGTCGCGCACGTCGACGATCAGGTGCATGACGATCATCGGACCGCGGGCCGTGTCAGGGAACACGTGGATCTCAATGTCGCGGCAGCCGCCGCCCAGGCCAATGAGCACCTTATCGCGGCTGTTGGCGACCTCCAAGATTTCATCGCGATGCTTCAGGAGCGCCAGACGGGCGCCATAGGGGTCGGAGATGCCGATGATCTGCACCTGGGCGCGCATCAGCGGCCCCGTGCTGGAGGTTTCGAAGCCGCCGCAGTCGCGGGCCAACTTGGCCATGAACGAAGCTGCGGCCACGACAGAAGGCTCTTCGACCACCATCGGCACCAGGACATCGCGACCGTTGATCTGGAAATTGCCGCCGATGCCGAACGGGAGTTCGAACGTTCCGATGACGTTCTCCACCATGCCGTTGGCGCGCTCTACGCTGAGCGCTCCGGGCTGGGTGATGAGCGCGATGTCTCCCTCGGACAGGTTGGCGATACGCGCGACATGCTCCAGTCGCTGTGCAGGGGTGAGGGAACGAAAATTCGGGAGTCGTGAATCGACCATTGGGTGCCTGCTCAGTAGTGGTTACGGTATGGGTAAACTTTAAAACCACCGTACCAAACAAGAAAGGTACAGTTTGCCCAAACAGTCTCTCTTCTGGCAAAGTTCAGCGATGTGCCATAGTTGACAAATGACAGTTGAAGGACACTCCCCGACACGTCGCTCCAGATCAGCCACATTGCCCGTCTCGGTTGCAGACGGCATCGAGAGGCAGATACGCGACGGGGCCTACAAGGTCGGCGATAAATTGCCCTCGCTGCGCGAGATGGCCGAACTCCACAAGTACGCCAAGAACACGGTGGTCACGGCTTTCGAACTACTCGTTTCGCGCGGGCTGATTGAACCTCGTCGAGGTGCCGGGTACTTTGTGGTCGACAAGCCTCCATCCAAGGCGGCCGACGACGAGGCAGGAAGTTTGGGGCGAGCAAAAGACATCGTTTGGCTGATGCGTGAGCAGCTCAAGACCGAGCCTGGCGCGCTGGCAATAGCTGATGGCTTCCCGCCAGTCGAATGGCTTTCGGATGTGAGGCTGGACAAGTACCACCAGAAAGTCGTGCGCACGGGACTGGGCTCCCTGTTCCGCTATGGCAGCCGCTTCGGGTATGCGCCACTGCGAGAGCATTTGGTGCGCAAGCTCGCGGACTTTGGGATCGGTGCCGAACCCCGGCAGATTGTTTTGACGCACGGTGCCAACGAGGCGATGGACATCGTCATTCGCTATTTCGTGCCGCCCGGTGGCAAGGTTCTTGTGGACGACCCCGGCTACTACCCTTTGTTCGGCAAGTTGAAGATGGCCAGTGCTGAGGTTCTAGGCGTGCCGCGCCTGCACGATGGGCCGGACCTGGAAGCCTTGGAGCAGTTGTTGATCACCCAGCGGCCCAGGCTCTTCTTTACGCAGTCGCTTGCACACAACCCGACAGGTTCGGACCTGTCCGCAGCAAAGGCCTTTCGCGTGCTGCAACTGGCACAGAAATACGATCTACTGATCGTTGAGAACGATCCGCTTGCGGACTTCAAACCGACATCGTCGCCGCGCTTGGCTTCTCTGGACCAACTTGAGCGCACGATCTACATCGGCAGCTTCTCAAAGTCGTTCTCGGCCGCACTGCGCGTGGGCTTCATTGCTTGCGGGGCAGATTTGGCCAGTGATCTTGCCGATCTGAAAGCGCTGATCCACGTGAGCAGTTCTGAGTATTGCGAACGGACAGTCGATGTCATGTTGAGCGAAGGCCACTATCAACGACATCTGACCCGGTTGCGTAGTCGGCTGGGTGAGGCAACGGATGGTGCGCAAGTGTTTTTCGAATCTGTAGGAGCGAGCATCTTCGCGAAGAACGCCCAGTCCCTCTACCTGTGGGTATCCATGCCAGGGGTGGAGGATTCGATGACACTTGCAGACTCGCTGCTGCCACATAACATCCGATTGGCTCCGGGCAGGATTTTCAGCGTCGACGCATCAGCGACCTCGCCATGGTCACGCTACAACGTGGGGGCCGTGATGGACCCGAGGTTCGGAAAAGCCCTCCAAAGCGCGTTGATGCAATTGGGTTCACCCTAGCGTTGGTAGGGCTGACCCAATCTTGACCACCAAGGGGGGCGGATAAAAACTTGGACTGGTTTTATGCCGCGAGTTCGAGACTCTCCCTGCATTCGATGGGACCGAGAGAGCCAAGCGAGATCTTGATCCGGTTCTCGTCGTACCAGCGGATGTGAGAATCAACTACTCCGATGAATTAATCAACGGTGGTGCTCTTCTAGTCCCGAAGATAGAACCGCTCGTTCTTCAGCCTACCGAAGAAGCCCTCCCAGGCTGCGTTGTCAGATGAGCATGCCTTTCGAGACATCGAGCGAGTGAGGCTCGCGTCGCTCATTCTTGATAGCCAGCCTGGCCAGCGGTAGTGACCACCACGATCGGAGTGAACCACAGGCCGGTCAGCGGTTTCTGCCACCGTCTCGATGGCAGCATCCCGCATCTTGTTGGCTAGCTCTGCGTCCGGACTGGTGCCAATGGTCCAGCTGACGACCATGCCTTCGAAGCAATCGATGATGGGCGACAGGTGTTCGAGCACATAGTGTTTGCCGTGGATCTCGCGCGTCTCCTTGCTGGACCCATCTGCGTTGCACGCCAGCTCGGTGCCGTGGCTGTGGGGCAGAAGAAGGCGCCGATGCCCGCGCCGGCCGCGCGCAGCCGCTCGGCCAGGTTGCCCTGGGGCACGAGTTCGAGTTCGAGCTTGCCACTGCGGTAGAGCTCGTCGAACACGTAGCTGTCGACCTGGCGCGGAAAGCTGCAGATGATCTTGCGCACCTGGCCGGCCTTGAGCAGCGCGGCCAGGCCCTGGTCAGCGTTGCCGGCGTTGTTGTTGTTGACCACCGTGAGGCCCTTGGCGCCCTGGGCAATGAGCCCCTCGATCAGTTCACCGGGAATGCCGGCCGTGCCGAAACCGCCAATGAGGACAGCGGCACCGTCCTGAATGCAAGCCATTGTCTCGGCAACGGAGTGAGCAATCTTGTCAATCATGCTGGGGAGGTTCAAAGGCTATGAATGCGATTTCCGATAGCGCGCCATGGTGCACGAACGAGTCGGCAAGAGCACTCGGTAGAAGCCACATATTCGGCGGTCTGCCAGTCAAGGGCGCTTGGTCAAGGTATCTAACATTCGCCGTGGCCAGGTACCACACAACGGTCAGTTTCCTACTCATCGATCTGCAACTGCCAAAAACTGCAGGGAGTCAAAAGCACCAGGTCTAAATATCGTTAGGCGGTCATTCGTAGCCGAACCGCACCTATGGCTAACCTGGTGTCTGGTCACGAAGGGCTGATGGTCGAGTGGCATGTATCGACCGCAGCCGACGTTCAACGCCTTAACAGCGAGTGACTCAGATCAGCCTTGGGTCAGCAAGCACGGTCGGGTCGCTTGCAAGCTTTCTGCGCGAGGGGGATAATTCGCTCTTATGAAAATCCTCACCAACGTGATCAAGGCATCGTTCGCCACCTAGTTGCGCCCCTCGATCGCGTGTCGGAGGGCTGTGCGCCTTCCGGACCTCCAAACCCCGGCAGGCTTCTCCTCCGGGGTTTTTTGCTTTCACACCAATCACTTCTCAACCCATGCGTACCTACGACAAGTTGATCGCCACGATTCCCGACCGCCGGAGCATGAGCCCCGTGCGCCCGGGCTCCGGCGACAGCACACATCCCAGACGCTAGCGACCAGGCGA
>JADMJR010000100.1 GCA_018780365.1 Acidovorax sp. | reverse complement strand
ACGGCTTCTGCGTGGGCGAGCCCTGGAACCACCGCGCCATCATGGACGGCATCGGGGTCACAGCCACCACCACCCAGGACATCTGGAAGGACCACCCCGAAAAGGTGCTGGGCACCACGTCCGAATTTGTGCAGAAGTACCCCAACACGGCCCGCGCCGTGACCGCCGCCATCCTGGAGGCCAGCAAGTGGATCGACGACGGCCTGGCCAACAAGAACAAGATGGCCGAGACCATTGCCGGCAAGGCCTATGTGAACACCGGCGTGGACGCCATCAACCAGCGCATCCTGGGCCGCTACCAGGACGGCATGGGCAAGACCTGGGACGACCCCAACCACATGAAGTTCTTCAACGAAGGCTCGGTGAACTTCCCCTACCTCACGGATGGCATGTGGTTCCTCACGCAGCACAAGCGCTGGGGCCTGATGAAGGACCACCCCGACTACCTGGGTGTGGCCAAGGCCGTGAACCGCATCGACGTCTACAAGCAGGCCGCAGCCGCCTCCAAGACGCCGCTGCCCAAGAGCGAGATGCGCACCCACAAGCTGGTGGACGGCGTGGTGTGGGACGGCAAAGACCCCGCCAAGTACGCCGACAGCTTCAAGATCAAAGCCTGATCACCCTGCCCCGCACACCCGGACCCCTCACAGGAGAACACCATGGTCAGTGCCGTCTTTCACTCCCCACTGGATGCAGCCCCCGGGGCTGCACAGAATGCTATGAACAATGTAGCTAGCAACGCTTTACCAGCAGGCGCAAGAAGCCAAAAACAGCCAAAATCTGCAACCACCACAAGCCCCGCGCCAGCGGCAGCCCCGGCTGGCCGGGACTGGGCGGCGCTGTCGCGCAGCTTCTGGATGGCGGTGCTGCCGCCACTGTGTGGCCTGGGCTTGCTGGTGGGACTGTGGGCCGTGGTCTCAACCACCACGGACAACAGCATTCCCGGTCCCATCGAAACCTGGAAGCAGGCGCTGGACATTTTCAGCAACCCGTTCTACCGCAACGGCCCCAACGACCAGGGCGTGGGCTGGAACGTGTTGATGTCGCTGGAGCGCGTGGCCGTGGGCTTTGGCATGGCGGCGCTGGTGGGCATTCCGGCCGGCTTCGTGATCGGGCGCTTCAACTTCCTGTCGCGCATGTTCAACCCGCTCATCAGCCTGCTGCGGCCGGTGTCGCCGCTGGCCTGGCTGCCCATTGGCCTGCTGGTTTTCAAGGGCGCCAACCCGGCCGCCATCTGGACCATCTTCATCTGCTCCATCTGGCCCATGATCATCAACACCGCCGTGGGTGTGCAGCGCGTGCCGCAGGACTACATGAACGTGGCCCGCGTGCTGAACCTGAGCGAATGGAAGATCGCCACCAAGATCCTCTTCCCCGCCGTGCTGCCCTACATGCTGACCGGCGTGCGCCTGGCCGTGGGCACCGCATGGCTGGTGATCGTAGCTGCCGAGATGCTGACCGGCGGCGTGGGCATCGGCTTCTGGGTGTGGGACGAGTGGAACAACCTCAACGTCAAGAACATCATCATCGCGATCTTCGTGATCGGCATCGTCGGGCTGGTGCTGGAGTTTGCACTCATCAAGCTGGCCACCGCATTTACGTTTGAAGAGGTCAAAACTTGACCCACCCCTGAGCCGCGCCTGCGGCGCGTCACCCCCTCAAGGGGGCACCACCAGTGGCCCGGCAAAGCCGACTCCATGGTGGTCCTCGGAAAAACCAGGAGTTCCTCATGCATGCATCTCTCACTACCAAGTTCATCGAAGTCCATGGCGTCGAGCAGACCTTCAAGACGGCCAAGGGCCTGTTCCCGGCACTGCGCGACATCAACCTGACCATTGCCAAGGGCGAATTCGTGGCACTGATCGGCCACTCGGGCTGCGGCAAGTCCACGCTCTTGAACCTGATCGCCGGGCTGACCACGCCCACCAACGGTGCACTGCTGTGCGCCAACAAGGAGATCCGGGGCCCCGGGCCAGAGCGCGCCGTGGTGTTCCAGAACCACTCGCTGCTGCCCTGGCTGACCTGCTTTGACAACATCTACCTGGCCGTGGAGCGCGTGTTTGGCGCCAAGGAAACCAAGGCCCAGCTCAAGGCCCGCACCGACGCCGCGCTGGCACTGGTGGGCCTCACGCCGGCAGGCCAGAAGCGCCCCGGCGAGATCTCGGGCGGCATGAAGCAGCGCGTGGGCATTGCCCGGGCCCTCTCCATGGAACCTCAGGTGTTGCTGATGGACGAGCCCTTTGGCGCCCTGGACGCCCTGACCCGCGCCAAGCTGCAGGACGAGTTGCTGGAGATTGTGGCGCGCACCCAGAGCACCGTGGTCATGGTGACCCACGACGTGGACGAGGCCGTGCTGCTGTCCGACAAGATCGTGATGATGACCAACGGCCCCGCCGCCACGATTGGCGAAGTACTGCACGTGGACCTGCCCCGCCCGCGCAAGCGCGTGGAGCTGGCCGAAGACCCGCGCTATGTGCATTACCGCAAGGCGGTGATTGACTTCCTCTATACCCGCCAGGGGCACGTGGAAAAAGCCGCCTGAGCGGCCGGGCTCCAGGCCCGACAACACGGCAAAGCAAAAGGGCTCTGACCAGATCGGTCAGGGCCCTTTCTCTCTTGTGTCCTCGGCGCAGGGCCGTAGCACGCGCGCAACCCCAGACCAGTGCACCCGCGCAAGGGCCACCCCGCCGCGCTGGGTGCGTCCCCCTTCCCGAATGGCGCAGCCATTCGAGAGAAGGGGGAAGGCGCACAGCGCCTCAGGGGGTTGCCCCCTTAATGCGTTCCGGTGATGTAGTGCTCCAGCTGCTCGATGATGAATTTCTGCTCGGAGATGATGTCCTTGACCAGATCGCCAATAGAGATCATGCCCACGAGCTTGCCGCCATCGACCACGGGCAGGTGGCGCAGGCGGCCCGTGCTCATGATCTGCATGCACTGCTCGCTCGTCTGGTCGGGCCGCACAAAACGGACGGCAGAGGTCATCACATCCCGCACCTGCGTGACGGACGAGGTGCGCCCCATGAGGGCGATCTTGCGGGCGTAATCCCGCTCCGTGAAGATGCCCGCGATGGCCTCACCCTCGGTCACCAGCAGGGCCCCAATGCCCTTGTCGGCCATGAGCTTGAGCGCATCAAACACCAAGGCGGTGGGCGCAATGGTGTGGACGGTGGCATCGGGTTTGGATTGAAGAATCTTGGCGACTACGGTCATTGGAACCTCCCTCGTGACAACAGAAACAGGCTGAGAGTTATTTCAGCCCATAAGCCCCGCGCGCGCAACCCGCGCAAGCCCGATTTGCCATGCTTTTTGCCCCTGTGTAGCGACAGCGATGCATATGTTTCGCCACTGTTGCATTCGGCGGAACGCGAAACAAACTGAAAAGAACCGAAACGGTGACGAGACGACGCAAAGCTGCGGGCTGGGCACGATACAGCCCATGTCCAACGCACTTCGAAAGGATCCACCGCCCACTTTCCTGGCCCTCGCGCCCATCGCTTGCGACCCCCAGCCGCCCGCAGGGGCTGCACAGGAAACAAGCACCTGGATTGTTTCCAATACTGGAACAGTTAATTCGCGACCCGGTGGTTTTTCCGTGAACACCATCGGCGTACAGTTCAACCCATCG
>JADMJR010000357.1 GCA_018780365.1 Acidovorax sp. | reverse complement strand
GCACGAACACCGAGATCAGCACCACGGTCACGCCGATGATGGCGCCCGAGATCTGCCGCATGGCCTTGCGCGTGGCCTCCAGCGGAGACAGACCTTCCTCGCTCATGATGCGCTCGACGTTCTCCACCACCACGATGGCGTCGTCCACCACGATGCCGATCACCAGTACCATGCCGAACATGGTCAGCACGTTGATCGAGAAACCCAGCGCCAGCAGGGTGGCGAACGTGCCCAGCAGGGCAATGGGCACCACGATGGTGGGGATGATGGTGTAGCGCCAGTTCTGCAGGAACAAAAACATCACCAGGAACACGAGGGCCACAGCCTCGAACAGGGTCTGCGCGACCTGCTTGATGGAGATGTCCACAAAACGCGAGCTGTCGTAGGGGATGCTCCAGCCCATGCCTTCGGGGAAGTAGCGCGAGAGTTCATCCATCTTGGCGCGCACAGCCTTGGCGGCTTCGAGCGCATTGCCGCTGGGTGACAGCTGGACGCCAATGCCAACGGCAGGCTTGCCGTTCAGGCGCGCGGCCGTGGCATAGGCCTGGCCGCCCAGCTCCACGCGCGCCACATCCTTGATGCGCACGGTGGAACCGTCGGTGTTGGCGCGCAGCACGATGTTGCCGAACTGCTCCACGCTGCTGAGCTGGCCGTTGACCACGACGGTGGCGGCAATCCCCTGGCCCGCAATGTTGGGCAGGTCGCCGATCGTGCCGCTGGCCACCTGCGCGTTCTGGGCACGGATGGCGGCGGTGATCTCGGCGGCCGAGAGGTTGAAGCTCACCATCTTGGCCGGGTCGATCCAGATGCGCATGGCGCGCTCGGTGCCAAACAGCTGCGCCTGGCCGATGCCCTGCAAGCGCTGCAGCTCGGGCACGATGTTGCGCGAGGCGTAGTCGCCCAGGGCCACCGTATCGGTTGCTGGATTGGTGGACGACAGCATGGTGAACAGCAGGAAGTTGGAGCGCGACTTGTCCACGCGCACACCCTGCTGTGTCACAGCGGAGGGCAAGCGTGGCGTTGCGCGCGAGAGCCGGTTTTGCACGTCCACCTGCGCCAGGTCGGCATTGGTGCCGGGCTGGAAGCTCAGGGTGATGCTGCCCGAGCCATCGGCTTGCGCGACCGACTCCATGTAAATCAGCCCGGGCGAGCCGTTCATCTCGCGCTCGATGACGGACAACACGCTGTCCTCCAGCGTCTGCGCGGAGGCCCCGGGGTAGGCGGCGTTGATGACGATGGCGGGCGGGGCCACCGGCGGGTACTGCGCGATGGGCAGCTGCGTGATCGCCACGCCGCCCATCACCATGATGAACAGGGCGATCACCCATGCAAAGATGGGGCGGTCGATAAAAAATTTGGCCATGTTGGGGTGCCCCTTACGGCTTGGCTGCCGAGGCAGGTGCTGACGCGGGGGCCGCAGGCGACGCCGGTGCTGCTGTTCCGGGGGCCTGCCATGGGACCGGCTTGACCGGTGTTCCGGGTGGCAGCATCTGCAGCTTCTGGAAGCCGTCGACCATCACCTTCTCGCCGGCCTTGAGGCCGTCTAGAACGACCCAGCGGTTGTTCTGTGCCGCGCTGACCTTGATGGAGCGGGAGGCCACCTTGCCGTCGTCGCCCACCACACTGACCGTGTCGCCCTGCTGGGTGCGGGTGACGGCCTGCTGGGGCAGGGTGATGGCGTTGCTGGCCTGCGCCTGCTCGATGCGCACACGCAGGTACAGGCCGGGCAGCAGCTCTCCCTTGGGGTTGGGCACTTCGGCGCGCAGCATGACCTGGCCGGTGGTGGCGTCAACCGACAGATCGGTGAACAGCAGTTTGCCCGGCTGGGCGTATTCCGACCCGTCACCCAGCATGAGCTTGACGCTGGCGGCCTCTGCGCTGCTGGCGCGCTTGAACTGGCCGCTGTCCATGGCGCGGCGCAGCTGGAACACGTCGCTGGCCGACTGGGTGAAGTTCACGTACACCGGGTCGATTTGCTGCACAACGGCCAGCGCCGTGGCCTCGCCCTGCCCAACGAGGGCGCCTTCGGTCACCAGTGCCCGGCCAATGCGGCCGGATATGGGGGCGGTCACGTGGGCATAGCCGAGGTTGATGTCGGCCGTGCGCACGGCTGCCTTGGCGGCAGCGACATCGGCTTGCGCCTGTTTTTCGGCGGCTTCTGCGTTGACGAAGTCCTGCTTGCTGATGGCATTGGCGCTCACCAGCGGGCGGTAGCGCTCCACCTGTGCGCTGGCCTGCGCGAGGTTGGCCTGTGCCTTGGCCAGGCTGGCACGTGCACTTTCTGCGGCCGCTGCGTAGGGCGCCGGGTCGATGCGAAAAAGCGGTTGTCCCGCCTTCACATCACTGCCCTCCTTGAAGAGGCGCTGCTGCAGGATGCCCGCCGCACGGGCGCGAACCTGGGCCACGCGGGAGGCTTCGACGCGGCCGGGCAGTTCTGTGATCAGCCCGACGTCGCCGGGGGTCGCGGTGACCACGCCCACTTCGACAGGGGGCATTTTCTGCCCGCCGGCGGTAGCTTGACCGTCGGTCTTGCCACAAGCAGCCAGAAGCATGGCGGCCGCGCTGGCTGCCACCAGCGCGAGTGCTTTGCGGTAGTTGGTGGTGTGAAGAAAAGGGGGGATGACGGATGGGTCACGCAGTTTGGGCATGAGAGTCCTTCTGATTGGCGTCAAGAAATGGGGTTGTAGGGGATGGGGAGCCCGCCAAAGGCAGTCCCAGGCAAGAGCCCGACAAAACAAGTGTGCGATTATACATACAAACATGAATGTATAATTGTGACTGTCGGATGGCTTGGTGCTGGAAGCGAGGAGACACATAGTTATGGCGCGTCGAACCAAAGAAGATGCAATTGCCACGCGCAGTGGCCTGATTGATGCTGCAGAGCGGGTCTTTTGTGAGAAGGGCGTGTCGCGGGCCTCTCTGAGTGACATTGCCCTGGCGGCGGGTGCCACCAGGGGGGCGATTTACTGGCACTTCAAAGACAAGGTGGATCTCTTCGGTGCCATGATGGACCGGGTGACGCTGCCGCTGGAGCGGGGGTTTGGGGAGCTGGAGTGCAGCACCTGCCCGGACCCGGTGGAGCGGCTGCGCGCGGTGCTGGCGTTGGTGCTGCATGGCGTGGCATCCGATCAGCGGACCCGCAAGGTCTTTGAGATCGCGCTCTACAAGGTCGAGTACGTGGGCGAGCTCATCGGGGTGCGTGATCGGCATGTGGCGGCCTCGGAGGGCTTTACGCGGCAGTTGGCGCGTGACTTTGAGTTGGCGGCCCAGGCCCAGCGGATTGCCTTGCCGATGACGCCCATGGAGGCGGCCGTGGGGTTGCATGCCTTGTTTGATGGATTGATACGCAACTGGATTCTTGGTGAGGGGGCTTTTGATCTGGAGAAGGTTGGGCGTGTGGGGACGGATGCGTTCCTGCAGGGATTGGGGTTGTCCTTGCCGCTGGTAGTGGGGGGGGGTGGTGTGTGTGGTGCGGTTGGGTAGCGGGTCGTTGGGCGGTTGGTGTGGTGTCGTCTGTGGGTTCTTTTTGTTCGGGCTCCGTCGTCGCGTGCGATAATCCAAGGCTGTACCGGTACAGTCCTGCGGCTGTAGCTCAGTGGATAGAGTATTGGCCTCCGAAGCCAAGGGTCGTGGG
>JADMJR010000071.1 GCA_018780365.1 Acidovorax sp. | reverse complement strand
GCATGCGCACCACCTCGGCCACCAGCGTGGCGTGGTGGGTGCGCGCGTCTTCGGGCGTGAAGCGCACATCGTTCAGGCGCGGGGCGGCGTCGCCGTGGGCGTCGGTCACCAGCTCCATGAGCAGCACGCCGTCGTGAAAGTTGTAGGGCTGCGGCACGCGCACGCCCGCAGCGGCCAGGCGGTAGAGCGCATCGACCTCGGCGCTTTGCCACGCGGCCTCTTGTTCTTGCCGGCCAAACTTGCTGCCCTTGGCCATGGCGCGGGCCGAGCGAGAGTTCTTGACCTTGCGGTTCTCGGTGTAATCCACCGCCTGCCGAAAGCTGCGGTTGTTGGCCTCTTTGTAGATCTTGGCGCAGCGCGTGTCGTCACCACAGCGCACCACAAAGACCATGGCCTCCTTGCCACTCATGAGTTGCCGGACCACGGTGTCGATCAGGCCTTCCTCGATGAGGGACTGCAGGCGGAGGGGAGCTTTCATCGGGGCTGTGCGGTAGAGGGGAACCGTCCATTGTCGCTGTAAGAGCCTGTTCAAAGTCTTTTTGGAGATCGCATTGGAGTGCAATCGGGATGAGTGGAAGCTTCGGATGTGCCGCATGGGCTCGTGCCCATGCAAGCAGCCGAGGCTTCCAATCGCCCGATTTCACTCCAACCCTGCGGGCAAGTGCCTTGCCGGGCGGTCTGCGGCGTTGCGGCGCTTGTGGATAGCGGGGCTATCCACTGCACCCCGCGCCTTGCATCCCATCCCGGCAAGGTACTTGTGCGACTCCAAAAAGACTTTGAACAGGCTCTGAGGCCGTTGCAGGGCTTTCGGCGGCCGCCAGCGAGACCAAGGCCGCCGAGGCTCTGAACGACAATCCGACACGACCCACGGATGCCTGTTGCACCTGGGCCCGGCCCCTTTCACACGGCCATCCGCCTGCCGTACAGACCGCAGCACTTCACGGACCGCTGCTGCGTCCCCCCAAACACCCATCGCCCGCCTTCGCGCCGCGAAAACCCAGGAGACTTCCCCCATGCCCTTTCCCACTGCGCACCCAGCCCCTGCCCGGCGCGCCGCTTCGTTGGCGGGCCTGCTGGTCTCGTGCGCCCTGGCTGCGCAGCCAACGGCGGCTGCCGGGTTCCGCCAGGGTGCCTATGCAGACTCGCTCGGCGGCACGGCGGCGGTGTGCGTGACCTCGCAGCACATGGCCAGCCTGACAGCCACCGCCTGGAAACAGTCCATGCAGCAGCGCGGGATGGACTGCACGGTCAGCGAGTCCACCCGCCCCCTGCCCGGCCACGAGACCTGGAAAGCCAGTTGCATCGCCAAAGCCCCGGGCGCGAGCGCAGGTGCCACCGCAGCGCACCTGTACCAGTTCACCGTGCATGCCGACGGCGAGCAGCTCATCATCGACAGCGGCATGAAGACCTCTGCCGGACAGCAGGTGATGAAGAATGCTTTTTCTGGCACCTACCAGGGCGCCTGCGCGCCCGGCACCCCGCCCCTGGACGTGTGGGCCTACCTGGACGGCACGTACGGCATGGGGACGCCCGCGCAGAGCGAGGCACGCAAGGCGGTGGCCACCGACCTCATCCGCTGCGCCAACGTGTTCAACGGCCTTTCGCTCAGCGTCGCAAAACCACGGCAGGAAGGCATGCGCGCCGCTGCGGCCGCAGTGATGGAAGCAGCGGTGGAGCTGCACCCGGGCGAGGGCGACTTCCACCTGGACGCGCTCAAGAAGTCGGCACCCGAGGTGTCGGCCGAGCTGGTCGGGACGTCGGCAGAGAGGAAGTTTGCGCTGTACCAGTCCTGCAGCCAGTATCTGGAGCCGGGCGGCATCGCCAAGGCCGTGCAGAGCCGCGCGGCAGCGGGCACCACCCCACGCTAGAACGGCGATTCGTTCACGGCTGCCGCATGCCGGTTCAGCCGCCTGACGGTGCCCCCACGCACGAACGCCCCGCACCCCGCGAAGTGGTGCCGGGGCGTTGGCAGGGCCGTGGTGACCGAACGGGTCTTCTTATTTGTCCAGCTCGGCGGCCAGCATGTCCCAGCTGGGGTAGGAGCTTTCGTCCAGGGTGATCGCACCCTTGCCTGCGGCAAACTTGAAAGCGGTGGTGCCCGTGCGGGCAAATTCCAGCGTCTTGAGCTTGCACACTGCGGCCTTGGAAGGGGTATCGTTGCAGTAGCGCGGCGCGTTGTCGACGATGGTGCCGGCCGCGTAGCGCACCTGGCGCAGGTGGTCCACGGTCTGAAAGCTGTCCTGCTTCACATCCATCTTCACATCGCAGCCGCACGACTGCTTGAGGGTGCCGGCGGCAGCCTTCAGGGCCGGGGTCACCTCGGCGGCAAAAAAGTCGCGCTCGGCCTTGCCCGCGTGGGCCAAAGATCCGGCGACAAGGCTCAGGGATGCGATCACCAGCGTGTGTTTTTTCATAGTTCCTTAAAGAGATGGGCTCCAGAAATGCGGGCCCTTGCTCCTCCCTCGCAAGTGGCCCGCGCCGCCATGGGCGGCTGGAGCGCCGCGGATTGTGCAGCGTGCCGGGCCCCGCAGCTGTAACCATGCGCTAACGGCGCGATGCCTTTTTCGCAACAGGTCATGCAAGCCCTGCGGGCTGCCTTACCCGGCCCCGCCTATGGATGCGTTGCGCAGCGCCTGGTGTGCCTCGCCGGCCCAGTCGGGCAGCAGCTGGTGCTTCGCCTGCAGGTAGTGGTGGGTGAACACGTCCAGATACGCCTCCAGCGTCTGCGCGGCCTGCAGCTCGCCCGCCAGCGCAAGGCACAGCGCGCCCACCTCGGAGGTGCAAAAGTGGTCCGTGCGTGTGGAGCGGCGCAGGTAGTAGCGCGAGAGCTGCTCGGGCTGCAGACTCAGAACCGGAAAGCGGTCCAGGTAAGGGCTTTTGCGGAACATCTTGCGCGCCTCGGGCCAGGTGGCGTCGAGCAGCACAAACAGCGGGCGCTTCGATGGTTCTGGTTCGACCCCGGCTCGGGGCACCGCCACCTGCGTGACCACCCGCTCGGGCGCCACGAACTCGCCGGGGAACACCACATACGGCTGCCACTGCGGGTCGGCCAGCAGCGCCAGCAGGTCGGGGTGGACCTCGGTGCGCGCCCAGCCGAAGGCATAGGTGTCGGCCACCACGTCGGCGATCAGCCAGCCGGTGTTGCTGGGCTTGAGCGGCTCGATGTCGGCCATCAGCAGGCACATGCCCGCGCGCGTGGGCAGCACGGGGCGCAGCGCGCAGATGCAGTGGCTGGGCACCAGGCGACAGCCCGCGCAGCGCTCGCCCTTGGGACCGCCCCGGGCCAGAAAGGGCTTGGCGCTGCGGGCCAGGCGCTCAGTGCGCAGGCGCGAAACAGCGTGCGGTGTGGCGGGGGTGGCCACCCCAGTCGCCGAGGGGTCCACGGGCTGCGTCACCGGCCGCCCGCACGTTCCAGCGCAAACAGCGGCAGCTCGGCCTGCGGGCTCAGCCACACGCCGCCCCCCAGCTCGGTAAAGCCCTCGCCCAGCGTGCGGCGGTACAGCTGCGCGGGGTGGCGGAACATGCGCGGGTCGGTCACCTGTTCGTCCACCACGTCCTGCTCCCAGTCCTCTCGCGCCACGGCCTCCACGTACAGCGCGCCCCGGCTCAGGCGCGCCAGGTTGCACATGGCCTTTTGCACGTCGGCCTCGCTCAGGTAGGGCAGCACGCCCTGGCAGATCACCAGGTCATACGGTGTGCGGGCCTTGTAGTCCACCACCGAGCCGCGCTCCCACCCAAACCGCTCACACAGGTATTCGCTGAACTCCACGCCGTGGAACTGCGCCTGCGGAAAATGCCGCGCGATCACATCGCGCCACAGGCCAATGCCGCAACCCACATCCAGCACACGCCGCACGGGCACGCGC
Organism: Acidovorax sp.; assembly: GCA_018780365.1. Lineage (GTDB taxonomy): Bacteria > Pseudomonadota > Gammaproteobacteria > Burkholderiales > Burkholderiaceae_C > Acidovorax. The sequence continues at coordinate 15,150 of JADMJR010000071.1, read as the reverse complement.
AGGTACTGCAGGTAGCTGCACACAAACGCACCCAGCCGCTGGGTGTGCGCCGGGTCCACCACGCTGGTCTTCTTGTCGAAGTAAAAGCGCTGGTAGTACGCCTCGTCAAAGATGGCTGCGTCCGCGCTGCCGCTCACTGGTTTCACTGCTGGGTCCTTCCGCCACGGCCCGCCCGGCAGGGGCGGGCGCCGGGCACCTGTTCATGGCGGGGAGTATCGCCCACCCGGTGGCCCTGGCCGATGTCGGTGTAGTCTGTGGCCATGGATTCGCTGATCTCCGCCGCAGCCCGCGCGCTGGCTGCAGGCGATGCCCTTGCCGCCCTGCAGCGGGTGGCCCTGCGCGACGACCCACCGGCCCTGGCCCTGCGTGGCATTGCCATGGCCCAGCTGGGCGAGCACCCACGCGCCCGCGAACTGCTGCGCCGCGCTGCACGCGGCTTTGGTGCGCACGAGCCCGTGGCCCGCGCGCGCTGCGTCGTGGCCGAGGCCGAGGTGGCCCTGGCCCTGCGCGACCTGGGCGGACAAACACACGCGCTGATGACTGCCGCCGCCATCCTGCAGGCCCACGGTGACATGGCCAACGCACTGCAGGCGCGGCTGGTGGCGGCGCGCAAGCTGATCTTGCTGGGCAGGCTGGACGAAGCATCGGCTGCGCTGGAGAGCGCGCTGCTAAGTGCCCAAGCCACCGGCGCGGCAGCCCGCCTGCCCGCATCCCTGGCCGCAGTGGCCGAACTTGCCGCCGCAGAGCTGGCCCTGCGTTCGCTGCACATCGGCGCGGCACGCGCGGCCCTGCAGCGCGCACACGAGGCGGCGGGCCAATCGGGCGTGCCCGCCCTGGGGGCGGAGGTGGCCCACGCCCACAGGCTGCTCCACCAGCCAGCAGCCCGCCGCCTGGCCCAAGGCGCCGAGCAGATGCTGCGGCTGGAGGACGTGGCGGCGCTGCTGGCATCCCCCACGCTGGTGGTGGACGCCTGCCGCCATGGCGTGCGCGCGGGCGACGTGTGGCACCCGCTGGCGCGCCGCCCCGTGCCGTTTGCGCTGGTGCGTGCGCTGGCCACGGCCTGGCCGGGCTGCGTGGACCGCGAAGCCTTGATTGCCGACGTGTTCCGCACCCGCCACCCCGATGAAACCCACCGCGCCCGGCTGCGGGTGGAAATCGGCCGCCTGCGCGCCCTGATCGCACCGCTGGCCGGGGTGGAGGCCACACCACGCGGCTTTGTGCTGCAGCCCCACGGCGGGCGCGATGTGGCCGTGCTGGCCCCGCCCGTGGATGGCGAGCAGGGCGCGCTGGTGGCCTTGCTGTCTGACGGAGCGGCCTGGTCCACATCGGCCCTGGCGCTGGCCCTGGGCGACAGCCAGCGCACCGTGCAGCGCGCGCTGGCCGATCTGGAAGGCAGCGGCCGCGTGCGCGCCATCGGCCAGGCGCGAGCCCGCCGCTGGCTGGCCGCGCCGCTGGTGGGATTCACGACGATCTTGTTACTCCCCACCGCGCAGCCGATTCAATAAAGTGACTTCACCGCCCAACGCACACCCCCTCCGCCGTGCACCGGGCACCCCACCAGGAGCCACAGATGACCACCGCCACCAACGCCCCCGCCCGCGACACCGCCTGCAGCAGCGACATCGCCGACACCCCGCCGTCTCGCACACACGTGCCGATTGCCTCGCGCCAACCCGCCGAGGTCGTGCGCGAATACGGCCCCTTTGCGGGCGCCAGCGCCATCCACGGCGTGACCCACGACGGCCAGCGCGTGTGGGCCGCCACGGGCGAACAGCTGGTGGGTTTCGACCCCACCAGCGGCGCCACCACCTGCACGCTGGACGTGACCTGCGACGCAGGCACGGCGTTTGACGGAACCCACCTCTACCAGATTGCCGAGTCGCGCATCGACAAGATCGACCCCGCCACGGGCCAGGTGGTGGCCACGATTCCCGCGCCGGGCGGCGGCAACGATTCAGGTCTGACCTGGGCCGAAGGCAGCCTGTGGGTGGGCCAGTACCGCGACCGCAAGATCCACCAGATCGACCCCGCCACGGGTGCCATCCGCCGCACCATCGAATCCAACCGCTTCGTCACGGGCGTGACCTGGGTGGACGGTGAGCTATGGCACGGCACCTGGGAGGGCGACGAAAGCACACTGCGCCACATCGACCCCACGAGCGGCGCCGTGCTGCAGCAGCTGGATCTGCCGCCCGGCGTGGGCGTGAGCGGGCTCGAGTCCGACGGAGCCGGGCTGTTTTACTGCGGTGGTGGCGGCAGCGGCAAGGTGCGCGCCGTGCGGCGGCCACAGGCCCACACGGCGGCTTAAAGAAGGGAACGAGGCGGAGCCCAAGAGCGGCTCACAAAACTCAGCGAAGCGGTTCTGGCTAGGCGCTGCGTCGCAGGCAGTACGGCCAGTACGACAAGACGCAGCAACGACGCCAGAAGAGTTTTGTGAGTCGCTCTACGCCACAGCGGGCTTGGGCGGGCGGTGCAGCGCGCAAATCTTGTTGCCATCCGGGTCGCGCAGATACGCCAGGTACAGCGGACCCGACGGGCCTTCACGGTAGCCCGGGGGGTCTTCGCAGGTGGTGCCGCCGTGGGCCACGCCCGCCGCGTGGAACGCATCGGCCTGCTCGGGCGACTGCATGGCAAAACCGATGGTGCCGCCATTGGCAAAGGTGGCCGCCTCGCCATTGATGGGCGTGCTGATGCAGAACGTGCCAGTGGGGCCCCGGTAGAAATAGCGGTTCTTGTTGGCAACGCCCGGGGGTACACCGATGGTGCCAAGCAGCGCGTCGTAAAACTTCTTCGACACCTCCAGGTCGTTCACACCGACCATCACATGACTGAACATATTTCTTGTCTCCGTTGAAGCCCCGGTGGGGCGGGTTGTGGGCGGGAAGAATGTTACTTGCTGGTAGGTAGCCCGGGCCGGGCCTTGGTCGTTTGGCCTCCGCGCCTCGCCGCGCCACACCGCGCTGCCGCGTGCCTCATAGGTCGCTATCCGTTCGGGCTGAGCCCGTCGAAGCCAGGGCGCTTCCTGCGAACAGCCCTTCAACCCTTTGGCGAACCCAGGGGCGAACGGCCTGTCGGAGCTAGCAGGCATGCCATCAAAAATTCAAGCAAAATTGGCCTCCAGCGCTTATCCATCCATCGCGATCAGCTATTAAATGCAGAGCATCCACTGCCGACTGCTCCGCTACCCACACCGCCTGCCATGCCGCTGCCCACACCCCCCGCATATTTCATCCCCGTCCCGCTCGACAAGGCCTACCGCCTGCTCAACCACGGCCCCACGGTGCTGGTGTCGGCCGCGCACGCAGGCCAGCACAACGTGATGGCCGCCGCCTGGGCCTGTGCGCTGGACTTTTCACCGCCCAAGGTGACGGTGGTGCTCGACAAGGCCACCCGCACGCGCGAGCTGGTGGAGGCCAACGGCGAATTTGCGCTGCAGCTGCCCACCGTGGCCATGGCCGCGATGACCGTGGCGATTGGCACCGACAGCGCCAAGACCCACCCCGACAAACTGCAGCAACATGGCGTACATCTGTTCCACGCGCCCGGCCACGCCGACACCCCGCTGGTGCAAGGCTGCGCCGCCTGGCTGCTGTGCCGCGTGATCCCCGAGCCCCACAACCAGCAGACCTACGACCTGTTCATCGGCGAAGTGGTGGCCGCCTGGGCCGACGAGCGTGTGTTCCGCAACGGGCACTGGGAGTTCGACACCGCGCCCGATGCACTGCGCACGCTGCACTACGTGGCGGGTGGGCAGTTTTATGCGACGGGGGCTTCGGTGCGGGTGTAGGGACCCGTTCCGAAGCCGGGGGAGCAGCGGCGATGCAGCAGCGGCTGCAGTCATGGGGCAGCGGGTACCGTTGAGACTGACGCCGCAACAAGCTGCGCCTTATCAAGACAAAGTGGCCTCTAGCGCACCGCACGGCCCTCCCCCTCATTCCCCGTCCGAAATCCCCAGCTGCTTGAGGTCCGCAAATTTGGCCGCCATCGTCGGGTTGCCGCGTGTCAGCTTCTTGATCGTGAGGTCTTCGGCCTTGTCGTTGGCCAGGCGCAGGTTGTTGGCCGACTTGTGCAGCGCTTCCTTGGTTTTCTCCAGGTCCTTTATGGCCTCGTCAATGCGCTTGATGGCCTCCTCGAACCCGTCCGACGCCAGGCGCCAGTTGCGCCCAAACGCGCCCTTGAACTCCTCCAGCTGCGACTCGAACTTGGTGATGTCCAGGTTCTGCGCTTTCACCAGCGCCAGCTCTGACTTGTACTGCAGCGACTTCATCGACGCGTTGCGCAGCAGCGTGATGATGGGGATGAAGAACTGCGGCCGCACCACGTACATCTTGGGGTAGCGGTAGAACGTGTCCACGATGCCGGTGTTGTACAGCTCGCTCTCGGGCTCCAGCAGCGACACCAGCACCGCGTATTCGCAGCCTTTTTCGTTGCGGTCCTTGTCCAGCTCTTTCAAGAAGTCTTCGTTGCGCTTCTTGGTGGCGGTCTCGTCGTTCTCGTTCTTCATCTCGAACATGATCGAGACGATCTCGGTGCCCGACTCATCCAGGTCGCGAAAGATGTAGTCGCCCTTGCTGCCGCTGCGTGCGTCGTTGTCCTTCTCAAAGTACGCGCGCGGAAACGCCGTGGCGCGGATGCGGTTGAACTCCGTCTCGCAGTGCTGCTCCAGCGTCTCGCCCACCATCTTGGTCGACAGGCGCGCCTTCATGTCCCGCAGCCGCGCAATCTCGCCGTCGCGGTCGCGCAACTGCAAGGCGTACTGCTCCTTGATGGCGTTCTCCTCCAGCTGCTTTTTCATCACCACCAGGTTCAGATCATTCTTGAATTCATCGCGCTCCCGGGCCACCACCGTGACCGCCTCGGACACTGCCAGCCTGCGCACCACCTCGCCCGCCTCCAGCTGCGACTTGAGCTGCTGGATCTCAGCGTCCTTTCTGGCGGCCACGCCTTGCAGCTCCTGCGCCAGCCGGGCTTCTGCCAGCTGGGCCGCTGTTTGCTGCGCTTGCCGCACGCGCTCCAGCTCATTCGCCATGGCATCGCGCTGCTTTTCCACCACGCTCAGAGCCTGCGCCACCGCCAGATCGCGCTCCACCGCGCCCGCACCCAGCTGGGCCTTCAGGGCTTGAATCTCGGTGTCTTTGGCGGCCGCCGACTTCTGCAGCTCATTGGCCACCTGGGCCTGCGCCAGCGCCACCGCATTGCGCTTGTCCTGCTCGGCCAGCTCCAGCCGCTCGTGCAACTGCGCGCTGAAATCCGCGTCGCGCACCTGCTTGAGGATGTCGGCATACCCGGTTTCGTCGACCTTGAACGCCTTGTTGCAGTGGGGGCAGATGATGTCGTGCATAGCGGTTATCGTGGGTCGTGTTTGGTTGGGTGGGGAGCATAGCGGGCAGGAGATGCGCTTTGGGGTTCCTGCTCACCGGACAAAACGCGGCGAATAGGAGATGCGTGCACCCCATCACCAGCAGGGGGCCCGACTTACCCGCTACCGCCCGACTTGGTACTGGCACCGCGTTGCATTTGCATCCACTGCAAAATAGTTGGCAAAAACCTTGACCAAATAGACATAAATTCTTTTTAAATCATATATTTACAATAATTTTAATCTTGGCAAACTAGCGATATGTATACCGAAGCCCACCAGTTCGAGCCCCTGTTACCCGCCGACGCCCGCATGGAGCCCCTGCTGGCCAAGGCGCATGACCTGTCCAGGCTGGCCACCACCCTGGCTGGCACCCGCGTGCCACCGGAGCTGCGCAGCCTGCTGCGCAGCATGAACTCGTACTACACCAACCGCATTGAGGGCCAGCACACTCGCCCGCACGAGATCGACCAAGCCCTGCGGCAAGACTTCTCCAAGGACGCAGCGCTGGCCGCCAAACAGCGCCTGGCCATTGCCCACATCGAGGCCGAGCAGGCGCTGGAACAGCGCTATGCCGGGCCCGAGGGCGCCGCCAGCCTGTACGCGCCAGAGGCGGTGCAAGACATCCACCGCGCCTTGTTTGCCCGCCTGCCAGCCGCCGACCTGCTCACGCCCGAGCAAGAAGCCATCGTCCCGGGCGCACTGCGCGTGCGCGACGTGCGCGTGGGCCAGCATGTGGCACCTGCGCATGCCGCCGCGCCCCTGTTTTTGCAGCGCTGGGCGGCCTTTTATGGCGGCGTGCGCCGGGGCGAGGCGGCTTTGGTGGCGTTGGCCTGCGCGCACCAGCGGCTGGGCTGGGTGCACCCCTTTGTCGATGGCAATGGGCGCGTGATGCGGCTGCACACCCACACTTGGCTCACCGCCATGGGCTACACCGGCGGGCTGTGGTCGCCCCTGCGCGGCTTTGCGCGCAGCACTGAGCGCTACTACGCGCTGCTGGCCGACGCCGACAGCCTGCGCCGTGGCGACCTGGACGGGCGCGGCAACCTGAGCGAGCAGGCCCTGATCGCGTGGGTGGACTACGTGCTGGACACCTGCCTGGACCAGGTGCGCTTCATGGCCGGCCTGCTGGACTTCGAGGCCATCAAGAACCGCATCGAAGCCTGCCTGGTGTTTGAAGCCACCGTGCTTAAAAACGGCGTGCGCCAGGAGGCCCTGCGCGGCCTGCACTACCTGTTTTTGAGTGGCGAAGAAATGCCGCGCGGCGACTTCAAGGCCATGCTGGGCATGAGCGACCGTGGCGCCACCGATGCACTGGGCGCCCTGGTCAAGCGCGGCTTGCTCAAGTCCGATTCACCGCAGGGCAAGGTGCGGTTTGGCTTGCCACAGCATGCGCTGCGCTTCATGTTCCCGCAGTTGTGGCCCGAGGCGGAGGCGGATGTGGCCAATATGTAAGTAGCAAATTGGCTGCTAGGGATTCTCTGCACGAATCCCCGAACGATGTGATGGAGCCAGCCTGAAGCCCAGACAATAGGGACATGAAGCAAAGCAGCCTGGGCCTGAGCAACACAGTCAAGCGCACACGCAAGCGCGAGTTCCTCGATGCAATGGAACTGGTGGTCCCCTAGGCTGAGTTGGTAGCGTTGATAGAGCCCTACGCGGCTGAGCGCGGACGCCGAGGCCAGCAGCCGTTTGCAGTGCAGACCCTGCTGCGCATCCATTTCATGCAGCAGTGGTTCAAGCTCAGTGACCCGGCCATGGAAGAAGCACTGCACGACGTACCGGCCTTTCGTGATTTTGCTGGCCTGTCTCACTGGGATGAGCACATCCCCAGCGAATCGAGCATCCTACGCTTTAGACACCTGCTGGAGCGCCACAAACTGGCCGATCAGATCCTGGCCACTGTCAATGCGCTGCTGCAAGCCAAGGGGCTGCAACTCAAAGCGGGCACGGTGGTGGACGCTACGCTGATTGCTGCGCCCACTTCAACCAAGAACCAAAGCGGAGAACGCGACCCTGAGATGCACCAAAGCAAGAAGGGCAACCAGTGGTACTTCGGCATGAAGGCCCACATTGCAGTGGATGCGGACTCGGGCCTGGTGCACAGGGTGCGAGGCACCAGTGGCAATGTCGGTGATGTGATCGAGGCCAACAGTCTGCTGCACGGGCAGGAGACGGACGCCTTTGGCGATGCGGGCTATCAAGGGGTAGATAAGCGGCCCGACGCCAGCTCAACCGTGCGTTGGCATGTAGCGATGCGTCCAGGATTGCGCCGGGCTTTGGACAAGGACAAGCCCATTGACGCGCTGATCGACCACCTCGAACGCACCAAGGCCAGCATTCGGGCCAAGGTGGAGCACCCCTTCAGAGTTCTCAAGCAGCAGTTTGGGTACGTGAAGGTGCGCTACCGGGGGCTCAATAAGAACACCGCCCAGATCGTCACGCTGTTTGCGTTGGGCAATTTGTGGATGGCAAGGCGCAAGCTGATGGCCTGCACGGGGCAGGTGCGCGTACAGGGGGCGTAAGGGCCCAAGACTGGGGGCAAATGGGCCATGCGAAGCGCTCTGAAGGCGGTTGAACGCGCCAATCGTTCAAAAGGAGACAGGGGCCTTGGCTCAGGGAGCGTAGTGCCACTGTCAAAAGGGATTCGTGCAGACCTTCCCTAGCGCTTTTATAATAAGCGCCAGAAGCTACAAAAAGAGAAGCAAATCAGTTAACCACAGCACCCCGCCCCTCATACGCCACCATGATGAACGGCTTGGCTGCGTCCAGATCGGCCTGCGTAGTGAGGGTGACTTCCAAGTTGCCCGTGCCCCAGTGCCCAATGTTCGTCACGTCCCGCGCGTTGGGCAGCACCGGCAAGGCAATGGCAGGGTCCACGTGCAGGTACAGCAGCAGGCAATTTTTTCGGTGCAACACCACGGTGGCAAAGTTCTTTAGGCGTTTGAAGGCCAGATACAAGCGCAGCTCTTTGCGCTGCACATCGTCACCCAACGACAGCGTGTAGCCCTCCAACGAGGCCAGCAGCAATTGCACCGGCTCTGGCAAAGTCACCAGCAAGTCGGCCAACGACTTATCAGGCCCAGTGCCCTTGGCGCCGATGGGGTCTGCCACAGCCGGAGCCCCATTACCAGCCGCGTCCAGCTTGTTGGCAGTGGCTTTGAGCAGCTTGGCAGAGGTGGTCTTGCTACCCGCATCGCTGCCTGCGTTGACCGACTCCAGCAGCAACAAGTCCCCCCAAACTGCCGGTAGCGAATTAGCTCAATGTTGCGGCCAATCTGCTGCACTGCATGGCCGTCGTACTTGGTGAAGTCCGCCGCAACGCACACCACGCGTGGCGCGCTCCAATCAATGGCGTCGGCTTCTATAGCGCCCAGCTTGTCCAGCACCAGCAGCTTGAACTCGGCCTTGTGGTCCAGCAACCAATCCAGATAGAACAGGCCCTGATTGATGACGTTCTCACCCACCGACCGTTTGTATTCGAGGATCACGGGGCAGTTGTTCTCATCCAAGCCCAACGAATCGATGCGCCCGCCGTGCGTCTTTCCGGTGGAATGCTCGCTGGCGATAAAGCGGATGTTGAGCAAGGGCTTCAGGTTGGCTTCGATCAGCGTTTGCAGGGGCTTTTCTAAATCAGACGCGCTGCCTTGAAGTTCGGTGGCGTTGCCGCTGGCAAGGCGGAAGAGTTTGATGTCGCTCATAAGCAAGTTTTCGCAAATTAGATGCAGTTCACGTTGTGCTTGCGCCTGAACGCGGCAGGCAACCGTATGGTTCTATCAAGTACCCAGCAAACACCACGGTCACCACAAGTCGTTGATTTATATGAATTTTTCTTTGAGCACTGATGAAATCAACCGCATTCATCAAGCACCCAGCAAATAATAATCAAGCCCAGTGGGGCAGGTAGCGCCGGGTTTTGGGTGGCGCATTTGGGTCCTGCAAGCGGACGACTCCAGCCGCCAGCGCCTCTTTGATCAACCGTGAGGCGGTGGCACTGATTTTTGCGTCAATGCCAAAGCGCTCGCGTAAGGTCGTGTTGGTCATGAACTCGCGCTCTACATAACGCAAGCAGGCATGCATGTACACCGCCCGCACACGGTCGCTCTGCTCCATCTTCGTTAAGGCACACGGTGCAAACAGAGTGCTGCGGGTGGAGTCGCCCGTTACCTCAAAAGCAGGCGATGGCAACTGATAGAACTCGGTTTGAAACACCACCTTGTCCACCCCGCTGCCACGCTCTTCGCAAATGCCCATACGCCGCATCAGCGAGGCCAGCCGCTCATTGCGCGACCGGGGCGGGCTGTCGAGCATGCGCGAGGTATCGACCAGCGGCACGCCCGGGTTGGTGATCTCCATGCGATCGTCAAAGATCTCGACCATCGGCCCGCTGCCGCTGACCGACAAGTCTTGGTGAATCAGCGCGTTGGCTACTAACTCCCGAATTGCCAGCTCGGGGTAGACCGGCACCGCTTTCCGCAAAGCCCGGCCAATCACCTCATTGACTGGCAGCAAGTTGTTGATAAAGCCCACCAAGCCTTCAAACCCACTTGCATAGCCTTTGGCACCCATTTGCTCGCGCAACGTTTCCACCCGGCCTTTGCCTTTGTAAACCACCACCCGCACCGCCTTGCGTTGCAGGCGACCAAAGTCAGACAACTGCTTGGCCAACAAGATGGCGCCCACATTCAGCACATTCCAGTGCCCACCACCCGCCCTCTCAATCAAACGGTCAGCCGCCAGCGCGTCCAAAATGGCACTGTGCCCATCGGGCAAGGCCCGTCCGACCAAGTCGAAGTAACTGGGGTAATCCATTAGCCGCAGAACTTCGTCACCCGTCAGCTTTTCGGCGGCAGGCAAGCGCTCAAAAGGATGTGGCATCCAACGCCCGCCAAAGCGCCCGTTCTTTCTCGGGGAAGTCTTTCAAGCGTTTTTTGTAGGAGCCCACCCGAATGAACTCAGATCCGGCAAACTGCACCGGGTGCCGCGTTGCGCAGTCAATCTGCAGCAGCACGAGCTTTTTGCCATCTACATCCATCGGCATGAACTGGAAGCCCAGCTTGGGCGATAGCTGGCGCAACAGCCAGCTCTCCAGCTCTTCATTGCCCACACGCTTGCTGAAAGGGTCGAACGAGGTGCCAAGCAGGGCATGGGTTACGTCCTCTACACCCCACAACAAGTAGACGTGGGCTTTGCCCTCCAACGCACACGCATTGGCCAGCGCAGAAATGTATTCGCCAATTTCCTGCGGTTCTGCATTGTTGTGCTTGAACTCCACCCAGCCTGCTTCATGCGACATGGCACATAGCTCGTGCACGAGGCTGGCCCAGTACTGCACGTCACGCATAGAAGGCGCCTTTTGGTTTGCGGCTGTGTGGACACCTGAATGCCCCCCCGTTGTCTTCAGCTGCCAACCGTTGCAGGCCCCCGTTGGCGGGTGAAATAGGGCGCGGGTACTGGGCGATGGCGGCAAGCATGCGTAGATTTTAGGCGGCAGCATTCAACGGCTGACCGCCATGTGGGAGCATGGCCAACTACCACTTGTATGGCAAGTCGAATGCACGAAGCACGTCATCCGTCGGAATTCAAGCCAACTTAGCCTCCAGCGCTTATCAATAAAGCGCTCGTAGCTATCAAACAATACCGAACTAAATCAACCATCGCCGCAGTCAGCAGACGTTAGTGCCAACCTGCCCGAGCCTTCAGCCCCTTGGAGTAAATTGCCCCGCATGCCCCACACCCCCGCTTCTTCCACCTCCACCGCCGCCCCGGCCTCCCTCATCGACTCCCCCCAAGCCGCCTGGCGCCTGCTGACCACCCTGTGCCTGGTCGTGCTGGGCAACAGCAGCATGTATGTGGTGTCTGTAGTGCTGCCCGCCGTGCAGGCCGAGTTCGGCGTAGGCCGCGCGGATGCGTCGCTGCCCTACACGCTGATGATGGTGTGCCTGGGGCTGGGCGGGCTGTGGACGGGGCGGATGGCCGACCGGCATGGGCTGATGCCGGTGCTGTGCCTGGGGGCGGTGGCGGTGTGTGGCGGCTTTGTGTGGGCGGGGCTGTCGGGCAGCATCTGGATATTTGGGTTGGCCCATGGGTTGATGGGGCTGATTGGCAGCTCGGCCACGTTTGCGCCGTTGATGGCCGACACGGCGCTGTGGTGGAACAAGCGGCGCGGCATTGCGGTGGCGATTTGCGCCAGCGGCAACTACATCGCCGGTGCGCTGTGGCCGCCCATCGTGCAGCACGGCATCGAGGCCATTGGCTGGCGCCAGACCTATGTGCTGATGGGGCTGGTGTGTGGCGCGGGCATGCTGCTGCTGGCGCTGCGCATGCGGCAGCGGGCGCCGATGGTGTTGATGGATGTGGCGGCGGCTGCGACGGCGGTGCCTGCATCGTCTGCGTCGTTACCTTCGGCAGTGGGCGCTGCGGCGGGTGCTGCCTCTTCTACAGCGACTGCGGCACCCGCTCCATTGGTTCCTTCAGCCGTAGACCGCAGTCGCCCGTTTGGTCTGCGCCCGGGGCATGCGCAGCTGCTGCTGTGTGTGGCGGGCGTGGCGTGCTGCGTGGCCATGGCGATGCCGCAGGTGCACATCGTGGCCTATTGCACCGACCTGGGTTTTGGCGCGGCGCGGGGGGCCGAGATGCTGTCGCTGATGCTGGCGTGCGGCATTGTCAGCCGCCTGGTGTCGGGCGTGATCTGCGACCGCATTGGCGGCGTGCGCACGCTGCTGCTGGGGTCGGCGTTGCAGGGGGTGGGGCTGGCGCTGTTTCTGCCGTTTGACGGGCTGGTGCCGCTGTATGTGATCTCGGCGATGTTCGGGCTGTTCCAGGGCGGCATCGTGCCTGCGTACGCCATCATCATCCGCGAGTATTTCGCGCCGCAAGAGGCGGGCGCCCGGGTGGGCGCGGTGATCATGGCCACGCTGATCGGCATGGCGCTGGGGGGCTGGATGTCGGGCTGGATTTTTGACGTGACGGGCAGCTACCAGGCGGCGTTCATCAACGGCATGGGGTGGAATCTGCTGAACCTGTCGATCATGGGCTGGCTGTACTGGCGGGTACGGCGCCAAGGGGCCATGGCAGGGCAGGTGCAACACAGCGCCGGGTAGGCCCAGCAAGCGCGGGCCGCCAGCAACATCGGCGGGCTACGCCGCCGCCTGCAGATACCGCCCCGCCAGCTCCTTCTGCGCCCCCGCATCCACCCCCAGCACCTCCACCAGATACGCCTGCAAGCCGCCGAACTCGGTGTCTACCTTGTGCAGGGCGGCGTCCAGAAACTCCTCTTGCACGCGCCACAGCACGGCCAGCACTTCCTCGGGGGCGTGGCTGCCCATGCCTTCGGGGCGGCGGTAGAGGGTGTTGGTGAGCAGGTAGTCGTGCATGACCACGTCACGCGGCACGCCCAGGGTGAGCAGGATGAGGGCGGCTGCAAAGCCGGTGCGGTCTTTGCCGGCGGTGCAGTGGAAGACGGTGGGGGCATCGCTGGCCAGCAGCAGGCCAAACAGCTCGGCAAAGCGCGGGGCGTTGTCGTGCACAAAACCCCGGTAGGTGTCTTGCATGAGCCCCACGGCGTCTTGCGCGGTGAGCTGGCGGCCGGTGCGCTGCAGCTCCAGCGCGCGCTGCACCACGGTGGGCTCGATGGCCAGCGGGTGGTAGCTGATGCCGGGCAGCGCGTAGGCATAGGCAGCGCTTTCGGCCTTGCCGCGAAAGTCCACCGCGCGGGCCACGCCCAATTGGGCCAGCAGGGCCTGGTCCTCGGGGGTCAGGGCCGCCAGATGGTCAGAGCGAAAGATGCGCCGCCACTTCACGGGCCGCCCGCCCTGGCCGGTGTAGCCGCCCAGGTCCCGAAAGTTGGTGGCGCCTGCGAGGGGGAGAAATCGGGTGGGTGCTTGCTCTTGCTGCATGGTGCGTGGCACAGGTGTGCGGTGGACAGGGATGCTGAAGCCACAAGGATAGTCGGGTGGTGCGGCAGGCGCATGTCGCACGGGTGGCTGGTGCAATGCGTGGGGCGCGACCGTGTGCAGAATCCGGGCATGCCGCGTTTTGTGCCCGTGCCCTCTGATTTGCAGCCCTGGTTGATGGCAGGGGTGGTGGTCGATGCCCCTGCGGAGCTGGTGCAGTCGCAATTTCCGGCCATGGTGTCGAGCATGCTGGTGGTGCGGCTGGCCGGGCAGGTGTGTTGCCAAGGAGCGCTGGTGCCGCCAGCGGCCTGGATCAGCGCCAGCACCACGGCCACGGTGTACGAACACGGCGGGCCGGTGCGGGCCGTGGGGCTGGTGCTGCAGCCTGAAGCCGCGGCGGCACTGTTTGCCAGCGCACGCGGTTTGGTGAACACGCTGCGGCCGCTGGCAGAACTGGTGGGCCCTGGGTGGACCGAGGTGGAGCACGGCGTGCATGCTGCGCAGGATGATGGCGCGCGGATCGCGGTGCTGTGCCAGTTCGTCCGGCAGCTGGTCGCACCGCCGTCACCGTGTGAAGCACGGCGGCTGCAAGCCCTGGCCCTCTTGCAGGCGGCCCACGACGATGCCCCAGGCGCGAATCAGCGCATGGGCCTGAGCCAGCGGCAGTTTGAACGGCGCTTTGTGGCGCACTGGGGCATGGCACCCAAGCAGTTTCAGGTGATTGCGCGGCTGAACAGCACGCTGGGCAACGCCCTGGCCGCACCCGGCGGCCCGGTGGTGGACCTGGCGGCCGACCTGGGCTACTACGACCAGTCGCACATGGGGCGCGATGTGCGCAGGCTGGCGGGCCACCCGCTGCAGGCCCTGGTGCAAGGCACGCGCAGCCCGCTCACCGCGCACTGGCCCTTGCAGATCGGCGCGCAGACGCTGCCGAATCCGCTGCATCAGCCTGCAGAGCCCCCGCGCAAGCGCTGAGCCAGGTACAGCGGCATCACAAACGCGAGGCCAATGCCAAAGCAGGCTGCGATGTAAGCCCAGCGCCATGCGCCCAGGCTGCGGTCTGCCGCCACCCAGGCCGAGAACGCCACGGCAGCCAGGTACACGTCGCAGGTGATGCCGGTGGTGAGTGCATTGGCAAAGGCATCGCGCCAGAAGACATCCGGCATCACGCTGCCGCCCGCCAGAAAGTACACGGTGTTGAAGTACCAAGGGACGGCCAGGCCCACAAGGGCCAGCAGAAGAAAAAAGGTGCGCAGGTGGGTGTGGTTGTGCATCGGTGCATGCGGCCCCCAAAAGAAAAAGAGGGAGGCCTTGGGTAGTGAATCAACGCACCGATTGAATCCGCGCAGCCCCCTCGCGGGCTAGGAAAAATACGACATGCGAGGCAGAGCGGCCCACCACGCAGCTACTGCGCGGGCGGCAGCGACGTGAGCGCACCGTCCACCGGCAGCTCCTGGCTGCCCTTGGGGCAGGGCTGGTCGGTGTAGGTGGTGCGGCCGTCCTTCACGCACTTGCGCGGCTGTGGGGCCACGGGCTGGGACGCCCCCGCCTGCGCGGGGCGGGCCTGCGCGGCAGCGGGGCGTTTGTCGGGCGGTAGGGACTCGGGCCCGGGGCGGGTGATCTTTTTCCAGGCCTGCTCGGTCCAGGGCCCGGCCTGGGGCAGCCACTGGTCGGCGGTCCACCAAGCGGCCGCTGCGGCGGCCAGCAGCAGTGCGGCCAGAAGGGACCAGAGGGCTCGTTCGCGGGTGCTGCGCATGGGGTGGGCCTGCGGTGGGGTGGATGACCACCGAGCTTAAAACATCACAGCGCCCCACTCCACATGGTCACTGCTGCTTGCCTTGGGCCGCAGGGCGCCCGTAGCGCGCCGTGAGCGTGGCCTTGCCCAGGCTGTTGGCG
>JADMJR010000214.1 GCA_018780365.1 Acidovorax sp. | reverse complement strand
AGTTCGGACGTCGCTACGGCACAGCCAGAACCGATTCGTGAAGAGCTTCCCTAGCGCCAGATTCCCTTCTGCCCCTCAAGTAAAAAACCACCTGCAACCTCTGGGCTGCTAAGAGTGGCTAACAAAAGGGTCGGCGGGGTCAGGTCTTGCCTTCTGCCGAAATCGCGCAAAACCTGGCACTCTTCGATGGTGAATTTAAAAGTGAAGGCCAACGCGCGTGCTGTTTCGCAGTCATTGAAAACTCCTAATTCCATAGCTGCCAGTGCATACCCATCAAGCGCCAGCAGTCAATTTGGCATCAAACTCGGTAAGGCCAGCAGGCTTCACGCCCTCTCGGCCTTGGTCCTTGTCTTTGCCGGGGCCAGATTACAAGCCACAGGCCAGCATCCCCAGTGTTTCCCGGCCTTGCATTGGTTGCCCTGGTGAAATGGGCCAGCAACCGCAGCATCACGGTAGAACACAGCCGCCCACTGGGCGACAGCCTTCCCGCCCACCCCCCTCAATCCCCCAGCAACTCCCCCACCGCCTTCAAATCCTCCACCCGATCACACACAGCCTTCAAATCCTCCACCCGATCACACACAGCCTTCACGGCCATCATCACCGGGATGCCCAGCAGCAGGCCCCACAGGCCCCACAGCCAGCCCCAGGCGAGCACGCTGACGAACACGGCCACGGGGCTCATGCTGCTGGTGCGGCTGGTGAGCCAGGGGGTGAGCAGGTTGCCCACCAGCGTGTGGATCACCATGGATGCGCCGCCGATGGCCAGTGCCATGTCCAGGGTGCCGAACTGCAGGAAGGCCACCAGGGCCGATGCGCCCGTGACCAGGGCCGAGCCGATGTAGGGTGCGAGGTTGAGCACCCCGGCCACCACGCCCCACACGGCGGCGTTCTCCAGGCCCAGGGCCCAGTAGGCAAGGCAGGTGGCCACACCCACCAGCACGCTGGTGAACACCTGCACCATCAGGTAGCGCTGGATCTGGCGGGTGATGTCGTCCAGCACGCGGGTGGTGACCTTGCGCCGCTCCAGGCTGGTGCCTGCGATGCGCAGCAGCTTGTCGCGCAGCAGGTTGCCCGAGGCCAGGGCGAAGTAGGTCAGGAACACCACGACCATGAGCTGTCCGAGCGCCGACATCAGGCCCACGGTGCCGCTCCAGAGGTAGTCGCGGATGTTGAAGGGGGGGCGTTCTACCACCACGCGCTGCACGCCGCGCCCTGTTGGGCCTGGCCCTTGTCTTTGCCGGGGCCACGTCACACGCCATCAGCATCCCCAGCATTCCCCCAGTCAGCCACAGCCACCCGCACCTGCTGGGCGATGGCCTGACCACCTACCGCTACGACAGCGAAGGCCGCCTGGAGAGCGCCAGCACCGGCCAGGGCGAAGACGCCCCCACCACCAAATACGCCTACAACGCCCTGGGCCAGCGCGTGTTCAAGACCGAGCCTTTGTACAGCGGCACCCAAAGCAGCAGCGCCGGCAACAAAACCGGCAAGAACCTGAACAACCTGCTGGCCGACGACGAGGGGGCAGAACCCGCCCAGGCCGAGCAGCCCGGCCTGGTCCAATGGCTCCTGGGCTTCTGGAGCAGACTCTGGAGCCCCGGCACCAGCGACGCCGAGAAACTGGGCTTCAGCTACGTGTATGCAGAAGACGGCAGCCTGCTGGGCGAATACGGCTCGGGTGGCACCAACAGCTCAGGCACCGCGCAATACCTGTACCTGCCCACCGCCAGCGGCCCCCTGCCGATCGCAGCGGTGATCAAGGGAACCGCCTACGCCATCCACAGCGACCACCTGGACACCCCCAGAAAACTCACCCAGGCCGATGGGCAAACCGCGTGGCAGTGGGCATACAGTGCGTTTGGGGATGAGCAGCCGACGATTGGGGCCAAGCGATTCACCAGCGAGAGCACCAACCCGACGACGGGCGCCACCAGCATCCCGGAAGTCACGTTCAACCTGCGGTACCCGGGGCAGTACTTCGACAAGGAGACGAAGCTGCACTACAACTACCACCGTAGCTACGCACCGGGGACGGGGCGGTATACGCAGGGGGATCCTATTGGGTTGGATGGTGGATTCAACAGGTTTGCTTATGTAAGAGGAAATCCGCTTAAGTACACTGATCCATTAGGCCTGTTTGGGTTTGCGGAGCATGTTTGGATTACCAATGAAGCCACCGGTGGTGACTCTGACTTAGCGAAAGCAACGGCGATGGCAGACTTTTTACCAGGCAGCCAAGAGCCAAAGAACTCGTATTGGCATGCTATGCGTGATGGAACAGGGCCGCAGACTGCTGAACAGGCTCAAGCACTTTTCCATGAGTACATTGAGAGACAGCTCGGCAGTTGCTCGGTGCAAGGGTTGGCGCGCGCGCTCCACGCTTTGCAAGACAGCTTCGCCGCAGGCCATCGAGACTTTCAGCCGTGGGCAGGTGGCGTACCCGGACCAGAACATTTACGCGGAGATGTATTGCCATCGCAAATCACTCTGAAAAAAGCCGTAAGCGCATCAAAGGCGTTGATTGAAAAATACAAACAAATTTGTGAGTGTAAAAAATGAATTGGCTCTCATTCGTCAAATGGGAAATGATAATTACTGCATTTACTCTGGGAGTAACTTCCAGTGGGTGTGCTGCAGTCTCGTTTGCTGCAAAGCCAATATGTGAGCACTCAGTATTGGATGAATCGGCTGGTGTTAATTTCGTAGCAGGATTGCCTGTTTACATATCACCCAGAAAAGTTAATAAATTTAGCGGCTGCCAAACTATGTGGGACTCCAAAGGTCGCATTAGTATGCAGATTTTTTTTCGCGAGGGGAAGGCTGTTCGATATATTGAGCATAAAGATGGTGGCGCAGAAAAGCTGATTTTCGATTATTCGAAGGGTGTTGTTGCATCTAAAGCCTGTCCTGGATTGCAGGACCTTGAGAAGGGCTTCATGATTTTTAGTGATGAGATGGAAAAGTCGTTGCCGACATTTGATGATCTGCGCCGTCGAGATAGTATGCGGAAATAAATTCGATTGGGTGGTGCCAAGCCTGAAGACGGTGTGGTTGGGGTCCTCAC
This sequence comes from Acidovorax sp., assembly GCA_018780365.1. GTDB lineage: Bacteria > Pseudomonadota > Gammaproteobacteria > Burkholderiales > Burkholderiaceae_C > Acidovorax. Next base: position 75,024 of record JADMJR010000214.1, on the reverse strand, counting down.
ACAGTGAAGTCCGATTGCGTTGGATGTCGGAAGATTGGTCTCCTGCATTAGTGAGAGCAACGGGGTTCGGTCTCAATACTGTTCGGTTTATGGTTCTAAAACCATATAAATCAATGGCTTACAGGATCGCCGGTTCATGGAGATTGGATCTAATCGAAAAGTATTGGGTCAGGTCTTGCCTGTTGCCTAAATCACAAAATAGAGGATTCAAACTGAAGTGCACCCCGCCTTACATATGTTGGCTTGTAGCTGTCCAAGACTCCTAAATTGATAGCTATCAGCGCTTACCCATTAGGCGGGGACGCCCAATTGAGCTCCAAACCCAGCAAGGCCAACCGGCTGCTGGGCCTTGAGCAGCTCGCCGACGCTGGACGGAACAGTGCCGCAGCCAAACCCGCCAGCACCAAGAACCTGAACAACCTGCTGGCTGACGACGACGAGCCCGCAGGCAGCAATGCAGAGCAGGGCTTCATGCAGCAACTGGTGAACTTCTTCAGCAAACTCTGGAGCCCATCCGCCAGCGACGCCGAGAAACTGGGCTGGGCCTATGTATACGCAGAAGACGGCAGCCTGTTGGGTGAGTACGGCGAAGGCAGTGCAGCCACTTCAGGCTCGTCGCAATACATCTACCTGCCCACGGCCAGTGGGCCAATGCCGACCGCTGCGATAGTCAATGGGCGCCGGTATGCCGTGCACAGCGACCACCTGAACACACCCAGAAGGCTCACACAGTCCAATGGCCGGGTCGCTTGGCAGTGGGCCTACAGTGCGTTTGGGGACGAGCAGCCGACCACAGCGGCCAAGCGGTTCACGAGCGAGACGACCAACCCGACGACAGGCACAACTAGCATTCCGGATGTCGCGTTCAACCTGCGGTACCCGGGGCAGTACTTCGACAAGGAGACGGGGCTCCACTACAACTACTTCAGGACGTATGCGCCGAGCACGGGGCGATATACGCAGGGGGATCCTATTGGGTTGGATGGGGGATTCAATAGATTTGCCTATGTTGAAGAAAATCCTCTATCTTTTATTGATCCAAATGGGCTGGAGAAGATAATACTATTTAATACGAATGCTGCACTTATTAGTCAGAGAGGAATGTATTTGATGGCAGATGCATTCCCTGACTTGGCCAACGAGTTGCTAATATTCGGCCATTCCAACATGAGTTTATGGCCGACGATCGAGATGGCAATTGGGCATGGACTAGTAGAAAAAACTTGGATGCAGAAGCCTTGGCAGAGTTTGTAATCCGTAGTGAAAAATGAAGAAAAGGAATGTCAATTACCTTGTATGGCTGCGAATCCGCCCAGGGGGATAATTCCTTGGCCGAGCTGCTTAGTAAAAAACTCAACACACGAGTAGTTGGCTTTCCAGATAAAATCACCTACGATCCTCGTAATGGCAGAGCAAAACCGCATCGGCCTATTGTGTTTGGAGCCAAAAAATGAAGAGAATTATTTTTCTTTTTTCAATGATGTGCGCCTTAAATATGAGCTTTGCACAGCGATGTGAGAGTTTTAAATTTTTTGAAAAGTCAGAAATTCTTTCAGATGGTGGTTCCATTAATTTGGTTTTTAAGATGGATTGTAACAGGAGAGATTTGGTTAACTATGCAGCATCGCTTGATGATGTAAATATTCTCTCTGTTGATGGTGTTGAGATAAAAATTGGGAGTATTGAGGAGGCCGCTCTATTAGTAAAGATTGATCTATTTTTGAAATCAAAAATTGGAGAAAATCACAAGAAAAAATCCGCCAAGAGGAAATGAAACGATTCATTGGTGGTGATGAAAAGACGCTCGTGCCAGTGCTTGGTCTCATGGAGAATCTGTGTGCTAGTCAAATTACTCGTATGAAAAATTCTGCTATTTGCACAAAGTATTTGCCAAGAAATTTGAAGTAGCTGCTTCTTGGTCTTAAATCCGCAGGCGGTAACCAGTCCAAAACCACCCGCCGCCTGGGCATCTCGCGAGTGGGCTTGGTCAAGAAGCTCACGCGGCTGGGGCTGCGCTGACACCGGCCCCGCCAGCAGCGGGGCGCGGCATGGGGCTTTTGCTCATTTATTGATAGCTATCAGGGCAAGGTGGATGCGCGGTAACGGCCAAAAAAACCTTCAAACTTCTGGCCGTGGAGCCGCTCAAAGCCGCACCAGCCGCAGCGGCTCGCCCACACGCGCCTTCACCACGTCGTCGCGGTGGAAGGGCAGGGTGTGCCAGCGCTTGGCCGAGAACGCGCGCATCTGGTCGTTGGCGTGGGGCGATGCCGCCGCCACCAGCCCGCGCACGCTGCTGCGCAGCAGTGCGGCTACAGCGACACGGGCAGCTTTCGCAAGATTTTCCACCGCGTGAGCGGCGCCACCCCGGGGGCCTACCGCCAGCGCTTCAAGCTGCGCACGACGCGCAAGCAATGGCTGGGCACCCACACAAACGGCGATAATTGAGTGCGCTATCGAATCCGTAGCTATCAAGGCATATGCAGAAGGCGGTAGCAGCCTTTTTGTTTGATTTTTTCAGACCATCCACACACCACCATCCATGCAAGCCCTGCTCGACACCATTGCCGCCATGCCCCTGCCCACCGAGGCGCAGCGCATCTTCCATGGCCGGGGCGGGCTGCACCCGGGGGCAGAGCAGTGGGTGCTGGACGCCTATCCACCGGTGCTGGTGCTGACGAGTTTTGCGCCCGCCACCGAGGACGAGCTGGCCGCCATCGGCGCCGCGCTGGAAGCCCGCTGGGCGCAGATTGCCCCGGCGGGCGAGCCGCTGAACTGGGTGTTTCAGCACCGGGGCGAGGCCTTGCGCATCGAAGGCCGCAGCGAGACGCGGCTGATGGCCGGGGCCGTGCCCGATCCGCACGTCGTCACCGAAGCCGGGGCCCGCTTTCGCGTGCATGTGCTGCGGGGGCAGAACCACGGCCTCTTTCTCGACATGGCCGCAGGCCGCCGCTGGGTGCACGACTATGCCGCCGCGCGCAGTGCAGACCGCTACGGCCTCAAGGTGCTGAACCTGTTTGCCTACACCTGCGCGTTTTCGGTGGTGGCGCTGCAGGCGGGCGCCAGGCAGGTGGTCAACGTGGACATGAGCCACGGCGCGATTGGCATCGGGCAGCAGAACCACCAGCTCAACGGCATCACCACGGGTGCCGCCTTTTTGCCGCACGACATTTTCAGCAGCTGGGGCAAGATCACGCGCAGCGGGCCCTATGGCCTGGTCGTTGTAGACCCGCCCAGCTACCAGAAGGGCAGCTTTGTCGCCACCAAGGACTACGCCCGCCTCATGCGCCGCCTGCCCGACCTGCTCGCACCTGGCGGCCATGCGCTGCTGTGCCTGAACGCGCCCGAACTGGGCGAAGACTTTTTACAGGACCAGATGCGCGAGCTGGCACCCGAGCTGCAGTTTGTCGAACGCGTGGCCAACCCGGCCGTGTTTGCCGATGTGGAGCCCAGCCGCGCGCTCAAAGTGCTCGTGTACCAGGCGCCCGCGCTGGAACCGGCAGCCCAGGGTTAGAAAACCCCCATCGCCAGCCCCACCGCCAAGGCTTCACCCAGCGCCTGGCAGCGCGCCAGGTCGTCCGCGCCGATGTGTTTGGGCGCCAGGATGGCCTCGGGCGTCTGTGCGTGGGTGCACACGATCAGCGGCTCGGCCACGGCCTTGAGGCGCCAGCCTGTGGCGATGCGCGCCATCTGCCGGGCCGCGTTCTGCCCGTCGCTGCCCGCGCAGACCAGGCTGGCATAGGGGCGGCCGTTGATCTGGTCGAGCACGCCGTAGTAGCTGCGGTCAAAAAAATCCTTGAGCTGCCCGCTGATGGCCGCCAGGTTCTCGGGCGTGGCAAACAAGTAGCCATCGGCCGCCAGCACATCGGCTGCCCCGGCCTGCGAAGCGTGCAGCAGGCGCACCGCCACGGCCGGGTCTGCCGCCTGGGCCGCAGAGCAGGCCGCTTCGGCCATCTGGCGGGTGCCACCGGTCATGGAGTGGTAGACGATGAGCAGGGTTTTGGGCGGGCGCATGGCCGCAGCATAGAGCCTGTGACCTGGCCCCTGGCGCGGCTTTTTGCCCCACGCATCGGGATGAACACCGTTCTGAAAGCCATTTTTCAGTGCCACAATGACCTGGAACCCCACTCGTCGCCCATGCCTTCATGACCCTGGTGCCCGTCGTCTCCCACTGGCTGCGGACCACGCGTTCCAGGCTGACCTTGTTGTTTGGCGGGACGGCCGTGCTCACCGGCCTGGCCATCGGGTTTGTGGCCGACGAGGTGCTGAGCCGCCACCTCACCGAACTCAGTGGCCAGTCACTGCTCAACGCCAGCCAGCCGATTGCGCTGGCGCTCGCCCAGGGCATGCAAGAGCGTGAACGCGAGATTTCGCTGCTCAGCCACCTGCCCATGGTCACGCGGCCGGACGGCTACGGGCCCCAGTTGCAGGCGCACCTGGAGCAGATCCGGCAGTCTTACCCCTTTTATTCGTGGATCGGTGTGACCGATGACCAGGGCGTGGTGCAGGTGGCCACCGGCAACCTGCTGCTGGGCCAGAACGTATCGCAGCGCCCCTGGTTTGGCGCGGGCAAAAACGGCCCCTACGTGGGTGACGCCCACGATGCGGTCCTGCTGGACAAACACCTGCGCGAGCCCGGCAGCACCGTGCCCCTGCGGTTCATGGACTACGCCTCGCCCGTGCGTGGGCAGGACTCCTTGTTCAAAGGCGTGATTTCTGCCCATGTGAACTGGGCCTGGGCGCAGGACATCGTCCGCCGCGCCAGCCCCGCGTCGGTGGAGCACAGCGGCATCGAGATCCTGTTGGTCAACAAGGACGGCGTGCTCAACGCCGCAGGGGCCATCGCGCTGCCGCGCTCGGCCTTGCCCAACCTGCCTGACCAAGGCAGTTTTCAGGTGATGTCGTGGGGGGAGTCGGCCAGCGAGAGCTACCTCACGGGGGTGGTCACGGTGCCATCACTCACCATCACCGACCTGGACTGGCTGCTCGTGGCCCGGCAGCCCCTGGACAAGGCGCTGCAGCCCATCAGCCGCCTGCACAGCATCGTGGCGGTGCTGCTGGTGCTGATGACCGTGATGCTGGTGGGCGTGGCCTACTGGGCCGCGCGGCGCTTCAGCGAGCCGGTGGAAAAACTGGCCGAGGCGGCCCGGCAGGTGGAGGCCACGGGGCGGGTGGCGGCCCTGGATTTCAAGATGGAGACGGTGGAGTTCCAGCACCTGCGGTCAGCACTGCAGAACATGACCCAGGGCCTGATCGACGGGCGCGCCGCGCTCGAACAAGCCAACGCAGAGCTGGAACGCCGGGTGCAGGAGCGCACCCAGGCCCTTCACCAGAGCGAGCAGCGCTATCTCTCGATCCTGGAAGACCAGACCGAGATCATCTGCCGCTTTGACGAAGGCAATCGCCTCACATTTGTGAACGATGCCTATTGTCAGCTGTTCAACCTGAAGCGGGACGACGTGCTGGGCGAAGTCTGGGCGCCCGTGGTGCACCCGGAAGACTACCCCTTGATTGCGCAAAAGCTGGCCGCCGTCACGCCCGCCAACCCCGTGGTGACGGTCGAGAACCGGGTGTTTGCGGGCGACGGGTCGATCCACTGGTGCCAGTTCAGCAACCGGGCACTGTTTGACGACAACGGCCAGCTGGTGGAATGGCAGTCGGTGGGCCGCGACATCACCGACCGCCGCAAGCTGGAGGCCGACCTGGCCCGGGCCTCCGAGCAGTTCCAGGACCTGTATGACAACGCGCCCTGTGGCTACTACGCGCTCGACCGCCACGGCAAGTATGTGCATATCAACAAACAGACCCTGTCCTGGCTGGGCGCAAGCCGCGAGGAGGTGGTGGGCGAGCTGGGGGTGGCAGACTTCCTTGACGCCGAAGGCAAGGCGCTGTTTGCGAAGTATTTCCCTGTCTTGCAGGAAACCGGTCAAATCGGTCCCCTGGAGCTGACCCTGCTCGGCCACGGTGCTGCACCGCGCCGGGTGAGCGTTGCAGCCACCGCGATCCGCGATGCGGCGGGCGAATTTGTGATGAGCCGCTCCATCATGTACGACGTGTCGGAGCTGCACACGGCGCGGCAGGCGCTGCATGCCCTCAACCTGGAGCAGCAGGCCATGCTCGACAACGACCTGATCGGCATCGCCAAGATCAAGGACCGCGTCATCCTGTGGCGCAATCCGGCGCTGGAGCGGATTTTTGGCTACGCCCCCGGCCAGTTGCGGGGCCAGACCACCGAAGAGATGTATGTGGACCGCGAGGACTACCTGGCGTTTGGCCGCGACGCCTATCCCATCCTGGCCTCGGGCCGGCATTACCGCCAGCAGCGCCGCATGCGCAAGCTCACGGGCGAAGAGATCTGGATCGATGTCAATGGCGTGGCGCTGAATGCCGATGGCGAGTCCCTGTGGCTGATGCAGGACATCACTGCCATGAAGCAGTACCAGCAGCAGGTGGAGCACATTGCCTTCCACGACGGCCTGACCCGCCTGCCCAACCGGCTGCTGCTGGCCGACCGTGTGACACAGGCGTTTGCGCTGTGCGACCGCACGCAGAGCATGGCAGCGCTGTGCTACATGGACCTGAACGGCTTCAAGCCCATCAACGACCAGTACGGGCACGACATGGGCGACGAGGTGTTGCGCGTGATCGGCCAGCGGCTGCAGGAGCAGGTGCGGGCCAACGACACGGCGGCGCGCATCGGCGGGGATGAGTTTGTGCTGCTGCTCACCGCTGTCACCGCCCCCGCCGAGATCACCCGGGCGATGGAGCGCGTGCTCAAGGCCATCGAACAACCCATCGACCTGGGCGGTGGGCGCATGGTGCGGGTGTCCGCCGCCGTGGGCACGGCCATCTACCCCCAGGACGGCGCCAACGCCGCTGATTTGCTGCGCCGTGCCGACCAGGCGATGTACGAGAACAAGGGGCATGTGTCGGCCGAGCGCAGCCGGTGAGCACAACCCTCAAGCAGCCAGGCGGGGGCCGTTAGTCGGCCCCCAGCAACCGCCCCGTAATCGCTTCCCACTCCGCCGCCTCCACCGGCGTGATCGACAGCCGGTTGCCTCGCTGCAGCACACGCATCTGCGCCAGGTCCGGGTGCTCGCGCAGTTCAGCCAAGGGGATCAGGCGGGTTTTGCGCAGGGCCTGCACGTCCAGCAGCAGCCAGCGGGGCTGGTCGGGCGGGGACTTGGGGTCGTGGTAGGGCGAGGCGGGGTCGAACTGCGTGGGGTCGGCCCGGGTGCTGCTGGCCACGTGCGCGATGCCGGCGATGCCGGGTTCGGGGCAGCTGGAGTGGTAGAACAGCACGCCGTCGCCCACCTGCATCCCGTCGCGCATGAAGTTGCGTGCCTGGTAGTTGCGCACCCCGGTCCAGGGCACGGTGGCGCCCGGGGCGGCCAGGGCGTCGTCGATGGAGCATTCCTCGGGCTCGGACTTCATGAGCCAGTAGCGCGGCGGGTGTTGTGGGGTGGCGGTGGTGGCGGTCATGGCGCCATTCTGGCAAAGGGCAACTACGACTTTTGGGCTGCGCAGTGGATGCGGGAGTTGGGTTGCTTCTTTTTTGATAGCTGCTTGCGCTTATCCATTGCGCGGTAGAGCCTATTTTTTCTCAAATTTTTCTGCTACTGCAGTGCTGGGCAACGCCCCGGGCGCGGCCAGCGGCTCGGGCGGCAGCACGCAGCGCAGGCCCACGCCGCGCCCGCCCAGCCCGTCGGTAAACCCCAGGGTGCCGCCCATGCGCTGTACCACCCGCAACACGATGGCCAGGCCCAGGCCGGTGCCGGCCTCGCTGGTGCCGGGGATGCGGTAGAAGCGCTCCCACACCCGGGCGCGGTGTTCGGGGGCGATGCCCCGGCCGTTGTCCTGCACCTGCACCACGATGCGCGCATCGGGTGCCGTGCCCTCGGTGCCCAGGGTCACCTCCACGCTGCCACCGGCCACGCCGTAGCGGATGGCGTTGTCCACCAGGTTGTCGATGACGGAGCACAGACCTTCGCGGTCCAGCCGGGCGCTGAGGTGTTCGGGGGCATTCAGTGCAAGCTCGATGCGCCGTGCGCGCGCCAGGGGCACGAGCAGGGCCACGCGGTTGCGCAGCAGGTCGGCCAGGTCCAGCGTGGGGTGCACGGCCGGGGCAACGGGCTGGGCGGCCGCGTCGGCGCGCGCCAGGGTCAGCAGCTGGGTGAGCAGGTGCGAGGCGCGGGTGATGCCTTGCTGCAGCGCGTGGGCGGCGTCGGCCCGTGCGGCGGGGTCAGGCTCGGTGAGCAGTTGGTGGGCCTGGGCGTTGATGGCGGCCAGGGGCGTGCGCAGCTCGTGTGCGGCGTCGGCCAAAAAGCGCCGTTCGGCCTCCAGCCGCTGGGCCTCGTGGGCGAGCAGGGCGTTGAGCTCGTGGATCACGGGTGCGGTTTCGGCATAGAGCCTGTCCACCTGCACGGGCGCCAGGTCGCCCGCGCGGCGGCGCGAGATGCGCTGGGCCAGCTGCTGCAGCGGCGCCAGCCCGCTGCGCACCGTGACCCACACCACCAGCCCGTGCCATAGGAACACGCCCAGCTGGCTTTTGAGCACCAGCCACAACACCGGCAGCAGGGCGCCCAGGTGCAGCGCGCCGGGCTCGGCCACCTGCACCACCACGCGGCCGTCGCTGGCGGCCTGGGTGTGCAGGTGCCAGGGCGGGTTGCCGGGTGGGGGCGGGGCGGTTTCCGTGGCGGTTTCCATGGCAGTGTGCGGCCAGGGCACGTCTTCGCTGCTGCGGTACAGCACCTGGCCCTGCGTGTTCAGCACGCGGGTGTGGGTCAGTCCTGCCATGCCGAGCAGGTCGCGGCCGGTGATGCGCAGCAGCGCGCCCTGTGCGGCCTGCATGCGGGCGGGCAGGGTGGCCTCGGGGCCGGTGGCGGCCTCGGCCAGGATGCGGGCGGTTTCGCGCAGCCGGGTGTCGATGTCTTCGGGGCTGCGTTCCAGCGCCACCCAGGTCATCACAGAGGCCAGCGCCAGCCAGGCCACGACCAGGGCCAGGGCTTGCCAGGCGATCAGGCGGCGGATCAGCGAGGGTGGGCGGGGTGTACCGGATGTGGCGTGTATCCCTGCGAGGCTCATGGTGCGGAGTCATTGTGGGGGGATGTGGCCGGGGCCTCCAGCACATAGCCCACGCCGCGCACGGTGCTGATGAGGTGGTTGCCCAGTTTGCGCCGCAGTTTGTAGACATGCACGTCGGTGGCGTTGCTGTCCAGCGTGTCGGCAGGGCTGGAGCTGGCCTCGATCTGCGCGCGGGTGAGCACGCGGCCAGGGTCTTCGGCCAGGGCGCGCAGGATGTCGTACTCGCGGGCGGAGAGGTGCACGTCCTGCCCATGCACCTGCACCCTGCGCCGCGCGGTGTGGATGCAAAGCGGGCCAATCTGCCACACGCTGCTGGTCTGCCCGCTGTGGCGCCGCAGCAGGGCCCGCACGCGCGACAGCAGCTCTTCAATGGCAAACGGCTTGCCCAGGTAGTCATCGGCCCCGGCGTCCAGCCCCTGCACACGTTCGCCCACGCTGTCGCGGGCGGTGAGCAGCATCACCGGCGTGGCCTGCCCCTGGGCGCGCAGCCAGGCGAGCAAATCCAGCCCCGTCTCGTCCGGCAGGCCAATGTCCAGCAGCACCAGGGCAAAGGGCTGGTCTTGCAGAAACCGGCGTGCATCGGCGCTGGTGCGCAGCCACACCACATGGTGGCCCGCCACGGTGAGCACGCGCTGCAGCGAGTTGCCCAAAGGGAGGTCGTCTTCCACAAGAAGGATGCTGGCCATGCGATGGGGGTTGTGAAGTGGGAGGCGGTGGCCGCGATTCTAGGAGCGGGCCGTGCCGCCCGGCGGTGCATGCGCAGCGGGTGTTCATGAAAGCTTCATCTGGGGCGCCCGGCATGGCGGCGGCTTCATGGGGGCTTCATGCAGGTCTTTGCAGACTGTGGGCTTCTTTATTCCTGACTGTTGGGCTTCCGTATGAATCTGCAAAACGCCATCACCCTGTTTTCGCCGCGCAACCTGGTGTACGCCTTGATTGTGTCCATGCTGTCGGCCTGCGGCGGCAGCTCGGACGATGGGCATGTGGTCACCGTGGACGGCATCAGCATGGACAAGACCATCGACAAGGCCGGCATCTACGACCTGGAGGTGACCGGCGCGCGCAACGACGTGACGGTGGCGGCGGGCAACACCGTGGCGCGGCTGATCGTGGCGGGCATGAACAACCGCATTTTTGTGCTCAAGACCGCCACGGTGGAGCGCATCGAGCTGGATGGCAGCGGCAACACCGTCTATGTGCCCGTGGGGTTCAAGTCGCGCATCACGCGCAATGGCAGCAACAACGATGTGATCGAGCGCTGAGGCGCTGGGGCAGCGCCCAAGAATCTGCTCAAAAAAACCGACTTTGCCCGCAAAATCACCCCAGCCGCCGCAGTGCGGCGCGGGAGATGCCGATGGACAAAGCGGGCAAGAAGAAGCCGGGCGGATGGGTGATGGCCTTGTTTGCGCTGCCCTTTGCCGCCGTGGGCGTGGGCATGCTGCTGCTGAGCGTGTTGCCCACGCTGTACGACTGGTCGCGCATGCAGTTCTGGCAGCCGGCCAACGCCACGCTGCTGGCCGCGAACCTGAACAGCAGCCGCAGCAGCAAATCCACCTCGTACCACGTGACGGCGCGCTACCGCTACACCGTGGCGGGCCAGGTGTATGAGGGCGAGCGTGTGGCCATCAGCGGCGGCGGCGACAACGTGGGCGACTTTCAGGAGGCGCTGGGCGAGCGGCTGGAGCAGGCGCTGCGCGACGGGCAGCCGGTGCCGGTCTGGGTCAACCCCTCGCACCCGGCCGAGGCGGTGATTGACCGCAGCCTGCGGCCCGGGCTGCTGGCGTTCAAGATGGTGTTTGTGGTGATGTTTGGTGGCGTGGGCGTGGGCATGCTGGTGTTTGTGGCGCGCGGGGGAAAGCCGCTCAACAAGCAGGCGCAGCGCAAGACCACCGCCGCAGGCACACCCGGCAAGCTCGAAAAAATCCCCGGTGGGGTGCAGATGCACTTTCCGGCCGGGCGGTGGTGGGGACTCAAGCTGGCGATGGGGCTGGTGGGGGTGGTGTTTATGGCTGTGGGCGCGCTGGTGCCCTGGGAGCAGGAGGCCCAGTCCGACATCGGGCCCTGGCTGTTCAGGCTGGGCTTTGGGGGCGTGGGAGGCGCGGTGCTGGTGGGCGCGTTTTACGCGCTGGCCAACAGCCTGCGCGTGCAGATCGACCGCGACGGCCTGCGCACCGAACGGCGCCTGCTGGGCCTGATGCTGCAATGGCACCAGGTGCCAGCCCCCGAGATAACCCGGCTGCGTGTGGTGGAGGGCTACACCGTGGAGATCAACAACCGCCGCGAGATCTACTACCGCATCGAGGCCGAGCTGCGCAGCGGCAAGAAGATCACCGTGGCCCAGGACCTGAAGGGACGCCAGGACGCGGACCGGATGCTCGCGTCCATTGGCAGCGCGACGGGGTATCCCATTCGCTGATGTCTCCGATGCGGTGGAAGGGTTTCAGCGCGCCTTGCGAAACGTGAGGTTGATGCGCAACCCGCCCGTCATCGCATGGCTGGCGTCGGCCAGCGGCAACACGCCATGAAACCGCAGCCGCGCCGGGCCGCCCCACACCACCACATCGCCATGCCACAGGCCCACACGCCGGGCCTTGTCGGCGCGCTCAGCACCGCCCCACAGGAAGATGGCCGGGATGCCCAGGGAGACAGACACGATGGGGTGGTCGTAGTGGCCCTCGTCGCGGTCCTGGTGCAGCGACAACCGCGTGCCGGGCGCGTAGCGGTTGATGAGGCAGGCATCGGGCGCAAAGCCGGGGTAGCCTGCCGCCTCGGCCGCGTCCCGGGCCAGTTGGCGAAACAGTGCAGGCATGGGCGGCCAGTTCAACCCGGTGGTCGGGTCGGTGGGGCCATAGCGGTAGCCGCTGCGGTCGCTGATCCAGCCCAGCGCGCCGCTGTTGCTCATGGCCACCGACATGCGCTGCCCGCCGGGCGTGATGAGGTGCCGGAAGGGCGCCTGGGCCGTGATGGCATCCACGGCCTGCAACAAATCGGTAGCCTGCGGCAATGCAAAGCCGCGCAGCACCACGGCGCCTGGCTCCAGCCACTCGGGGGCCTGGGGCGTGGCGGGCAGGTCGTCAAACAGGCCGAGGGTCATCGCCACCTACTCAGCGTCGTGAAAGATGATGCCCATTGTGTGGCGCTGCCCAGACCGCACGCGGCTCACACCGTGGCGCAGGTTCACGCGGTAGGTGCCGCGTGTGCCTTGCACCGGGCGGTGGTGCACGGCAAATGCCACGGCATCGCCCTGGCGCAAGGGCACGACTTCGGCGCGTGACTGCATGCGGGGGCGTTGCTCGGTCAGCACAAATTCGCCGCCGGTGAAGTCGTGGCCGGGCTCCGACAGCAGGATGGCCACCTGCAGCGGGAACACATGCTCGCCATACAAATCCTGGTGCAGGCAGTTGTAGTCGCCCGGCGCGTACTGCAGCAGCAGTGGCGTGGGGCGCAGTTGCCCGGCCGCATGGCAGCGGGCGATGAAGTCGGCGTGGTGCGCGGGGTAGCGCACGTCGATGCCCATGGCGGCATTCCAGTGGTTGGCGATGGGCTGCAGTTGCGGGTAGAGCGCGTCGCGCAGCCCGGCCACCATGTCCGGCAGCGGGTAGTTGAAATACTGGTATTCGCCCAGGCCAAAGCCGTGGCGCTGCATCACCACGCGACTGCGGAACAGGGGTGGGCCGGGGCGGCGGTAGAGCCCGGCGAGGGCCGAGCATTCCTCGGCGCTCAGCAGTTGCGGCAACACCGCATGGCCCTGGGTGTGCAGGTCGTCGGTGGCCTGGGCCCAGTCGAGCGCGGCCACACGCCCGGGCCAGGGGCTGGTGGCCTGTGGTGTGCTGTGGGGCAAGGCGCTCAAGCCACTCATGCGGCCTTCTCCTGCAGGCGTGTGGGTTCGGCGGCGCCGGACTCGCGCTCCAGCAGCGCGCGCTTGCGCTCCACACCCCAGCGGTAGCCCGAGAGCGCGCCGTCGCTCCTCACCACCCGGTGGCAGGGGATGGCCACGGCCAGCGCGTTGGCGCCACAGGCCTGGGCCACGGCGCGGGTGGCGGCGGGGGCGCCGATGCGCGCTGCAATCTCGGCATAACTCGCTGTCTGCCCGGGCGGGATGGTGCGCAGCGCCTGCCACACGCGCTGCTGGAAGGCCGTGCCCTGCACGTCAAGCGGCAGGTGAAGGCCCAGGCCGGGCGCTTCGACAAAAGCCACCACCTGGGCCACCAGCGATTCAAAACCGGCATCGCCGCCCACCAGCTGCGCCTGCGCAAACCGGTCCTGCAGGTCGCGCACCAGCACATCCGGGTCGTCGCCGAGCAGGATGGCGCACAAACCCTGGCCGCTGTGTGCCACCAGAATGGCCCCCAGCGAGCATTGCGCCACGGCAAAGTGGATGTGTTGCGCGGCACCGCCCGCGCGGTAGCGCGTGGGTGTCATGCCCAGCACCTGGGCAGATTTTTCGTAGAAGCGGCTGCTGGACTGGTAGCCCGCGCCGTAGATGGCCTCGGTCACCGAATCGGTGGTTTGCCCCAGTGCGCTGCGCACGCGCTGCTCGCGCTGCGCGGCGGCGTAGGCCTTGGGCGTGAGGCCCGTGGCCTGCTTGAAGATGCGGTGCAGGTGCGAGCCGCTCAGCCCCAGGCGGGCAGCCAGTGCATCGAGCGTGGGGGCGCGCCCCTCGGCCGCATCGGCTTCGATGAAACGGCAGGCCTGTGTGACCCATTCGGCATGGTGCGACTGCGCCGAGGGCTGCTGTGGCTTGCAGCGCTGGCAGGGGCGAAAGCCTGCGTTTTCGGCGTCGGCGCAGCTGGTGTGGAAGCGCACGTTCTCGGGCCGGGGCGTGCGCGCCGCGCAGCTGGGGCGGCAATACACGCCTGTGGACAACACCGAATACCAGAAGCTGCCATCCGCCGCCGCACTGCGCGCCAACACCGCCGCCCAGCGCGGGTCGGCCTGGGTGGCGGCGGCTTGTTGCGCTGCCTGGGCGGTGCGGGGTGCCGGGCGGGTGGGCATGGGCAGTGGGGGCGTTGAGGAATTTGCGGTGGCTAGGGCTTGCATGGTGAGGGTTCCGAAAAGAACCTGTTCACACACGGGGTGCGAACAGCTGGCGTTGCGATGCCCTCACTGTAGAAACGGCGCGTGCAGTGTGCACTCCGAAGCTTGCTTTTGAATTCTGCACCTCGGCCGGGTGCGTAGTCGGTTCCCCCTGTTGGCCCATCAAATACTATTGTTTTGATAGCTATAAAGGCATGTCTATCAGGCGGTAGAGGCCATTTTTATTCATATTCTGGCGGCTGCAGCGGGCGCGGGCGGCGCTGGCCGGTGCCACCCCAGCGCCGCGCATCCTCGCCCGGGATGGCCAGCGGGTTGTCGGCGGGCTCGGCCAGTGGCGCGAGCAGGGCCGTGAGGTCGGCCTCGCTGAACTTCAGCGCACCGGCCGCGTCGTGGCCCAGCACGCCGCTGGCCAGCGCGGCCTTGCGCGCCTGCAGCTCCAGCATGCGCTCCTCGATGCTGCCCTCGACCACCAGCTTGTAGACGAACACCGGCTGGTCCTGCCCGATGCGGTGGGCACGGGCGGTGGCCTGCTCCTCCACGGCAGGGTTCCACCAGGGGTCGAGGTGGATCACGGTGTCGGCGGCCGTCAGGTTCAGACCCGTGCCGCCCGCCTTGAGGCTGACCAGCAGGATGGGCGCGCTGGTGGCGTCCTGCGCCTGAAAACGTTGAACCATGGCGCCGCGCTGGCCCGGTGGCGTCTGGCCGGTGAGGGTGAGGTAGGGCAGGGCCAGCGCGTCCAGTTGTTCGGCGGCCAGCATCAGCATCTCGGTGAACTGAGAGAACACCAGCACGCGGCGGCCTTCTTCGACCAGGGCGGGCAGCATGTCAGCCAGCAGGTCGAGCTTGGCGCGTTCGGTGCCGGGGTGGATCTTCGCGCCTTTGACCAGGCGCGGATCGCAGCACACCTGGCGCAGCTTGAGCAGTGCATCCAGGATGGTGATCTGCGCGCCATCAAAGCTCTGGCGCTCCAGCGCTCGGCGCACCTGCTTGTCGGCCGTGGTGCGCACGGCCTCGTACAGCTCGCGCTGCTTGCCCTGCAGCTGCACGCGCAAGATGGTTTCGGTGCGCGGCGGTAGTTCGGTGGCCACGTCCTGCTTGCGGCGGCGCAGGATGAAGGGGCGCACGCGCTGGGCCAGCAGCTGGGCGCGCAGGGTTTCACCGTTCTCTTCGATGGGCTTGCGCCAGCGCGCGTTGAAGCTGCGCACATCGCCCAGAAAGCCGGGCATCAAGAAGTCGAACTGCGCCCACAGCTCGCCCAGGTGGTTTTCGAGCGGCGTGCCCGTCAGGCACAGCAGGTGCGGGGCCTGCAGTTTGCGCAGGGCGCGGGCGCTGCGGCTGCCTGCGTTTTTCACCATCTGGGCTTCGTCCAGGATCAGCAGGTGAAAAGGCTCTGCCGCCAACGCATCCACGTCACGCCAGAGCAGCGGGTAGGTGGTCAGCACCAGGTCGTGGTCGGCGACCTGCAGGTAGCGCTGGCCCCGGCTAGCGCCGTGCAGGGCCAGCACGCGCAGGCCCGGCGCCATGCGCGCGGCCTCGGCCTGCCAGTTGAAGAGCAGCGACGTGGGCAGCACCACCAGGGCCGGGCGGGTGAGGCGGCCCGCTTGTTTCTCCACCAGCACATGGGCCAGCGCCTGCGCGGTTTTGCCCAGGCCCATGTCGTCGGCCAGGATGCCGCCCAGGCCCTGGGCGCGCAGGTACTGCAGCCAGGCCAGGCCGTCGAGCTGGTAGGGGCGCAGCTGCACCTGCAGGCCTTGGGGTGCGGGCACGGGCTGCGGGGTGCCGATGCGGCGCAGGCGCTGGGCGAGCTGTGCCAGGCCCACGTCGCCCTGCAGCTGCCAGTCGTTGCTCCAGCCGCTGACGGTGCCCACGCGGTGGGCTTGCACCAGCCCGGCACGCAGGGCCTCGATGCGGCGGACCTCCCAGGCGCCCAGGCGCAGCGGGTCGCCGTCCTTCAGCTGTTTGCGGGAGGGGTCGGTGAGCAGGTCCACCATGGCGCCCACGATGGCCTTGAGCGGTCCTGCGGGTGCGTCGATGCGCCGCCCGCCAGGAGCGCGCAGCGAAATGACGGCGATGTCGTCGATGGCCGCCATCTGCCGCGCGTTGAGCCAGCGCATGTCGCGGCGCAGCAGGTCGGCCAGCATGGGGGCCAGGTCCAACACCTCGCCGTCGATCTCGATGCCCAGGCTGAGCAGCCAGGCGCCTTCGCGTTCGGGCAGGTGCAGCTTCTGCACGGGGCGCTGGCGTGTGCCCAGCGGGCCATCGACTTCCTTGGCCAGCAGCTCGCCGGTGTCGGGGGCGATGACGAGCTTCCAGCGCGACACGGGCACGCTTTCGTGCGCAAAGCCGGGGTGTACCACCACGCTCCAGCCCTCGGCGCGCAGCTGCGGAACCACGTCGGCCCAGAAGTCGCCAAAGTGCGCCTCCTGCGCCAGGGTCCACACGGGGCCCAGCGTGGCGGCGGCCGCGCGGTGGCGCCACTGCAGGCTTTTGGGGTCCACGGGGGTCAGGCCCAGGTCCCACACGCGGTCCGTGGCGTCGGCCTCGGCGGCCAGGTGGCGCTGCATGCGCAGCACGGGGCCGCCGGTGTCGTACAGGTCTTGCACGGGCGCGGGGCGGGCGTTGAGCACCGAGGTGGGCGCGGCAGTCTCCCACTGGGCGCCGGTGTCGGTGCGGTAGGTCCAGTCGATCTGTGCCAGGGTCACGTTGTCGCCGCGTGGCCCCAGCTTGCCTTGGGGCGCCATGCCCAGCAGGCCGTCGCCCCGGCCCAGGGTCATGAGGGTGATGCGGGGGCGGAACTGGCCTGCGACCACACCGGATGCAGCGGCGGCTGGCGCCGACGAAGCGGTAGGGGCCCCAGAAGGGGCTGGTGCGGCGCCGTCGCGCAGCAGCGCCATCACCTGTGCGGCCTCGGCGTCGGTCAGCGGTGCCAACGCCTGCAGCGTGGCCGCATCGGCGCGCTGGCGCAGGGCCTGGGCCCAGGCGGCGATCAGGGCGCTCCGGTTCGACCGGGGCTGATCAGGGGGCGCGGGGTGGGCAGGGTCGTGGCCAGCGGCAGGCATAGGCCGCCGATTGTGCCGTGGTGGCTGCGCGGGGCTAGGTAAGGCGCTAGTGTCAGGTACTTCACCGTAGGGAGCCGTCCATCGAACCCGGTTGGGCGCAAGACGAAGACAAAAAACTCGACATCAGCAAGAAACTCTATAAACTAAAAATGTTTACCTATCAATTGAAAATGGCGACAAATGAAGATTTTTAAACGGAAAGTAGATAAGAGTTCAGCCGAAATATTAAGTAATTTTCTAACCCTATCTGTGCTTGACGAGCGGTCTGTTGACTTGCATTTCAAAAAAGTGATAGCTAGAACTCCAAATTCTAACCTGCGCGCAAAAATATCCCCCCTGCTGCAGAAATCAAAAATAATAAACTCTCTAAACCAGAGTCAAAGGAGATTCGACACAATTGGGAGGTTTCCATATTGGAATCCCAGAGCGGCTGATGAAAAAATTTGGATTGTTTATGAGGGAATTATTCGACAATTTAGGGGGTCGATAGTTTCCTTTATTTCCACGCGGACCTTAGTTGCCAACGCAATGTTGCTTGGGGATTTTGAAAATGCCTTGGATTCAATAAACAAATTTATTGAATTAGAAGGTGAAAGTCTATGGAGCCTCAGAGCTAAATCACAAATTTTAGTCGAACTTGGAAGGCTGTCAGATGCTAATGAAATATTTCAAAGTGCGCATCGACGTTGTGAAAGTAAAATTTTAAAAATCGTAATAGGGCGAATGCAGTCACTGACCGTTGCGAGTGACACAAATTACGCATTGATTTCTACAATTTTGCCGCTGGTGCAGGAGTTTGAAGCGGCTGGAAGTCATAGTTTTGCGGCCCTATTTTCTGGACTTTTTCTCCCATATTCTTTCCGCCAAAATATGGAACTTTCGGATGCATTGTATATTTTGCAATTGCTGCCCGCGATCGATTTGTATGACTTCTTGAGCTGCATTCTTATGGAAGCCTCAATTGATGAGCACCTTGCTAGTGGCGAATACGCGAAGAATTTCAGTCAATTGATCAAAAATTTCGCCTCTATAGCAGACGATGAATTATTGATGGCGGCATCAACGAGCAGCCGTGATCGAGATTTTAGGCGATCTGAAGCTGGAGGGAGGCTGCTTGATGAGTATGAGTCTGGAAATTATGCGAAAGCAATAAAAATATTTAACTCTGAGAAGCAGCAACTTGAAAATATAATTGGCTATGTCAATGTGATTGGCAAGTCAAAAGCATACTTAAAGAGTATTGGCCCTGAGGGCGGGGGCAATCCAATATCAAAGCTGATTGATTTTACGGCACAAATGTATTCCTTGGATCAGAATGCAATCATTGCCGACGAGGCAATATCGGCCATGTCAGTGCGACTCAATTTTCTCCGAAAATCTGCAAGTATTCAGCTTTGCGCCATCAAGTGTGCCATTCCTTCTCACAGAAAATCTGGGCTTGGTCGTAAAATTGCCAGACTCTCGAAAATAGAAAATATTGAAGTTACTCCGTTGACCGAATCCCTCAGCACGGAGAAAAACCTGATTCCATACGGGACTTCGGATGGTGCAAATGATAGAAATTTGCGCCTAAACGCGCAGCTCGCGATGCAAAGCGGAGATGGCGAGCATGTTATAGAAGCTTTGGTTCAGAAAATATCAATTGGTCATTGTCTTGAAAAAGATTATCTTGAATTATTTGCTGATTTCTGTGTGAAATTTGATCGATTGGAGGAGTTGATTGATTTTGCCGCAAAACATCTTTGCTTGAATCCTATTACAGTTTCATGTTTTCCTATGGATGCTCTCGTTGATTGCATTGAAGAAAAAAATGTAGGCTCAATCTCTTC
Organism: Acidovorax sp.; assembly: GCA_018780365.1. GTDB lineage: Bacteria > Pseudomonadota > Gammaproteobacteria > Burkholderiales > Burkholderiaceae_C > Acidovorax. The sequence goes on along the minus strand of JADMJR010000214.1, from coordinate 56,018 downwards.
ATCTATAGTGGCCTATAACTATGTGAAGCATATTGATGACTCAAAGGACATCATTCTCAATGAATCATTTGAAGCCTTTCTTGAAAATCAATCTGTGCGACGCCCCTCTGAATTACTTCAAAGCAAGCGCGCTTTGAGTGCGATGGAGGTGGTTTTTTTTCGCGATATCTGCGTTATCGGCACAATGGACTGTCTATCTTGCTTTAAATCAGGAGACGACCTTAAGGCTGAGCGCATTAAAATATTGGATTGCCTTATTGATATTGGTTGTGTAGAGCCGGGCTATCGTAGGCGAGAATTTGAAGAGTTAATAAATCAATCCATCTTTGAAGCAGCTGCGCACAAAATGGATGGCGCCAAAATTTATGTCGATGAGGCCGGAATAAAAAGAAAGGTTAGAGAGGATGTTGACAAACTGCTCCTTCTCTATAAATCAATTTCCGATGATGAGCCGCCTGTTGAGGAGCTGATCGAACTTGAAAGTTTCGACGAGGAAAATTCAAAAGAAGAGGCGGGCGAAGAGCTGAAGCGCGCTATTGTAATGAATGCCAAGTCCGCAGCAGCAATAAAAATTTGGTCAGTTGTAAAGAAAGAATTTATCCACGATGAGAAGTACGGATTAGAAAAAAATCTTAGTGCTGAAATTCGTCACGGTTTTTTTTCCAACCTTATTCGTTCAAAACTCGAAGAGAGGAAGCTTCTTGTGGAGCGTGACGAACACGGGAAATATAGAGCTAGTCTTTCTTTGCGCGACACGAACCCACTTGTCTTACCTAGAGTTTGGGAGGAAATTGATGCAGCTTTTGCGAATTTCTCTCAAAGTATAAATTCCACAATCGATTTGGCTGAATCCTGGATGCAGGTTCGTGGGGAAACTGGGGGGGATGGAATTCACCTATATATGACTAATGTAAAGCTGGCCGAACTCACACGATTGGCACAGCTTGGCGCGGATTCCAACCAGATTATTGATAAGGTATTGGATTTGATTTGGTCTAATATCGATTTTGCTTTGCATGAAATCAGATCCAAACTCAATGTTGAATTCCGAGAGAAAATAGTAAACGCATTTACTCAACTTGAAGTAGATTTTGGGTGCGCGAAGGGCAATCTTCCTTTTTTGGATGTGTCTGAAAATATTAGAATTGCCCAGGCTGAATTTTTATCAGATGTTGCGACTGCTTCCGGCTGGTTTTGCCGAGCGGCGCATAACAATTTACCCGCTGGAAGTGTCGATTCGCTTATAAATGTTGCAATTCAAGCGTTTGAAAGGGTGAATGCACTCGGCCATAATGCTTCTTTTGAACGATACGGCAGTGCACATATTGTTATTCAGAAGGAGTCAACGAGGCCTTTTGTAATTGCTTTAATTAATATATTCGACAACTGCCTAATGCACAGTGGATTTTCTCGGGCAACGAAAATCAAGATTGACTGCACTTCAAATGAAACTCAAACGATCATAGAGGTGACCAACAAGCTCAGTGAGGAGCGCTTAAGTCTTTTTGATGAAACTGTTATTGCAGCACTAAATAGTAGCGCAAGAAACGAGCAGAATGCGATAATGACTCGTTCAGAGGGCGGCTCAGGCACGGTAAAAGCGTATAGAGAGATTGTGAATAACTTTCCAAAATCCGATGTTGAGTTCTTACTTCGGCAGGATGATTTTGTTGCCAGGATAACATATGTCCACTAAACTATTATTGGTCGAAGATAATGATTACAAGCGCGGAAGAATTTTGGACTATATCTCATCTGAATACCCTTCTGTCGTCGTCGTTGAGGCAAGATCCTACACCTCCGGCAAAGAAGCTATTGAGCTACAAAAATTTGACTTATTATTGCTCGATGTAAGTCTTCCAACCTACGACAAAACCCCATCTGAGGGTGGTGGCCGATTCAGAACCTTTGGGGGGCGTGAGCTTGCTCGGAAGGCAATCAAAGCAATTGATCAGGTGCCTATTTTGTTTATCACCCAATATAAATCATTTAGTGACAAAGGTAGCTCTTATACTTTTGAGGAGCTGGTCTCTGTACTTGCGAAAGATTGTGGGGCAAGCTTCAAAGGGGCAGTTTTCTTTGACACCTCCGTTTCCACTTGGAAGGAAAGCCTCTCTTCTGTTCTTGATGCATCTAATAATCAATGAAAATACTTATTATTGATGATGATTTTAATCGATCAAATACTCTTAAAAATTACCTTGCCATAAATGCTGGCATTGACGAGGATCAGGTCAGCATAGCAGAGAATTCCAGTAGTGGCATTGAAATGCTGCGCACTTCATATTATGAGGTTCTAATACTCGATGTAATATTGCCTAAGCGCCAGAATGAATTTGGTAGCAGTCGAAATGGAATAGACCTTCTTCGTACAGTTCTTAAAGGAAAAGGAATTCGCAAGCCCAATCGCATCATTGGAATAACTGCAAACATCAAAGATATCGGATCATATCGTCAGCAGTTTGTTGCGGCCTGTACAACCGTTATTGAAGCAACTCCTGGTGATTCGACATGGAGAAGTACGTTGTGCGATATTGTCTCGTACTCAAAAGAATCTGGGGTTGCAAAAGTTCTGTCTAGTAGCGATATTGAGATAATTTCGATACATGGCATTCAGACTTTTGGAAAGTGGCAAAATAAATTGCAGCGCTTAGTGAGTGAGAGTGTTGGCTCGGTTGGTTTCCACTCTTATAAGTATGGGGTGTTTTCTGCACTTGCCTTTTTTGTTCCGTATTTTAGATCTCGGGAAAGTGAGAAATTGAAAAAAGCGTTGATTGAAAAATTTCAATCAACGCCCAACAAGAAGATTGTTATATTTAGTCATAGTTTTGGAACATTCTTACTTCATTCATCTTTGTTAAAAATTATTTTAAGCGGGGAATTTCCCACCCTCCCCGTAAAAAGAATTATTCTATCTGGTAGCGTTCTCAAGCATCGCACAGACTGGAGTTTATTTGCAAGAAACAATATTCAAGTTATTAATGACTGCGCAGATCATGATTACACGTTGTACTTAAGTCAGTTTTTCGTTTGGGGTGTTGGAATGGGGGGGCGAAGCGGGTTTTATGGGTTTTCTGATGGCTTGATGATAAATAGATTCTTCAAAGGCGGGCACAGTTCCTTTTTTATCGGCGATAGTTTTATTCGTGACTTTTGGCTGCCGCTTCTCAACTTGCACTCTGATGTGGAGGTGGTGGATAAAAGAAATTTTAATTTCATCCGGCATGGCGTAATTGACAAGCTGGCGCTCTTTTTTGGGCCAATAGTTACTCTATTCTCATATGCATTAATAATTGGATTGTTTATTTTTTCTATTTCTGCAATATTTTTATAGAGTTCAGCCTTTCCGTTGATAATCGGTAAGATTTTTTTGTCAACTTCCCAATGAAGTAGCCGGGATTGGAAAATAGAATTTGATAAGTACGACTTGAACTGCTTCTGCGCTGGTCGAGTTCGTCCGCGACACGCCCGAGTTCTGCGAGTGCGACAAGGTCACGGGCGACGACTGTTTTGTGGCCCGGGTGTTTGTGCGCTCCATCGAGCAGCTGGACGGGGTGCTGGACCGCATTGCCGACAAGCCGCAGACCAACACGGCCATCGTGAAGGCGCAGACCATCCGGCGGCGGCCGCCGCCCTGGGTTCCAGGCGTCTGAAGAGGAAGGGCGCCGCTCAGCCGCTCAGCCGCTCAGCCGCTCAGCCGCTCAGCACCCGCGCAAACAGCTCGTTGCGGAAGTGGATGCCTAGCCGCGCAAAGGCGCGGTTGCGGTAGGTCTTGACGGTGGGCACGCTCAGGCCCAGGTCGCTGGCGATGCCCTCGTGCGTCATGCCCTGCAGCAGGCGGGCGCACACGTCCAGCTCGCGGTCGGTCAACTCGGCCTGCAGGCGCACCAGGCGCATGCGCAGCACGGGCAGGCCGTCGGCCGCCAGCGGGGCCAGGGCCGCGTCGGCAGGCAGTGCCAGGGCCTGGCCACCGTCGGTGGTTTCAGGCCACAACGTTACCGGGGGCTGGTGGGGGTGCGACAGGTCGATGTGCTTGCGCGTGAGCGCCAGCAGCACGGGCGCCACGGCTTCAAAGGCGCAGATCTGCCGGTCGCTGAACGCCTGCTGGTGCAGGTGCCGGTAGAAGTTGACGGCGAACACCGAGCCGTCGCTTTCGTACTCGACCACAGAGACGCGCTCGGCCACGCCATGGGCCTCATAGACCCGGGCGCGGTGTTCTCCTTCCACCTCGGTGGCTGTGACGTGGCACAGCCGCGTCTGTGGTTCGGCCTGGGGAATGTCGTCAAACGCGCGGCCCCAGGTGCGGTCACTGCGGTAGGGGCCTGAGAGATAGGCCCACCAGCAATCCTGCGTGGTGTCGGGCACCCCCCGGCTGGCCGACATGAACAGCGTGGGTTTGCAGCGGTGGCCCGTGCGGTAGACCGACCACGATGCGGCGGGCAGCACGGGCTCCAGGTCCTGCAGCAGGCCGGGTGCAAAACCGTTGCCGCCCAGGCGGTGGACCATGCTGGCCAGGGTCTCGCTGGCGGCGCTGTGCAGCACCTGCCGGCCGGGCGCTTTCTGCAAGGAAGGGGGGAGCCACTGCCGCATGGGGAAAGTCGGAAATTGGGGTGATCGTTGCCGAAAACGTGGAGTGTGCGCTGAAAAAGCCCCCAAGGCCGCCACCAGACGCCCGGGTTATCCCGTCATCCTCTGGGATGACAGGCGGCCCGTGCAACCGGATTTACGCTAACGCATCGACTCTTCCTTCACGCCATGTCCGACCTGAGCGCCTTGCCCGAACCCCAGTTCCGATTTTTTGCCGACCTGCGCGTGGAGGTGGGCACCCCCCAGGAGGTGGGCCACACCGTGCACGGGCTGCGCCGGTTGATCCCCATCCTGGGCGGCAGCGCCACCGGCGACGGCTGGCGCGCACGGGTGTTGCCCGGCGGTGCGGATTTTCAGCTCATCGTGAACGACCGGCTGTCGGAGCTGGATGCGCGTTATGTGCTGGAAACCGACGGTGGCGATCTGATCTACGTGCAAAACCGCGCCGTGCGCTCCGGCCCGGCCGAGCTGATTGCCCGCCTGGTGCGTGGCGAGCCGGTGGACCCGGCGCAGATTTACTTCCGCTGCAGCCCAAGCTTCGAGACCGCCTCTACCGCGCTTGGCTGGATTGCCGAGCGCATGTTTGTGGGCACCGGCGCGCGTTACCCGGATGCCGTGGCCATGCGCTTTTTCGAGCTGCGCTAGCGCCCGGCGATGCCCGCAGATTTTTCCGCTTTCTGCCCCTTACCGATACACAAGAACCCAGGAGACAACCATGAAGAAGAACCTTGCCCAACCTTCCCCTCTTGCCGCCATGCCACGCCGCGCCCTCGTGGCCGCAGCCATGTTCGCCGGGTTGATGCCCTGGGCCGGTGCCCAGGCGCAGGGTGCGGCCACGTACCCCAACAAGCCCGTGCGCATCATCGTGGGCTTCCCGGCGGGCACGGGGCCGGACATTGTGGCGCGCCTGCTGGCGCAAAAGCTCTCTGAAGGCTGGGGCAATGCGGGCGTGATCGTGGACAACAAGCCCGGTGCGGGCGGCCTGATCGCGGCGGGTGAAGCGGCGCGTGCCGTGCCCGACGGCTACACCCTGATGCTGGGCGAGACGGGCCAGCTCAGCATTGCGCCCAGCAGCTACAACAAGCTGCCCTACGACCCGGCCAAGGACTTTACGGCCGTGAGCCAGGTCGTCACCTCCGACTTTGTGCTGCTGGTCAACCCACAAAAGGTGCCGGCGCGCAATGTGAAGGAGTTTGTGGACTGGACCAAACAGCAAAAAGGCCTGTTCCTGGCCACGTTCGGCGCGGGCACGCCGGGGCATTTTGGTGCCTTCATGTTTGGCGATGCGGTCAAGCTCAAGCCCGAGCCCGTGCACTACAAAAACACGGCCGACGCGCTGGGCGGCCTGTTCAGCGGCGATGTGCAGGGGGTGTTTGCCAGTGTGGGGCTGGCAGCCCCCAATGTGAAGGCGGGCAAGCTGGTGGCACTGGGCTCCACCGGCGCCACGCGCACCAGCACGCTGCCAGAGGTGCCCACCATCAAGGAGCAGGGCTACGCCAACCTGGAGTTCTCCTCGTGGTTCGGCATCGTGGCCCCCGCCAAGACGCCGCCAGACATCATTGCCAAGCTCAATGCCGACATCGTGAAGGCCGTGCAGTCGGCCGAAGGCAAGGCCAAGATGGAAGAGGCGGGTTTCCGCGTGACGGGCACCAGCCAGCAAGACTTTGCCCGCACCATCGCCGCCGACACGGTGACCTGGGGCAAGGCCGTGGCCGCCACGGGTTTCAAGGCCGACTGAGCGCCCAGCCCGCTCAACACATTTCCCCGCGTCCAGACCCGCGCACCTGCCTTCGCAGGCGGCACGGGCCGGGGCGCAGCCATCCCTGGCGCAGGGCACGGGCTCCACTTTCATTTCAGCCACAACACGACCGGAGGCACACACCATGTCCTTTCTCCACGCTCTGCAGCCCGCCAGCCCCCCAGCTGCGGGACTACGCCGCAAGCTGGTACCCGCCGCACTCGCCATGCCTTTGCTGATGGCCGCCTGCGGTGGTGGCAACGGCGATGCGTCGGCCCAGCAGCTCACGCCCGCTGCGGCCTGCGCCGATCTATCGGCCAAGGCAGGGCTGGCCGCCACCACGCTCTCCACCAGCTATGTGGCGGCCGACACCAAACGCCCGGGCGGCGCCACCACCGGCGCCTTCCTGCCGGGCCACTGCGTGGTCACGGGCGCCATCAACCCCCGCGTGGGCGTGGATGGCAAAAACTACGCCATTGGCTTCCAGCTGAGCCTGCCGGACCACTGGAACGGGCGCTTCCTGTTCATTGGCGGTGGCGGCAACGACGGCATCCTGCGCGACACCTCGCTCAGCTCCAGCATCTCGGGCGGCACGCCGTCGCCGCTGGGGCAGGGTTTTGCGGTGGTCTCGACGGACGCGGGGCACAGCGGCACCTCGGCCAGCTTCGGGGCCGACCCGCAGGCGCGCACCGACCACGCCTACAACTCCTACGACAAGACGGCGGTGGCCGCCAAGTCGCTGATTGCCACGCGCTATGGCCGCAAGCCCGACCATTCGTATTTCTCGGGCTGTTCGGGTGGCGGGCGCCAGGGCATGATGTTTTCGCAGCGGTTCCCGGATTACTTTGACGCCATCACCGCTGGTGCGCCGGCCATGCGGGTATCGAGCGGCGCCACGGTGGCGGCGATGTGGAACACCATCCAGTTCGACGCCATCGCCCCGCAGGATGCGTCGGGCAAGCGCATCCTGTCGCAGGCGTTCAGCAATGCCGACCTGAACCTGGTGGCCGATGCGGTCAAATCGTCGTGCGACGCGGCCGATGGTGTGGCCGATGGACTGGTGAACAACGTGAAGGCCTGCAAGTTTGACCCGGCGGTGCTGCGGTGCAGCGGCGCCAAGGGGGCCAATTGCCTGAGCAGCGCCCAGGTGGGCGCGCTCAAGAGTGTGTTTGCGGGGCCGCGCAATTCAGCAGGCCAGGCGCTGTACGCCGGCCAACCCTGGGACCCGGGCCTGGCCGCGCCAGGCTGGCGCACCTGGACGCTGGGCAGCTCCACCACGGCCACGCCAGACGCACGCTACATCACGCTGATGGTGGACGCGCTGGTGAACGAGTTCTTCACGCCGCCAGATCTCACGTTCAACCCGCTCACCTTCAACTTCGACACCGACCCGGCGCGCATGGAGGCCTACTCGGCGGTGTATGACACCTACCGTGACGACAAGCTCACGGCCTTCAAGCAGCGCGGCGGCAAGATGCTGTTCATCCACGGCATGTCGGACCCGATTTTTTCGGCCTTGGACACCGTGGACTACTACGAGCGCCTGGCCGCCAACCATGGCGGCATGGCGGCCACGCAGGGTTTTGCACGCACCTTCCTGGTGCCGGGCATGGCCCACTGCTCGGGCGGCCCGGCCACTGACAACTTTGATTCAATCCAGGCTATGGTGGACTGGGTGGAAAAGGGCGTCGCGCCCGAGGCCATCCCCGCCAAGGCGCTGCCGGCCAACACCTACATGCCCAACCGCACCCGCCCCCTGTGTGCCTACCCTCAGTTCGCCAAGTACAAGGGCTCGGGCAGCGCGGAAGATGCGAGCAGCTTTGCCTGTGCTGCCGAGTAGCGGAGCGGATGGATGGAGTCGCCAGGCGCAGGGCCGGGCTTACTTGCGCGGGGCGGGCAATGACAGGCCCGCCTCCTGCACCACCCGCACACAGTCGCGCAGGTGCTGCTCGCCCAGATAGCGCAGCGTGGCGTAGCCTATGGTGGCGGCCACCGCCTGGCCGGCCAGCGGCACGTATTTGGCCACCTGTTTGGTGGTCAGGCGCAGGCCCACGGTCTGGGTGGCGCGCAATACCAGCTCGCGCGTGATCAGCTTGCCGATGAGCACGGAGCCCACCAGGCTCACGGCCTTTTGCACCTGCTCGCGTTTTTTGGGGTCCAACTGGTCGATCTGCCCGGCCGACAACCCAAATTCGGCACTGACCTGCGGAATCAGCCGTGAGAGCAGGGCTGCGTCCACGGCCCAATCGAGGCCAGGCACCGGCACCATGCTGGCTGCGGCGGCCACCAGGGCGCGCCGGTGCAGCAGCTTGCGTGCGCGCTGCACGGCTGCCGCCAGCTCGGGGTTTCCGGCGGCCATGTGTGAAGCGCTGGGCATGGGGTGGTCCTGAAAACGGGCTTACGACGACTTGCCCTTGACCAGGCTGTACACCACCAGCAAGACCACGGCGCCCACCACCGATGCAATCCAGCCCGCCGAGTCGCCTTGTGCATACCAGCCCATGGCCATGCCCACGTAACTGGCCAGGAAGGACCCCGCCACGCCAAGCAGCGCGGTCATGATCCAGCCCAGCTTGTCGTCCCCGGGTTTGACGGCGCGGGCAATCAAACCCACAACCAGACCGACCAGCAACGTTCCCAGAATTGACAGCATGTTTTCCCCTTTGAGCTTGAGAGTGGTTTTTGATGACAGGGCGACTGTACCGAAGGGCAGGGCCCGTCCCTGTCGGACAACGCCCCCTGTGTGCCTCACTCAGGTGACATGGTGCCTGGGGGTGTGGAATTCAATGCCGCCAATGGACTCAAGGGGCGGTCGAAAAGGCAATGCTCGAACCGGTGCGCGTGCAAATCCATGCCCGAAATCTGGTGGTCCGTGCCCGCGCAGACATAACGGTCCGGCGGCAGGCCGGCGTAGGCCGCCTGGGTGAGCAGGATGTCGTTGGCACCGGCGATGTCTTCGCCGAGTTTGCAGGCGCAGTTCATTTCGGGGCCAAAGAGGTCCTGGTGCGCAATCACAAGCGTGGGGCCGAATCCAATGCCCGCGCTCACGTTGAGGATGCGCTCGGGGGGCAACACGGTGTTCATTGCCTGGAGGGCGCGCAAGGTGTCCAGAGCGGCCTCCAGGGCCTGCTCGGGGGTGGTGAACACCGCAAACAGGTTGTCGGCCTCCTGCTTGATGACCTCACCACCGTTGCCCCGGATGGCGGGGCGGGCGGCCTGTTCCATCTGGTGGATCATGGCCAGGAAGTGGATGATGCCGTGGCGCTGGGTGATGCGGGAAAAGCCACACATGTCCAGCACCAGGATGGCAACGTTGCGCACAAAGGCCTGTTCGATGGCCGCATCGATGCCTGCGGCGTTGGCGGGCGCCTGGTTGCGCTCGGCCAGCAGGCGCCGCAGGTAGTCCTTGTCGTGCGGGGTCTTGCCCCCATGGGGGTGCGCAGGAGGGTGGGTCATGGCAGCGGCCTGTGGGTGGTGTCTGACATGGTAGCGCGGCACCTGCTGGCGGGGCAGGGCCTGGCCCCGAATCTACAGTGGGGTTTCCTGTCGGGCCGGGCCTCTCGGCAGGGAGCGAGCAATGCGCTTCCTGCGGGCTTCCCGGCTGTCTACACACGCACCAAGGAAGCTTCATGACCTCTCTACGACGTACCCGCTCCAGCGCGCCGCTGGCTATTGCCTTGGTTTTGGGGGGTGTGCTGGCTCTGCCTGTCGGCGCCATGGCGCAAGTGGACGAAGCCTCACTGGCGCGGGGCGCGGTGCCTGACAGCACGCCCCAGCAGCGCTACCAGTCCGCTATCCGGGAGGCGGGTGGTGGGCTCAAGGTGGGCCTGGAGGAATGCCGTGTGATGGCCGCGGTGGAGCGCAGGGGTTGTGAAACCCAGGCCCGCACGCGTTACCAGGCCGACATGGCGGCCGCCAAGGCGCTGTTGAAAGACCCGTCTGCCGGGCCGGTGAATGTGACGGGAGGGCCGATCCGCAGCACCGAGACGGTGTACGAAATCAAGCGCTAAGCCGTTTTTATGGCTGCCGAGCTGCCTGCATACCGCTGTCCATGCCACCTTCGGCAGGCGTGACGCGGCGGGCGCCATTGAAGCGGCGCTTCCAGTAGGCCATGCCCATATCTTCGACCCGGATCTCGGAGCCGCTGCGGGGGGAGTGGATGAACTTGCCGTCGCCGACATAGATGCCCACATGGCTGAAATTGCGGCGCATGGTGTTGAAGAACACCAGGTCGCCCGGTTGCAGCTCTTTTTTGTCGATGACCTGGGTGGCGGCGGCTTGCTGGTCTGCTCGGCGGGGCAGCAGCAAGCCCACGGTCTGCTCGTACATGGCGCGCACAAAACCGCTGCAGTCAAAACCGGTCTCGGCACTGTTGCCACCGCGTTTGTAGGGCACGCCCAGGAAACCCATGGCGTTGACCACCAGATCAGACGCCCGACCGGCCACCGTGTGGGCCCTGTCGGCCACCTGGTGGCTCACGTTTTCGAGCCGCGTGAGCAGGCCTTTGTCTGCCAGCAAGCGGTCCATATCGTCAGAATTGCCCGCTGGGGGCGCAGCCTGCGCAGCGAAGGCGCAGAGCAGGAGAAGGAGGCAAAACCATCTGGACATGGGGGCGAAGGGTAACACGGTATGGTTACTTATCAAAAATAACCGATTTTGCAAGCCATTGATTTGATTCAGATAAATCAGCTTTGTTGGCGTCCGCGTGTTGTTCTGCGGCGCACAGGCGGCCTGCAGGGCGGGCTCTTGCGCCGTGGTGGCACACCGGTGGCGCTGTTCTTGTATGCAAGGAGGTTTGTGCCATGGTTTCGATGAAAAAATGGCTGCCAGCGCCCGTCCATCAAGCGCAAGCAGCTATCGTTTTGATAGTTCTTGGTTTCTGTGGTGCGGGTGTGGCCCAGAACGCGGCCCCCTCTGTGTCTCTCGTACCGGTGGCGACGGGGCTGCTCCATCCGTGGGGCCTGGCTTTTTTGCCGCAGGGGCAGTTTCTGGTCACCGAACGGGCGGGCCACCTGCGCGTTGTCAGTGCCAGTGGCCAGCTGGGCCCCGCCCTGGCCGGCGTGCCCCCGGTGGCTGCGGGCGGGCAGGGCGGGCTGCTGGATGTGGTGACGGACGCCGACTTTGGGCGCAACCGCCGCATTTACTTTTGCTTTTCCGAACCCGCAGCCCGTGGGCCGGGCAACAGCACGGCCGTGGCGCGCGCCACCCTGGCGGCCGATGCGCGCAGCCTGCAGGACGTGCGCGTGGTCTTCAGCCAGCGGCCCAAGGTCGAAAGTGCGCTGCATTTTGGCTGCCGCATCGTGCAGGCGCCGGACGGCAACCTGTTGGTGGCCTTGGGCGAGCGCTACCACCGCAAGGACGACGCGCAAAAACTCGACAACCACCACGGCAAGGTCATCCGCATCACCCCCGACGGCGCCTTGCCACCCGGCAACCCCTTTGCCAACCAGCCCGGCGCCTTGCCCGAGATCTGGAGCTACGGCCACCGCAACCCCCAGGGCGCCACGCTGGGGCCCGACGGCAAGCTGTGGATGCACGAACACGGCCCACAAGGGGGCGACGAGATCAACCTGCCCCAGCCAGGCCGCAACTATGGCTGGCCGGTGGTCACCTTTGGCGAGAACTACGGCGGCGGCAAGATCGGCGAAGGCACGGCCAAGGCGGGCATGGAGCCGCCGCTGCACTACTGGGTGCCATCCATTGCGCCCTCGGGCATAGCCTTTTTGACCAGCACGCGCTACGGCACGGCGTGGCAGGGCAGTCTGTTTGTCGGATCGCTCAAATTTGGCACCCTGCACCGCCTGGAAGTGGCGGGCGGCAAGGTGTTGCGCGAAGAAAAGCTGCTGCAAGGCAACGGCGAACGCATCCGCGATGTGCGCCAGGGGCCGGATGGCCTGCTCTATGTGCTGACCGACAGCCCCCAGGGGCGGCTGCTGCGCCTGCAGCCGGAATGACGGGGAGGTGGGCGAGCTGTGGAGCACGGCCTGCATTCGGCACCTGAGCAACGCGATGGCCCTGGCGGCGGCCCTTGGTCAGAACTGCTCCGCTGGTTTTTTATCCGCACTTAGGCTGGCCGCAGGGCTGCGACAATGCACCATTCTTTGCGCCCACTGTCTCGGCGGACGCCCCCCAGAACACACACACGATCGACCACACCATGCTGCTTGACGCCACCGAATCCCAACTCGTTCTGGTTGACTACCAGGAGCGCCTGATGCCCGCCATCTTTGAAGGCCCCGCCGTGCTGGCCAACGCACGCCGCCTGGCCGAGATCGCCCGCATGCTGGATGTGCCCGTGTGGGGCACCGAGCAAAACCCCTCGCGACTGGGTGCCAACGACCCCGCGCTGCGCGCCCTGTGCCAGAAAACCCTGGCCAAGATGCACTTCAGCGCCGCCGAGGAAGGCCTGGGCGAATGGCTGCGCCCCCCCGCCAAGCCCCAGGGCGGCAACGCGCGCAGCCTGCCCAAACACCTGCAAAAGCCCGCCGCTGCCCAGGGTGACGAGCGCGGCACCATTGTGATTGCCGGTTGCGAAGCCCATGTCTGCCTGCTGCAGACTGCGCTGGACCTGCTGGAAGACGAGTTCGAAGTGTGGGTGGTGACCGATGCCTGCGGCTCGCGCACCGAACGCAACCGCGACGCCGCCTTTGACCGCCTGGCCGGCGCGGGCGCCGAGCTGGTGACCACTGAGATGGTGGCGTTTGAGTGGCTGGGCAGCTGCGAGCACCCGGCGTTCAAGGATGTGCTGGGGCTGATCAAGTAAAAATTTGGGTCTTTTTGGCCTTCTTCGCCCGTCCATAAAGCGCTGAAAGCTATTGAAATAATAGCAAATCAACCCAGAGACGGTGGAGAGGCGCGCCGCTGAAACCCCACCGGCGGCACGGTTCGTCGCCGCCTTCGATTCACCCCGCCCGCTGCGCCTCTGCCTTGGCACACACGGCGTTGCCGGAGGCGGCCCAGCCGTCTATGCCCCCTTGGAGAAAGCGTGCATTGAAGCCCGCTGCGCGCAAGCGCAACGCGGTCGAGCGGCCGACTTCGTGGCCATAGACGCAGTACACAACTACCTCTTCGCTGGCAGACAGCTCCGGGGCCCATGTGTCGATGGCAGCAGGGTCGCGCCAGCGGGCGTTGGGGATGGCGGTAGTGGCCGCCTCGTATACACCGGCGCGGCGCACATCAATCAGTTGCGCCGCCGCTTGCGCGTCCTGGATCGAGGCTTGCAGCCCTTCGCTTGCTGCATGTACTGCATGCTGGTAGCGCTCATAGACGGCGGCCCAGTGGATGTTTGCCATGAATACGTCCACATAGGTACCCGCTGCTGCACCGTGGTCGAGGTGGTAGGCGTGCTCGTACATGTCCAGCGCGAGGATGGGCACCCCTCCCGCTGCCACCTGGGTGTGGTCGGCGGCCCACTGGTTGACGAGCGTGCCCTCGCGCGGCTGGAACACCAGCAGCACCCAGCCCGAACCACCGCCCAGCGCCTTGCCCATGGCGACGAATTCCTCGCGCCAGCGCTCCGGGCTGCCAAAGCTGGCCGCCAGGGCCAGCGCCATGCCGGGCGCCGGTGCCGCGCCCTGGCCGCCCAGGCTGGCGAAGTACAGCTCGTGCAGCAGCATGGAGTTGCTGGCGATCAGCTCTTCGCGCTTGAGCCCATTGAGTGCAAAGCCGGGTGCAGCGGCAAAGTCCACACCCGCCAGCTGTGACCGGATTGCGTTGAGCCGCGCCACCGCGCCGCCATAGTTGTTCTTGTGGTGGCTGCGCAGCAGCTTTTCAGACAGGCCGGGCAGTGTGGCCGGGTCAAAAGGAAGGGCTTGGGGGTGTGCTTGCATGGTGAGACTCCTGCGAAGGTGGGTGAATGGCGGCTCAGGCAAGCCACGGTTTGAGAAAAGTCACCGCCAGCCCGATGGCTGCGCACGCGCCCAGCAAAGGCAGCACACCGGTCTTGAAGCGGAACAACGCCACGCCCGCCCCCAGTGCAATCACGGCGGAGATCGCATCAAACGCCCCGCCAAAACCCTTGGGCCACAGCAGGTGGTAGGCAAAAAACAGCGCCAGGTTCAGGACTACGCCCACCACGGCGGCGGTGATGGCCGACAGTGGCGCGGTGAAACCGAGCTTGCCGTGGGTGGCCTCCACCACCGGGCCACCCGCGAGGATGAAGATGAACGAGGGCAGGAAGGTCACAAAGGTCACCACGGCGGCTGCGGCAGCGGCGCCCGCAAACAGCGCATCCGGCCCCCACACCTGCTGCAACCAGCCGCCCACAAAACCCACAAACGCCACCACCATGATCAGCGGGCCGGGGGTGGTCTCGCCCAGCGCCAGGCCGTCAATCATCTGCGGGCCGCTGAGCCACTGGTATTGCTCCACCGCGCCCTGGTACACATAGGGCAGCACGGCATAGGCACCGCCAAAGGTGAGCAGCGCGGCCTTGGTGAAGAACCAGCCCATCTGCGTGAGCGTGCCTTGCCAGCCCTGCGTGGCCACCAGCGCGGCCATGGCTGCGAGCCACAGCGCCAGCCCTGCCGCGAGCACCTTGGCCAAGTGGCTGCGCGAGAAGCGCGCGTGGGCGGGCGTGGGGGTGTCGTCGTCGATCAACGCCGGGCCGTAGCCCTGGTGGCCGTTGGCATGGCCGCCCCCCAGGGCAAACACGGCCGGCCAGTGCTGTGCGCCAAAGTAGCCAATGAGGCCTGCCACAAGCACGATGGCAGGGAAGGGCGTGTCGAACGCAAAGATGGCCACAAAAGACGCAGCGGCAATGCCCCACATCCAGCCGTTCTTGAGCGCGCGCGTGCCAATGCGGTGCGCTGCGTGCAGCACCAGCGCGGTCACGGCGGGCTTGATGCCGTAGAAGATGCCCGCCACCACCGGCACGTCGCCAAACCGCAGGTACACCCACGACAGTGCGATCAGGATGAACAGCGAGGGCAGCACAAACAGCGCCCCGGCCACGATGCCCCCCCAGGTACGGTGCATGAGCCAGCCGATGTAGGTGGCCAGCTGCTGCGCCTCGGGGCCGGGCAGCAGCATGCAGTAGTTGAGGGCGTGCAGAAATCGCTTTTCGCTGATCCAGCGGCGGCGCTCCACCAGCTCGGCATGCATGATCGCGATCTGGCCCGCTGGCCCGCCAAAGCTGATGAAGCCCAGCTTGAGCCAGAACAGGAAAGCCTCGCCAAAACCCACGGGGGCGGGGCGGTCCAGGGCGGGGGTGGCGGGAGCAGGGGTGGGGGTGGTCATGGTGCGGCGCTGGACAGCGGGGCCTGCGAGGAAGGGAGGGTGGACGGCACGGCGTACAAGGCGTCGAACACCTGCGCGGCGGCCTGGGCCAGGGCGTCATCATCGGCATGCACTTCGCGCAGGCCGGCCAGCACGGCTTCCAGCCCGGCGGCTTCGGGCACGGGCATGCCGCCCGTGTCCAGGTAGTGCACGGCGCGGGCCAGGCGTTGTAGCCGGGGGTCGGCTTCGAGCCCAAAGCTGGCAATGAGCACCTCAAAGGTCACCAGGGCGCCCACATGGGTGAATCGGGCGCCGTCAAAGTCAAAGCCCAGCACATCGGCGAGCGCTGAGGCCGGATCGGCCAGCCATACGAACCGCGCGCCCGGGTCGATGAAGCGGTGGATCAGCCAGGCGCAGGCCAGGCGGTCCACCCAGGGCCGGGCGCGGGTCGCCCAACGCTGGTTCTGGAACTGGGCGGCGTCCAGGCGGGCGATGCCATGGGCGGGCAGGGCGACGGGCTCCCCGCGTGAGAAGCAAGCGTCCAGTGCCTGCCGCAGGCTGGCCAGGTCGGCATCGGCCTGCGCGGCGGCGGCGCCTGGGTAGTAGTCGATGCGGTGCAGCGCCTGCAGCGCATCGGCAATGCCGCGCAGGCGGCGGCGGGCTTCGGTTTCGGTGAGCTGTGCCAGCTCCGCCTGCAAGGCCGTCGCCGTATCGCGCCACAGCATGAAGGCTTCGGTGCGGTCGAACAGCGCTTCGATCTCCTGGCGCTGTGCGCTGTCCGGCGCAGTGAGGGTCAGCAGCATGGCCGTGCCGCCGTGTTCTCGCACCTCGGTGGCAATGGGGGCGAGTAGGCCCGCGTGTTCTTCGGGCAACAGGTAGGCGCCGTCGCGCAGGGCGGCACAGCCCAGTGCCTTGAGATTGCGCCAGATGCGCAGCCGCACGGCGTTGGGCTGCGTGGGCAGCGTCATGATGAGGGTGGACCACATGGTCTGAAGTATATGTGTTGTTTGTTGAAATAATTATTTCTATTTTTAATATTGTTGTCACCAAAGAATCCTTGCACGCTGGGTGCTTCAGGGCATACAAGAGAGCGGAGGGACGTGCGTGCGGTGATTGCAGGCGCTGTGTGGCAGCGGGCACCAGGCCAGTATCGCGGTGGATTCAGGGCTGCTGCGAAGGCCTGCGTCAGTTTGCCGCAAGCCCGTTATGAATAATTATGAATTCAAAACCTGCTGCCGTGGCAGGGCGAGAGAGATGCCGAGGAGACACCCACCATGACCACATACGCCGACTTCTACCGCCAGTCCATCGACCAACCTGACACCTTCTGGAGCGAGCAAGCCCAGCTGATTGACTGGCAAACCCCGCCCCAGCAGGTGTGCGACTACAGCAACCCGCCGTTTGCCCAATGGTTTGTGGGCGGCACCACCAACCTGTGCCACAACGCCGTAGACCGGCACCTGGCCACGCGCGCCAGCCAGGCGGCGCTGGTGGCGATCTCCACCGAAACCGACACCGAGCGCAGCTACAGCTTTGCGGAGCTGCACGCCGAGGTGCAGCGCATGGCGGCCGTGTTGTTGTCGCTGGGCGTGAAGAAGGGCGACCGTGTGCTCATCTACATGCCCATGATTGCCGAGGCTGCGTTTGCCATGCTGGCCTGCGTGCGCATTGGGGCGCTGCATTCGGTGGTGTTTGGCGGGTTTGCCTCGGGCTCGCTGGCCTCGCGCATTGAAGACTCCGAGCCCGTGGCCGTGGTCAGCGCCGATGCCGGGTCGCGCGGCGGCAAGGTGGTGCCCTACAAGCCGCTGCTGGACGAGGCGATTGCATTGTCCAAACATAAACCCGCCGCTGTATTGATGGTGAACCGGGGCCTGGCGCCCATGCACCTGCAACCGGGCCTCGACCACGACTGGGCCCCGCTGCGCGAACAGCACCTGAACACGGTGGTGTCCTGCGAGTGGGTCGAATCCACCCACCCCAGCTACACGCTGTACACCAGCGGCACCACCGGCAAGCCCAAGGGCGTGCAGCGCGACACGGGTGGCTACACCGTGGCGCTGGCCGCCAGCATGAAGCACATCTTCGATGCCAAGGCGGGGGAGGTGTACTTCGCCACCAGCGACATCGGCTGGGTGGTGGGGCACAGCTACATCGTCTACGGCCCGCTGATAGCGGGCATGACCACCATCCTGTACGAAGGCCTGCCGATCCGGCCCGACGCGGGGGTGTGGTGGAGCATTGTGGAGAAATACCAGGTCACGCACATGTTTTCGGCCCCCACGGCGGTGCGGGTGCTGAAGAAGCAAGACCCGGCCTGCCTCACCCAATACAACGTGAAGAGCCTCAAGGCCCTGTGGCTGGCGGGCGAGCCGGTGGACGAGCCCACGGCACGCTGGATTGGCGCGGCGCTGAACATCCCCATCATCGACAACTACTGGCAGACCGAAACCGGCTGGCCCATCCTGGCGGTGGCCAATGGCATCGAAGACAACGCGGCGCGCTGGGGCAGCCCGGGCAAAGCGGTCTATGGTTACCACGTCAAGCTGCTCGACGAGGCCACGGGCGAGGAACTGACCGGGCCCAACCAGAAGGGCGTGGTCGCCATCGAAGGCCCGCTGCCGCCCGGCTGCATGCAGACCGTGTGGCGCGACGACGCTCGCTTTGTGAACACCTACTGGAAGAGCATCCCCGGCCGCCTGATCTACAGCACCTTTGACTGGGGCATCCGCGACGCCGACGGCTACCACTTCATCCTGGGCCGCACCGACGACGTGATCAATGTGGCCGGCCACCGCCTGGGCACACGCGAGATCGAGGAAAGCATTGCCTCCCACCCCAACATCGCCGAAGTGGCCGTGGTGGGCGTGGCCGACAGCCTGAAGGGCCAGGTGGCCATGGCGTTTGCCGTGGCGCGCGATACCTCGGGCCTGACGGACGACGCTGCGCGCCTGAAGCTCGAAGGCGAGGTGATGAAACAGGTGGACGGCCAGCTCGGCGCCGTAGCCCGGCCGTCGCGCGTGTACTTTGTGACGGTGTTGCCCAAGACCCGCAGCGGCAAGCTGCTGCGCCGCGCACTCCAGGCCGTGGCCGAGCGGCGCGATCCGGGAGATCTGACGACGATGGAAGACCCGGCGGCGTTGCAGCAGGTGAAAGAGCTGGTGGGGTGACAGTCAGATAGAGAAGCCGACCTGCTGGCAACCGGGCGAAGCCCGACGTACGGCGATGCACGGCAATGGAGTGGCAAACAGCGGATTCAAGCTGGCCCGCGAAACGGGTCCGGCTTGAGTGAATTGCCAGGCCTTTGCCACGAGGCCAACGTGCCGACAAAGAGCAACATGCCAGTGAAGCCAATGGGGAACAAAAACTGCCGCCAGGCATTTGCGTCAGGCCAGGTAAGTACTGTGTAGGTAATCGCTGCAATGCCCACCGCAAGCGAGCCGCAAACCGTCCAGCGCAAAAGCGGGTGTGCGGCCAGTGTGGGCAGACTGACAAACACCCGCAGCCACCAGCCTACCAAGCCGACCAGACCTCCTGCTCCTGCTGCCAGCATCCAGCTGGTCTTCGGAGTTAACGCCACGACGATGCCAAAAAGCCCCAGAAAAGCGATTGCAGCGAGCCCAATGAGCCCTGCCGCCACCCGCGTGAGTGGATGATCAACAAAGTCGGCGAGGAGTCTCAGCATATGGGCCCATTAAAAATGGAAGCCAGCCCATTGGCTTGCTTCATGGAGGTACATGGCTGGCCATAAAAAGCTATCAAAATAATAGCTATCAGTGCATTCAGAAGAATAACTGGCAGCCATTTTTATCCTTCATTTCACACCGGCCGCTGCCGCTGCCACCCCGCCGGCGGCTGCCACCCCGGTGTCCAGTCGATGAAATCGTCCAACGGCATGGGCCGGGCAATGCAGTAACCCTGGGCTTGGGTGCAGCCCAGTTGCAGCAGCATCTGGCCTTGTTCGATGGTTTCCACGCCCTCGGCGATCACGCGGTAGCCGAAGGAGCGGGCCAGGCCGATCACGCCCTGCACGATGGCCAGGTCGCCGGGGTCGCCCATCATGCCGTGCACAAAACTCTGGTCGATCTTGAGCGTGTCCATGGGCAGGCGGCGCAGGTAGGTCAGCGATGAATAGCCGGTGCCAAAGTCGTCCAGCGACACGGTCACGCCCATGGCGCGCAGCTCGGTGAGGGTGACCGCCACGGCCGACAGGTCATAAAGCGCAGCGCTTTCGGTGATCTCGATTTCGACCAAGTGGGTGGGCACCTTGGGGTGGCGCGCCAGGCATTGGGCCATCCAGCGGGCAAAACCGGGCTGCTGCAGGTGCTGGGCGGCGATGTTGATGCTCAGCGGCATGGGCAGGCCCCGGTCCTGCAACTGCTCCAGCACCGTGAGTGCGGCCTCGGCCACCCATTCGCCAAAGCCGATCTCCAGCTCGGTGCCCTGCAGCAGCGGCAGGAACTCGCCGGGCGGTACCAGGCCGCGCTCGGGGTGTTGCCAGCGCGAGAGCACTTCGGCGCCCACCACGGTGCCGCTGCGCATGTCCACCTTGGGTTGCAGGTACAGGGTGAACTGGGCGTCTGCCAGCGCGTCGCGCAGGTGGCGGCCCTGGGCGCGCCGCAGTTGCACGGCGCGCTCCTGGGCCGCGTCGAACTGGTGAAAACGGTTGCGCCCGGCCTGCTTGGCGGCGTACATGGCCTGGTCGGCGTGGCGCAGCAGGGTGTCGGCATCGGCATCGTCCTGCGGGAACACGGTGTAGCCAATGCTGGCCGTGACCACCACGCGTTCGGCGTCCAGCGTGTAGGGGGCCGAGACGCTTTCCATCACGCGTTCAAGCAGGTGTTCGCAGTCGCTGACGGACTCCAGCCCGGGCATGAGGATCACAAACTCGTCGCCACCCAGGCGGGCCACACAGTCGCTGGGCCGCAGTGCGCGGGTAAGGCGGCCAGCCACCATCACCAGCAGGCGGTCGCCCGCGCCATGGCCCAGGCGGTCGTTCACGGGTTTGAAGCCGTCCAGGTCCAGGTACGCAACGCCCAGTTGTGTGCCGTTGTCGCGGGCCTTGCCCATGCTCTCTTGCAGCTTGCGGGCCAGCAGCACGCGGTTGGGCAGGCCGGTGAGGGCGTCAAACAGCGCCAGCCGCTGCAGCATGACCTCTTGTTCGCGCTGGGGGGTCACGTCGATGGCCACGCCCAGCATGCGGGCGGGGCGGCCCGCCTCGTCAAAGCCCACGATCTTGCCCAGGTTGCGCACCCAGCGCGCGGCGTCGCCGGTCGGGGTCACGCGCCAGGTGGCATCAAACGGTGTGCCGGGGTTGGTGGTGTGGCGCGCCAGTTCGGCGGTAATGCGGTCGATGTCGTCGGGCGCAATGGCGGTGGCCCACTGTGCAGACACCGGTGCGCTGCCTGGGGATTCCAGGCCCCGCATGGCGCGCCAGCGGCCGTCGCCGGTGACAACGCCGGTCTGCAGGTTCCAGTCCCACAGCCCCAGCGAAGCGGCCGAGATGGTGAGCGAGAGCAGTTCCTCCCGTTCGCGTACCTGTTCTTCTTCGCGCTTGCGGTTGGTGATGTCGTGCACCGAGAACAGCCAGCAGGGTTCCCCATCAAACTCGGTGGCCCGCATGGACTGCAGCACCGTGCGGGGCGGGCCGCCGCGCACGGCCAGGGTCATTTCGTGGTCGCTGACCTGGCCGGTCAGCTCTGCCTGCGCGATGAGCCGCTGGCGGTCTTCAGCGGTGAAGATGCCCAGTTCGATGCCTGTGTGGCCAATGGCCTGGTTGCGCGGGATGCCGAGCATCTCTACCCAGGCGGGGTTGATGTCTACATAGCGGCCGTCGCTGCGGCGCGACAGGCCCATGGGGTAGGGCATGAGCTGGAAAATGCGCGAAAAGCGCTCCTCCGACTGGCGCAGGCGCTGCTCGGCGCGTTTGGCTTCGTCGATGTCCTGCATCACGCCGCGCACGCGCGCAACGCGGCCGTTCTCGATCACGGGCTCGCCGCGCGCGCGCACCCACAGCAGGTGGCCATCGGCGTGGATGACCTCCAGCTCCATGCTCCACGCGGTGCGCGAGCGCAGGCTCTGGCGGAATTTTTCGCGCAGCGGCTCGCGGTAGGCGGGGGCCACATGGCGGTCGATGTAGTCGCTGGGCGGCGGCTGGCTGGGGTCCAGGCCGTGGATGTCAAAACACATCTCCGACCAGTACACCAGGCCCTTGCCACGCTCGTCCTCCCAGGCGCCCAGGCGCGCCAGGCGGCCGGCTTGCTGCAGCTGGTTGTAGAGCGCCCGAAGTTCGTCGCTGGTGCGTTGGGCTTCGGTCATGTCGTGGAAAACGAAAACAAAGCAGTTCTCGCCATCCACAAGCACGGAGCGTGCCGACATCAGGCCCGGAATGCGCACGCCGTTGCTCTGGGCCACCAGGGGCAGGCGGTCCACCTTGCCTTCGCGCCGGAAGGTGTCGAGCAGGCGTGCGCGCTCTTGTTCGCTGGCCCAGATCTGCAGCTCGGTGGAGGTGCGCCCGATCACTTCCTCGCGTGGGCGGCCCAGCACCTCGCAAAAGGCCGGGTTCACGTCCACATAGCGGCCGTCCGAGATGCGCGAGATGCCGGCCGGGTCGGGCAGTGTCTGGTAGAAGGTGGTGTATTTGGCTTCGGAGGAGCGCAGCGCATCCTCTACCTCGCGGTGGGCGGTGATGTCCACATCCATGCCGATCATGCTGACCGGCCGGCCCTGGGCGTCGCGCCGCGCTACCGTGCCACGCGACATCAGCCAGCGCCAGCGGCCCGCCAGGTCCACCACCCGGAACTCGGCCTCGTAGCTTTCCTCCAGCCCGTCCATGGCACGCGCCAGCCGCGCGGCGTTGCGCTCGGCGTCCAGAGGGTGGCGCCGGGCATACCAGCGCGCCCACAGGTCCGGGTTGCCTGCATCGGCGTGGGTGATCCCGTAGGCCTCGTAAAAGGCGCCGTCGCAGCGGAATTGGCGGGTTGCCACATCCCATTCCCAGCGCCCGCCGCCCAGTGAGTCCAGCGCCAGGCGCAGTTGCTGCTCGCGTTCTTCCAGCCGGTGGTGGGCGTGTTCCAGCGCTACCACCGATTGCGCCTTGCCCACCAGCAACTGCCGCCCCGTGCCCAGGATCAGAATGCCGGCGCCGTGGTACCAGGGCAGCTGCTGCAGCCATTCCAGGGCCGAGTCCGAAACTGGCATGGCGCCACCGGCCATCAGGCACAGCGTGACCACCGGCGGCAGCGTGAGGGCCATGCCCGCCATGCCCATCCAGGGATTGGCGCCGGGGCGGGTGTCGACCTTGCGCCACAGCGCGCCCAGTGCGCCAGCCCCCACCAGCACGGCCAGGGCGGCCAACCACGCTGCGTCGTCGCTCCAGACCAAGGCCAGCAAGGCCAAGGCGGCGGTGATCAACGCCGACAGCGGCCCGAAGTACAGGCCCATGAAGGCGGTGGCCGTGGGGTAGGCCACCACCCCCAGTTCGGGCGCATTCATGCGCAACACCACCAGCACCAGGGCCGACACCACGCCGCCCGCGATCCCGGTCAGCACCTGCGTGCGGCGCGAAGGGCGCAGGATTTCGGCCGGCTGCAGGTGGGCCAGCACCAGCACGAGCAAGATCAGCAGTCCGCCTGCCAGCAGCGCGTTATGGGCCATGGTGAAAGGCCCGTGTCAAAGTGGAAGAAAAAGACGAGGAAAGGGGGGAAATGGCGGTGCAGTACCCAGGGCCCAGCGCACCGGGCCAGGTGGGCAGGCACGCCCCCAACCCGGTGTCCCGCCACGGGTGACTCGTGGCGCGTGAGCAAGAACCCGGCACAGAAACCATGCACCTAGTTTAGGCGCGTTCAGCAGGTGTGGCGGGCGCAGGGCCCGTCCTGATAAGCCCGGTTGACAACATCGTGCCGCACGCAATCACCAACGCGCAGCCAATCATCCAGGGCGTGACGGTTTCGCCCAGGAACAACACGCCATACAACACCGCGAAAACCGGGGTGATGAAGGTCACGGTCAGGGCCCGGCTGGGGCCGGCACTGGCGATGAGGCGAAAGTAGATGATGTAGGCGATGCCCGTGCACAACACGGCAATGGCCGCGATGGCGCCCCAGGCATGCAGCCCCGGCATGTGTGTGGGCCAGAACCACAGCGTGGGCAGCGCCAGGCCCAGTGCCGCACCCAACTGGCTGCCGGTGGCCGTGGCCAGTGGCGGGATGCCCGTGAGGTGGCGCCGTGCAACGCTGGCCGACAGGCCATAAAAACACGAGGCCAGCAGGCAGGCGCCAATCGCCCACCCGGCGCTGTCGGTCTTGAAGCCCGTGCCCGCTGGTGCGCGCCAGGCCAGCAGGGCCACGCCCACAAAACCCAGCGCCAGGCCCGCCCAGCGCAGCCGGTTGATGCGGTCGCCCAGCCAGAGCCAGGCAATCAGCGCACCAAACAGTGGCACCGTGGCATTGAGGATGGAGGCCAGCCCCGTGGCGATGTGCAGCACGGCCCAGGCGAACAGCGCAAACGGAATGGCCGAGTTGATCACGCCCGCAAACAGGATGGGGCGCCAGTGCTGGCGCAGCGCGGGCCAGTGGCCCTGGTGCAGCATGATGGGCCACAGGAACACGGCGGCCAGCGCCACGCGCAGCCCCGCCATGGGCAACGGCCCGAACTCCGAAGCCCCCATGCGCATGAAGAGGAACGAGGCGCCCCAGAGCGCCGCGAGCAGGATGAATTCAATGATCCAGGTGGAGACGGGCTGGTTTCCCGGACTGTTCATGCATGGCCTTTCTGGGGAGCGGGGGAGCGCGCGTGTTGCGAGGGGGCATTCTCCAGCGTCAGCAGCGCGGCCTTGCGATCCAGCCCGCCCGCGTAGCCGGTCAGGCTGCCGTCCGCACCCAGCACGCGGTGGCAGGGCACCACCACGCTCAGCGGGTTGCGCCCCACGGCCGCGCCCACGGCCCGCACCGCGCGGGGCCGGCCCAGCTGTTCGCTGAGGTGGCCATAGGTGCAGGTGCCGCCCCGGCCAATGGCCAGCAGCGCGTGCCACACCTCTTGCTGGAACGGCGTGCCGCCCGAGAGGTCCAGGGGCAGGTCAAACCCATCCCGTTCACCCCGCAGGTACTGCTGCAACTGGTGGGTGGCCTGTTGCAGCAGCGCGTGGTCTGCGGCCTCGGCCCAGGCGCTATTGCCGTGCAGCAGGCGGCTGGGTTCGTGGCGCTGGCCTTCGAACCAGACGCCGCAAAGGCCCTTGGGCGAGGCCGCCAGGCGCACCGGTCCAAGGGCGGTGCTGGCGCGGGCCTGCACGGTGTGGGGGTGGTATTGCATGGGGAGTCTCTGTGATTTAGGGATGAAAACAGGCTTCTGCGCGCTTTGGGTAAGCATTGATAGCTATATATTCAATAGCATTCATGATAGGCCGGCCCAGGCGCGCAGCACGGCGTAGCTGCGCCAGGGGCGCCAGGCCTCGGATGCTGCGGTGGCCGCGCGGGCCGGGCTTTTTTCGGCCAACACGCCCAGAGCCTTGTGCAAGGCCACGTCGCCGGCCGGGAACGCGTCGGGCCAGCGCAGCACGCGCATGGCGATGTACTGGGCCGTCCAGTCGCCAATGCCGGGCAGCGCGCACAACGCGGCCGTGGTGCTGGCCACGTCAGCCCCGGCATGCAGGGCCAGGGCACCGCTGTCCACGGCGCGGGCCAGCGCCACGATGGCGGCCTGGCGCTGGCGCACGATGCCCAGCTGGCCCAGGGTGTCGCCGTCGGCCACGGCCAGCGTGGCGGCGGTGGGGAACAAGCGGCTCAGTTCGGGCCAGGGCGTTTCGATGGGCTCGCCCAGCCGCTCCACCAGCCGCTGGCCCAGGGTGCGCGCGGCGGCCACGGTGATCTGCTGGCCCAGCACGGCGCGCACGGCCAGCTCAAAGCCATCGAACGCCCCGGGCACGCGCAGGCCGTCGCCGTCGGGGAAATGGGGGTGCAGCACGGCGTTGATGGCGGCGGGGTCGGCGTCCAGGTCGAGCATGGCGCGCACGCGGCGGATCACCAGCGGCAGCACCGGGTACAGGCTGTCGCTGGTCTGCAGCAGCACCTGGTGGCGGGCCACGTCAAAACGCGCGCTGAACCAGCCGGTGGTTTCCTGGCCCAGGCCTGTGGTGCTGGCGGGCAGGCGCACGGTGCGCCGCAGCGTGGCCTCATGTGGCAGCACCCATTCCACTCCATGGAACTGCCGCCGCTCAAAAAACGCCAGCAGTGCGGCCACATCAAACGGTGGGCGCCAGGCCAGCCGCAGCGTGCCGCCCGCACCCGGAGCGCCTGTTTTGGCGGGGGCTGCGCCGCTGCGGCGCAACTGGGTGGGGTTCAGGCCATAGTGCCCCGCAAAGGCGGCATTGAAGCGGCGCACGCTCGCAAAGCCGCTGGCCAGCGCCACCTGCGTGACGGGCATGGTGGTGTCGGTGAGCAACTGTTTGGCCGTGAGCAGGCGGCGTGTCTGCAGGTATTGCAGGGGCGATACGCCCAGTGCGGCCTCAAAAATGCGCCGCAGGTGGCGGTCGCTCACGCCCAGGCGCTCGGCCAGGCGGGCCACGGTGGCGCTGCTGTCGCCGGGTGTGGCTGGTGGTGTGGTTTTGTGTGTGGATGGGGCCGGCCAGAGGTCGGGCGCATCCAGCAGGCGCACGGCCTGTTGCACCAGGATGCTGCTCGCGTCCTGCACCGACCACACCAGCGCCTGGGGTGCCAGCTCGGGCCGGCAGCGCAGGCAGGGCCGGAAACCGGCGTTCTCCGCCTGTGCGGCCAGCACAAAGAAGCGGCAGTTCTCGCGCCGGGGGGTGCGCACGGCACACACGGGGCGGCAATAGATGCCGGTAGAGGTCACGCCGGTAAAAAAGTGCCCGTCAAAACGCGCATCCCGGGCCAGCACGGCCAGGTAGCGGCCCTCGTCCGAGGCGGTGTCGGTGGTGGCTGTGCCGGTCGTGGTGGGTGAAGTCATGGGCTGGATCATAGGGATGGGGTGCGCCCGCACTGGCCGTTTTCGGACATATGCCTGCGGCGGCCCGGACGCCTGGCCGGGCAGGGGGGCCGCCTACAATGCAGCCGGCTCTTCAACCCCCTCGCTAAAGGTCCTTCGACGTGCAACCGACGCCCGCCATTTTCAAAGCCTACGACATTCGCGGCATCGTGCCGTCGACCCTGAACGAAGAAGTGGCCCTGGGCCTGGGCCGGGCCTTTGGCAGCGCCGCCCGCGCCGAGGGGCAAACCACGGTGGCCGTGGGGCGCGACGGGCGCCTGTCGGGCCCGACGATGTCGGGGGCGCTGATCCAGGGGCTGGTGGAGGCGGGCATCGAGGTCATCGACGTGGGCCTGGTGACCACGCCGCTCCTGTACTTTGCGGCCAGCACGCTGTGCAACAGCGGGATCCAGGTCACGGGCAGCCACAACCCCAAGGACTACAACGGCTTCAAGATGGTGCTGAACGGCCGTGCCATCTATGGCGAAGAGATCCAGGGCCTGCGCCGCACCATGGAGCAAGAGAGCTGGCAACTGGCGCCCGGCGGCTCGGTGCGCCATGTGGATGTGCTGCCCACTTACCGTGAACGCATCGTGGGCGACGTGAAGCTGGCGCGCCCCATGAAGGTTGTCGTGGACTGCGGCAACGGCATTGCCGGTGCCTCGGCGCCGGACATCTTCCGCGCCCTGGGCTGCGAAGTGATCGAGCTGTTCTCGGAGGTGGATGGCAACTTCCCCAACCACCACCCCGACCCGAGCAAGCCCGAGAACCTGCGCGATCTGATCGAGGCCTTGAAAGCCAGCGACGCCGAACTGGGCCTGGCCTTTGACGGCGACGGCGACCGCTTAGGGATCGTGACCAAGGACGGCACCAACATCTTCCCCGACCGCCAGATGATGCTGTTTGCGCAAGACGTGCTCTCGCGTGTGCCTGGCGGCGAGATCATCTTCGACGTGAAATGCACCCAGCGCCTGGCGCCCGCCATTGCCGCCGCTGGCGGCGTGCCGGTGATGTTCAAGACCGGCCACTCGCTCATCAAGGCCCGCATGAAGGAGACCAACTCCCCGCTGGGCGGCGAGATGAGCGGCCACATCTTCTTCAAGGAGCGCTGGTACGGCTTTGACGACGGCACCTATGCGGGCTGCCGCCTGCTGGAAATCCTGAGCAAGACCAACGACCCGAGCGCCGTGCTCAACGCGCTGCCCACCAGTTTCTCCACCCCCGAGCTGAACGTGGCCTGCGCCGAGGGCGAACCCCACCGCCTCACGGCCGAGCTGCAGGCCCTGGCGGCCGACAGCTTTGCGGCCCCCGCCACCATCAGCACCATCGACGGCCTGCGCGTGGACTGGCCCGATGGTTTTGGCCTGATCCGCGCCAGCAACACCACCCCCGTGCTGGTGCTGCGTTTTGAAGGCCAGACCACCGAGGCCCTGGCCCGCATCGAGGCCGCCATGCTGGCGCTGCTGCACAAGGTCAAGCCCGACGCCCATGTGGGCGCGGCCAGCCACTGAAGCCGGCTCTGACCCAACCCGCCACGCTGCCTGCCACAAACCCTTGTGTCTTTTGTGAACCGCCCTGCATGAAGCTGTCCCTGTCCACCCCACTGCGAGTGGCCGCAGCCCAGTCGCCCTCGGCGCCTGGCAACCTGGAGCGCAATGTGCAGACCCACCTGGCCTTTGTGCGGGCGGCAGTGCTTGAGCATGTGCAGGTGCTGGTGTTTCCAGAGCTGTCGCTGACCGGGTACGAACCCGCGCTGATGGCCAACAACCTGCTGCCTGCCGACCACCCCGCGCTGGCGGCACTGGGGCAGGCCGCGCAAAGCCACGGCATCACCCTGGTGGTAGGCGCCCCGGCAGCACCGGTGGTGCAGGGCACATTGCCCGCCATCGGCGCCTGGGTGCTGGGCGCGGACGGCAGCATGGCGCTGTACCGCAAGCGCCACCTGCACACCAGCGAGGAGCAGTTCGCCAGCGCTGGCACCGATGACGCACAGGTGCATCTGCTGGCGGGTGAACCCACCGGGCTGGCGGTGTGCGCCGACATCACACACCCCGCACACGCCCAGGCCGCCCGCAGTGCGGGCGCGGCCCTCTATGCGGCGGGGGTGCTGATCTCCGAAAAAGCCTACCAAGCCGAGTCGGCCCTGCTGCAGGGTTATGCCCGCGACCACGACATGGCGGTGCTGCTGGCCAACTACAGCGGGCCCTCCGGGGGGTATGCCAGCGCCGGCCGCAGCGCCTTCTGGGCGCCAGGCGGGCACTGTGTGGTGGCCGCACTCGCTGACGCACCCTGCCTGGTGTGGGCGGAGCGCGGCGACAGCGGCTGGGCCGGTGGGGTCGTGGGGCTGAACCTCCCGTTATGAACGCCGCACGTGCCCTGTATTCGCTGATCACCTGGGGCGCTCAGCCGCTGCTGCGCCGCAAGCTGCGCCGCCGGGCCGTGGCGGAGCCTGGCTACGGGCTGGCCGTGGGCGAACGTTTTGGCCGCTACCCTGCGCCCATCGACAGCCTGATGCCCCACAGCAGCTCCGACCCGCTGGGCCGGTTTGTGTGGGTGCATGCCGTCTCGCTGGGCGAAACACGGGCGGCCGCCATCCTGCTGGCGCAACTGCGCGAGCAACTGCCGGGCATGCGCCTGTTGCTCACGCACGGCACCGCCACGGGCCGGGCCGAGGGCGAAAAGCTGCTGCTGCCCGGCGACGTGCAGGTGTGGCAGCCCTGGGACACGCCCGGCGCCGTGGCCCGCTTTCTGCGCAAGTTCCGCCCGGCCATCGGCGTCCTGATGGAGACAGAGGTGTGGCCCAACCTGGTGGCAGGCTGCCGGCAGCGGGGCATTCCGCTGGTGCTGGCCAATGCGCGCTTCAATGAAAAATCCTTGCACAAGGCGCAGCGCCTGTCGGCGCTGGCACGGCCAGCCTACGGCGGCCTGGCGGCCGTGTGGGCCCAGACCAGGGACGATGCCCGGCGCCTGCGCACCATCGGGGCCCCGGTGCATGGTGTGTTCGGCAACCTGAAGTTCGACGTGGTGCCCGATGCACCGTTGCTGGAGCGGGGCCGCCTCTGGCGCAGGGACGCTGGCCGCCCAGTGGTCATGCTGGCCAGCAGCCGCGAGGGCGAAGAAACCCTGTGGCTGGAAAATTTGAAGTCAAAAATGGCCCTGGCGCGCGACCAGCAAGCGCAATCAGCTATCAAAAACAGAGCAATCGACCCTGCGACCTGTGGCGTGCAATGGCTCATCGTGCCGCGCCACCCGCAGCGTTTTGACGAGGTGCACCAGTTGCTGCTGCGCGCGGGCCTGAGTGTGTCGCGCCGCAGCACCTGGGCCGCAGGCCCCACACCGGCCGATGTGTGGCTGGGCGACTCGCTGGGGGAAATGGCGCTGTACTACGGCCTGGCCCATGTGGCCATGCTGGGCGGCAGCTTTGCCCCGCTGGGCGGCCAGAACCTCATCGAGGCCGCCGCCTGCGGCTGCCCCGTGGTGCTGGGGCCCCACACCTTCAATTTTGCCGAGGCCGCAGAGTTGGCCTGCGCAGCGGGCGCGGCGCAGCGTGTGCCCGACATGGCTGCTGGCATGGCACTGGCGGCCACCCTGGCACAGGACGCCAGCGCACAAAACGCCGCCAGCGAGCGCGCCACCGGCTTTGCCACCGCCCACCGCGGTGCGGCACAGGCCACGGCGCAGGCCATTCTGGGCATGGTGCAAGCCGATCATTGATTTGGTGGAAGGGGACGCGTGCGCCCCGAATTCACATCGCGCACACAAAGCCGCAAGGCGGCCAGAAGGCCAGAAGGCCTGTACCAAGCAGGAGGTTCACGCATCAACCTGCACCCGGTGCACCGGGATGA
Source organism: Acidovorax sp. (assembly GCA_018780365.1). Taxonomy (GTDB): domain Bacteria; phylum Pseudomonadota; class Gammaproteobacteria; order Burkholderiales; family Burkholderiaceae_C; genus Acidovorax. The sequence continues at coordinate 25,655 of JADMJR010000214.1, read as the reverse complement.
TGGCCGTTGGCGCTTCTTGACCCAGGGGCTATTGAATCAAATTACCGGTGGATATCGTTCCTATGGTGCCGGTCAGTTGCACAAAGAAATCCGTATTGTCGAATTGGGCGGTGTTGCTGCCTGTGTTCTGGAACAAGTAGGTGCCGGCCGCCGTGCCCGTCTGGATGGTGATGAGGTAAGCCTGCCCGGTATTGTTCAGCACGACCGCCAGCCCGGCGCCAATGGTGGTCAGATAATTGCCGGTGTCTGCATTGCCAATGATGAAGCTTCCCACGGACGTTGCGTTCACTCCGGTCTTGAAATAGTCGGTGCCCGTGGCGTTGAAATTCCCCACTGTGTCTATTTGGGTGCGGTTTGACATGTTCGCTCCCGTCTCGATCAGGGTTTCTGAGCCACTGCCACTGAACGGAAGGTTGATGGTGTCAGCGGCAGGGCTACCTGTGACGGTCGTGCTTGTGGAGCTAGAGCCAAGCAAATTCAGTGTCTGACCGCCTGACCCCAAATTGATGGTGTTATCGCCTGTGGACTTGGTGTAGGTCAGGGTTGCACCAGCACCATTGATGTTGGTAAAACTCGCCGTTCCGACGCTGCCCGCAACATTGACGATCTGTATGTTGCTGATGACCTTGGTGCTGAGGTCTATCGACTGTGTCGCGGTCGCGCCAATGTTCAGTATGTTGGTGCCGCCGCCGCCACCATCAATCGAGGTCAGGAAGTTGATGATCTGGTTTGCTGTGAAATTAAACACGTCAACGCCCGAACCGCCCACCACCGTCACGGGCACATTGGCCGAGCTGAAGTTGTTCGTTCCGTTGGCCAGGTTGTAGTTCTCGATATTTGGCAGCGCGTTGAAGGTGCCTGAGGATGCCAGGTTGATGGTTTCCGTGCCTGCGGCGGTGATTGTGCCTATGAACTGCGAGGACTGGCCTGGTGCCATAGTGACCGTCGCGTTGCTGGCAACCACGAGGTTCTCGAAGCCCGACACGCTTGCTCCGGCGATATTGGTGCCGTTGAACAGATACAGCGTGTCATTGCCACCAGAGCCCGACGTGTAGCTGCCCGTGTAGGTCTTGTTTTCCAGTGTCAGGCTGTTGCTGCCCGTGCCCAGGTTGACTGTGCCGGCCAGAAACGTGTTGCCTGTGTTGGCAAGGTCGACCACGTCGTTACCGGTGCCACCAACGACTGTGGTGACGCCTGAAGTTGCGTTGGCAAACGTGATGGTATTGGAGCCATTGGCAAGATTCAGCACTTTGATGTTCGAGAGCGTGCCGCCGGTCGTGCCATTGTTGAGGTTCACGCTTCCGGCCGTGGTGAAGGTCATCGCGTCGGTGTCGGCCGCATTGCCATTGAAGGTCGATCCGTTCAGGCCGGCGATGGGGCCTGTGAACACATCACCGGCCCCCGAGGCTCCGTTGTAGGTGTTGCCTGCTGAAAAGATGGACGTTGCACATACCAGCGTGACATTGGTGACGTTGGCGCCGCCCATCGTTCCGCTGCCGTTGGCCACGGTACAGGTCTGGTTCAGAGGCTGGGTCTTGATCGTGACATTGTACGGAGAGCCGAATGCCACAGAGGTGGGGAATGCGAAAGAGCCGTTGGCAGTGATTGCCCACAAATCAACGCCGTTGTTGAGCAGCTCCAGGGTGCCCACAAGACCAGAAGCCGTGCCCCCCACTTTGTAGGCGTTGGTTGCGCACACCACGGCCACGTCGCTCACGGGGCCTCCCATGGCCCCGGTACCACGGCTGACCGAGCAGGTCTGGCCAATTGGCTGGGTGCGGACGGTGACGGCATACCCGGCGCCGTAGGCCACGGGAACAGGGAAGATAAAGCGTCCATTGGCGTTGATTGCCAACAAGTCAGCACCGTTGTTGACCAGTTCCAAAGTGCCGGTCAGTCCGGCGACCGTGCCCCCGACCTGGTACGCATCCGTGGAGCACATGACGATCAACTTTTCCACAGGGCTTGTGCCCACCACGCCGCTGCCGTTGCTCACCGAGCAAGTTTGGCCGACCGGCTGGGTATCCACGGTCACGGTATAGAAGCTACCTGCTCTGACCGGTGTGGGGAACGCGAAAGAACCGTCGCTCGCAACCGTCACCGTCTCTCCGCCGTTGATCCTGAGCACCACGGTGCCGGCCAACCAACTGATAGAGCCACTGATCTTCTGGCTCGTGGGCGAGATGGCGAAGCTGCGCGTCCAGATCGCCGTGTTGGCCAGCGTCGCGTTCTCGAGCGTGACTTTGGCGGGGTCCACCGTGAGCGTAAGCGTCTGGCCGCCCTCGCAGTTGCCGCCGCTCAAGCGCACCGTGACCAGCATGCGCGCAGTATCGACGGAGATGACAGGAGCAGGCGCCTGGGTGCAAGTGCCGCCTACCACGAGGAAATCCGTTGCAACGTTGATGACGCGAGCGCTGTATGTCGCCATGATCTGCGCCGGCCGCGTAGCGTCTTGGGCATCGTGGGTGATTTGAACGCTTGCCCCTTGCAGCGGGAGATTCAACTGCAGTTCAGCGGAGCCGCCCCCGCCGCAGGCGCTGAGAACGAAGAGGCAGCCCAGCAGGGCCAACTGTGTGAACTGTTTCCAGCCAAAAACCATGGGACGTTCCTTGCGATAAGAATGACAATGCGCGTGAGTTAGGAGCTGCAATGTGCGTCATATTGTGTCAGACGCCTGATCATGGCATGAGCGGCAACGACCGCATCCTCCAGGGACTGGCGCCGTGCCTGCAGCGGTAAGAGCGGGTCGGCGGATGCGCGGCAGAGCGGTCGAACGACGATTCACCCAAGTTCCAAGCACAAAGTAAGCTGCAGCCGTTACCATGGAATGAAACAACTGTTTCAGGCGGTGTCCTGTGGTTCCTGTTCATGACCTGGGGGTTGCTGCACTGGCGATTCTGGGCCTGGCCTTCCTGATCGGCTGGAATGGGGCGCGGCTGAACCAGGCCACGCTGCTGTGGGGCATCGCCCACCTGGCCCTGGCAGGGGCCACGTTCACCGGCTACCGGTTCCACCTGCAGCCTGACATGCCGTGGCTGGGGGCGGTCGCTACGGTGCTCACGGGCTTTTTTCTGGCCAGCCTGCATGCGGGCACCAATTTCCTGCAGGGGCGCATCATTGGCCCGGGCGGCTTGGTTGGGCGCAGCCTGGGGGCCGCCTTCCTGATTGCCGTGGTGGGTTTTGGGGGCGGCAGGTTCGCAGGCAGCGTCCTGGTGCTGGGCCTGATGATGCTGGTGTATGGGGCTTCGGCCTATCTGTGCCTGCGCATGAACTACCGGCTGCTGGCAACGGCTTTTGCCCTCAAGACCGGGGCTTGCCTGTTGTACTTTCTGGAGCCTTCCACCATTGGCACGCCTTTCCAGAGCCCGGCCATTGCGGGGGCGGGCTGGGTTACCAGCGTGCTCCTGGGGCTGGTGCTGGTCGATGCGGCGATTGCGCAGACGCGCCAGCGGCTGTCCAGCGTGATCAAGCACCTGCCCGATGCACTGGTGGCCCGCAGGCTCGACGGCAAGATCCTGTTCTGCAACGATCGGTTTGCGCAACTGGCCGGCAATACCTCCCCCGAGGACCTGGTGGGCCGGCAGGTGCCGCTGCTGGCGCGCGAGCAGGAAGAGGCCGAAGCCATGTTCCGCAAGGTCAATGCCATGGTGCAGTCGGGTCCCATGGATGAGCCCATGCGCCTGGAGCGCGCCATCACCCCCACACGTGGCGAGCCGTTTCCGGCAGAGATCATCTTCTCGAGCTACATGGACCTGGGCTACCCGGTCATCCTGGGCCTGATCCGCGACCTGAGCGAGCGCAAGAGGGGCGAGGAGGAGCGCCTGCACCAGGCCAACACCGACCAGTTGACCGGCTTGCCCAACCGCCGCTTTCTGGAGCAGCAGCTTGATGCCGTGCTCTGGATCGCGCAGCGCCAGCACACGCAGTGCGCGGTGCTGCTGATCGACCTGGACCACTTCAAGAAAGTCAACGACACGCTGGGCCATGCCTTTGGCGATGAGATCCTGCGCGACATCGCCCAGGCCTTGCAAGAGCAAAAGAAACCTGGCGACCTGCTGGCGCGACTGAGTGGTGACGAATTTGCGCTGGTGATGGCCGGGTTGCCGTCGCTGATGAGCATTCTGGAGGTCGAGGCCCGGGCGTTGGCGGTGCTGCAGCTCATCCGGCGCCAGTTCCGCTCGGATGGCATGGACTACCAGATCGAGTCCACCATTGGCGTGGCGTTTTCGGGCCGGGAAGGGCTCACGGCTGCGGTGCTGCTGCAGCACGCCGAAGTGGCGATGTACGAGTCCAAGGCGCGCGGGCGCGGGGGCTGGTGCTTTTTCGAGTCCGACATGGACGAGCGCCTGGCCGAATCCCTGCGCCTGGAGTCGGCCCTGCGCCAGGCGGTGCCCCGGCGGGAACTGCGGCTGCACTACCAGCCCATCTACTGCTGCGACACGGGCCGCATGGCCAAGGCCGAGGCGCTGGTGCGCTGGGAGAGCCCGCAGCTGGGCTGGGTGCCACCGGGGCGTTTCATCCCGGTGGCCGAGGAAACCTCGCTCATCCTGGAGGTGGGCGAGTGGATTCTGGAAGAGGCGATCCGCCAGGCAGCGCAGTGGCGCGCGCAGGGGCTGGCACCGGTGGTGAGCATCAATGTGTCGGTGCGGCAATTCACGCAGCCGGGTTTTGAGGGCCAGGTGTTTGCCTTGTTGCAGCGTTATGGCCTGCCGCCCTCGGGCATTGAGCTGGAGCTGACCGAAACCCTGCTGGCCAGCGACCAGGAAGACCTGCCCGCGCTGCTGCACCGCCTGCACGACGCGGGGGTGGGGCTGTCGCTGGACGACTTTGGCACGGGGTATTCATCGCTGAGCTACCTCTCGCGCTTCAGCCTCAATACGGTCAAGATCGACCGCAGCTTCGTGATGGAGTTGCAGGAGAGCAGCCGCAACCACTCGCTGGTGCGCGCCATCATCTCCATGGCGCACAGCTTGCACCTCAAGGTGGTGGCCGAAGGGGTGGAGACCTGGCGCCAGTACGAAATCCTCAAGGCCGAGGGCTGCGACTTTCTGCAGGGTTACCTGCTGGGCCGGCCCATGGCCGCCGAGCAGCTGCGCGCGCACCCGCAGGTGCTGGCCGGGGAGGAGCGCAACATCCCCGACGCGGTCATCTGAGCAGACAGTTCAACGCTTACTTGACCAGCAGCGCGTTGATGGCTTCCACGTCCTGCTGCGCCAGCGTGCCCGCCGCCTGGCGCAGCTTGAGCGTGCCCAGCAGTACGTTGTAGCGGGCCTGGGCCAGGTCGCGTTTGGTCTGGAACAACTGGCTTTGCGCGTTGAGCACGTCGATGTTGATGCGCACACCCACCTGGTAGCCGAGCTTGTTGGCATCGAGCGCGCTTTGGCTGGAGGCTTCGGCAGCCTCCAGGGCCTGCACCTGGCCCTTGCCCGACTGCACGCCAAAGAAGGCGGCGCGGGTGCTCTGGGCCACGCTGCGGCGCGCGGTTTCGAGGTCGGCCGTGGCCTTTTCTTCCAGGGCCAGCGTTTCCTTGACGCGGTTTTGCACCGCAAAACCGGCAAACAGCGGCAGGTTCAGCGCCACGCCTACGCTGGCGGCATTGCTGCGGGCCGTGACGCCGGGCGAGCTGATGGTGCCGTGCAGGTTGCGTGTGACGTTGTAGCCGGCCTGCAGGTCCACCGTGGGCAGGTGGCCGGTTTCGGCCTTCTTGGTTTCCAGGCGGGCGATGTCCAGTGCAATGGCGGCCTGGCGCACGGCGGGCTGCTGGTCGCGTGCGGTATCTACCCAGGTGGCCACGTTGTCGGGCTGCACGGCTGGCAACGGCAGCGGCAGGGCCAATGGGCGGGGCTTGGTGCCGGTGATGCCCACCAGTTGGTCGAGTGCCAGGCGCTTCACGCGCAGATCGTTCTCGGCTGCGATCTCTTGTGCAGCCACCAGGTCATAGCGGGCCTGGGCTTCGCGCGAATCCGTCACCGTGGTGGTGCCGACCTCGAAATTGCGTTTAGCCGAGGCCAGTTGCTCGGACACGGCGGCTTTCTGGGCCTGTACGAAGGTCAGGGTGTCCTGCGCGGCCAGCACGTCAAAGTAGGCCTGGCTCACGCGCACCAGCAGGTCCTGGGTGGCGGCATCCAGTTGGGCCTGGGCCACGTCCACGCCGCGCTGGCCTTGCTCCAGGCTGATGCGGTTGGCCGGGCGGTACAGTGGTTGCGAGGCGTTGATGCCCACCGTCTGGGCCGTGCCGGTGTTTTCAATCTTGGGCTTGCTCAGCTCCACGTTGCTGCGGGTGACGCCACTGGTCAGCGCGGCCGAGGGCAGCAGGCCTGCGCGAGCCTGGTCGGCCTTGCGGCCTGCCGCATCGAGCTGGGCGCGGGCCGATTGCCAGGCCGTGTCGTAGGTGCGGGCCGACTCCACCAGCTCCAGCAGGCTCTGGGCCTGCGCCGGGGCAGTGAGCGCCGCGCCCAGTGCCAGGGACAGGAGGGACAGGGAAAGAGGCCGGAACGGTGTCATGGAGATCCTTCGGAAGAGTCTGCGGTTCGATGGAGGAAGCGAGCGGGGCGGTCGGGGCCGGGGCGGAGCGTCAGTAGCGGGGAACGGCGGGGTCGTTTTCATGCGACCAGGCGTCGATGCCACCCGTGATGTTGGCCAACTGCTCAAAACCGTTGTGCTGCAAAAATGCCGCCACCCGCAGGCTGCGTGCGCCGTGGTGGCACAGGCAGGCAATGGGGCGGGTGGGGTTCAGTTCGGCCAGGCGCGCGGGCAGCTCGCCCATGGGGATGGCGACCAGCTCGAAACCCTCAGCGCGCACGCTGGCGGTCTGCAGCTCCCAGGGTTCCCGCACGTCCAGCACCAGGGGCTGGCTGCCTTCGGGTGCCGTGGCGAACCAGGCAGACAGCTGGGCAGGGCGGACGTGATCGATCATGCAGAACTCCGAAGGGGGACTCAGGGGGCAGGGGTCAGAACGTGAAACCGGACGGCTCGGGGAAGTTCACCAGGCGCGGTGCGATGGTGTCCCAGGGGGCCGTGGTTTCAAAGCGGTCGCCGGTGCGGCGGGTCAGGGTGAAGCGCATCACGGGCTCACCGCCCACGATGGCGCCCAGGCGGCCGCCGTCTTTCAGCAGCGAGAGCAGGGCGGCGGGCACTTCGGCCACCGAGCCGCTGAGCACGATCACGTCGAACGGGCCGTCCGGGATCGCGTCACGGGCGCCGTCGGCCTGGCGCACATCGGCGTTCTGGATGCCGGCGTCGCGCAGGTTCTCGCGAGCCATTTCGGCCAGCTCGGCATTGATTTCGAGCGACACCACGCGCTCGGCGCGGTGGGCCAGCAAGGCGGCCATATAGCCGGAGCCGGAGCCGATTTCGAGCACGCGGTCGGTGGATTTGACTTGCAGGTCTTGCAGCACGCGTGCTTCGACGCGCGGCTGCAGCATGCTGTGGCCCAGGCGCACGGCCTCTTCGGCATCGTCGCCCAGCAGGGGCACTTCAATGTCCATGAACGCCAGGCTGCGGTAAGCCGGGGGCACAAAGTCTTCGCGGCGCACCACGGCCAGCAGGTCGAGCACGTCGGCGTCGAGCACGTTCCAGGGCCGGATCTGCTGCTCGATCATGTTGTAGCGGGCCTGGGCGACGGGGTCGCTGATGTTGGCGGACGTGTTCAGGGGCATGTTCATGGAATTTCTCCGTGGGAGGCGGGTGCCGGGATGTTCAGGACAAACCCTTGATTTTAGGCGCTGGCGGGGTGCGCCCCATCTTTCGCAGTGCCCATTGCGCCAGATCGTCCATGTAGCAATACACCACAGGCACCACCACCAGCGTGAGCAGCGACGAGGTGATGACGCCGCCGATCACCGCCTGGCCCATGGGCGCACGCTGCTCGGAGCCCTCGGACAGCGCAAACGCCAGCGGCACCATGCCAAAAATCATGGCCAGCGTGGTCATCAGGATGGGCCTCAGCCGCACGCGGGCCGCCAGCAGCAGGGCCTCGGCGCGGGGCAGGCCGGGCACGGTGTGGCCTTCGTCATTCACATGCTCGTCCCGGGCGCGGATCGCAAAGTCCACCAGCAAGATGGCGTTTTTGGTGACCAGGCCCATCAGCATCACCACACCGATGATGGAGAACATCGACAGCGTGGAGCGGAACATCATCAGCGCCAGCACCACGCCAATGAGCGTGAGCGGCAGCGAGGTCATCAGTGCCAGCGGCTGCAAAAAGCTCTTGAACTGGCTCGCCAGGATCATGTAGATGAAGATGATCGCCATGGCCAGGGCCGAGATGGCGTAGCCGAAGGATTCGGCCATGTTCTTGGTGGAGCCACCGAACTGGTAGCGGTAGCCGGGCGGGAAACTCACGCTCTCCAGCGCTTTTTTGATGTCGCCCGACACCTCGCCCGCCGAGCGCTGGGCCACGTTGGCGTTCACGGCCACTTCGCGGGTCAGGTCGCGCCGGTTGATCTGGTTGGCGCCGGTGGATTCGGTCACGCGGGCCACCTGGTTCAGGCGCACGATCCGGGTGGTGCCATCTGCGGCCGCCAGGGCAAAGGGCAGGCGCTCCAGGTCTGCCGGGGCCGTGCGGGCCTCCGGGGCCAGGCGCACGTTCACGTCGTAGGTCTGGTCATCCGGGGCGCGCCAGTTGCCCACCGTGGTGCCCGCCACCAAGGTGCGCAGCGATGCGGCCATGGGGGCTACCGACAGGCCCAGGTCAGACGCCGCGTCGCGTTTGACTTCGAGCGCGATCACCGGCTTGTTGGGCTTGGCGCTCGTGTCCAGGTCCACCAGGCCGGGGATGTCGCGGATCTTTTCGGTGACCACCTTGGTCAGGCGCTCCAGCTCCTGCAGGTCGGGCCCTTGCAGCGAGAACTCCACCTGCTTGTTGCCCCCCACGGCGTCCAGCAGGCCCACGTGGGTGATGGTGATGCCCGGCACCGTTTTCAGGCGCTCGCGCAGCACATCGGACATCTGGTCCACACTGCGGCTGCGGTCCTTGCGGTCCACCAGGCGCACGTAGATGCTGGCGTACATCTTGCCCTGGGCGCTGCCGGTGTTGATGGTGGCCAGCGTGTAGCGCACCTCGGGCATCTCGCGCAGGATGCCTTCCACCTGTTTGGCCTTGGCCTCAGTGGCCTCCAGCGACGAACCCACGGGGGTGTAAAAATTGAGGCTGGTCTCCGAAAAATCGGCCTTGGGCACAAACTCGGTGCCCAGCAGCGGCACCATGACCACACTCAGCACGAAGATCGCCACGGCAATGGCCATGGTGGCCAGCTTGTGCACCAGCGACCAGCGCAGGATGTGCTGGTAGCCCTCGGCCAGCGCATCGGTGGCGCGGTCAAACCAGCCAGTGACGCGGCCAATGGTCTTGTCGTAGAAAGTGACGGGCTCCGTCTTCTGGCCGTGGGCGTGGATGCTCGGGTCATGCCAGATGCTCGACAGCATGGGGTCGAGCGTGAAGCTCACAAACATCGAGATCATCACCGCCGCGACGATGGTGATGCCGAACTCGTGGAAGAACTTGCCGATGATGCCGCCCATGAACCCGATGGGCATGAACACCGCCACGATGGACAGGGTGGTGGCCAGCACGGCCAGGCCAATCTCCTGCGTGCCGTCCATGGCCGCGTCATACGCGCCCTTGCCCATCTGCACATGGCGCACGATGTTCTCGCGCACCACGATGGCATCGTCGATCAGCAGGCCCACGCACAGGCTCAAAGCCATGAGCGTGATCATGTTGATGGTGAAGCCGAACATGTTCATGAACAAAAACGTGCCGATCAGCGCAATCGGCAGCGTCAGCCCGGTGATCACGGTGGAGCGCCAGGAGTTCAGGAACAGGAACACGATGAGCACCGTGAGGATCGCGCCCTCGATCAGTGTCTGGCGCACGTTGTTCACCGCCACGCGGATGGGGCGGGAGCTGTCGCCAATGCTCTCCAGCCGCACGCCGGGGGGCAGCTGGTTCTTGAGTTCGGCCACGGCCGCGTTCAGGCCATCGACCACCTCGATGGTGTTTTCGCCCTGCGACTTCTGCACCGACAGCAGCAGGGTGCGCTGGCCGTTGTACAGGGCCAGGCTCTCCACTTCCTGCGCGCCGTCGTTCACCCGAGCCACCTGGTCCAGGCGCACCGGGGCGCCGTTCTTGCGGGCCACGATGATCTTGCCGAAGTCCTCGGGGCGCTCCATGCGCGCATCGATCTGCACCACGCGCTCCTGCGCGAGCGAGCGGATGGCGCCCACGGGAAGGTCCTGGTTTTCGTTGCGCACGGCGCTGGCCACCTGCTCGGGCGTCACGCCGAAGGCTTCGAGCGCCTGCGGGTTCAGGTAGATGTTGATTTCGCGCTTGGTGGCACCCACCAGGTTCACGGCGCCCACGCCGCGCACGTTCTCCAGGCGTTTCTTCAGGATCTGTTCGGCCCAGGTGGTCAGCTCCACCGCGCTGCGGCCGGATTTTTCATCGGGCAGCACGGCCAGCGACCACACGGCGCGGCTGGCGGGGTCGAAGCGCAGCACGCGCGGCTCCTTGACCTCGGTGCGCAGGTTGGGGCGCACGGTGGCCACCTTCTCGCGTACATCCTCGGCGGCCTTGCGGCCGTCGATGTGCAGCTGGAACTCAATGATGACGACGGCCGTGCCTTCGTAGCTGCGCGAGGTGAGGGCGTTGATGCCCGCGATCGAGTTGACGCCTTCCTCGATCTTCTTGGTGACCTCGCTCTCGACAATTTCAGGCGAAGCACCGGGGTAGTCCACGGTGACCACCACCACCGGGAAGTCGATGTTGGGAAACTGATCAACCTTGAGGCGCTGGTAAGAAAACAGGCCCAGCACGACGATGGCGAGCATCACCATCGTGGCGAACACGGGGTTTTTGAGGCTGACTTTGGTGAACCACATAGCGGTGCGGGTCGGTCAGGGCGCGGTGCGGGAGGCTGCGGGCGCAGCGGCAACCGCAGGGGAAGCCCCGGCGATGGATACCGCCGTGCCCTCGCGCAGCAGGCCAATGCGACCGGCAATCACGGACGTGCCCGCAGGCACCCCCTCGACCGCTACCAGGGTCTGCCCCTTGACCACGGCACGCGTGCCGGTCAAGACCTGCACGTAAGCCACCCGGCCATCCTTCAGCGTCTGCAGATAGGGCGCGGGCTTGTCGGTGCGCACCGCATCCAGTGGCACGGCCAGCACATCGGCGCGACCGGTGTCGAGCGTGCCCTGCACAAACAGGCCTTGGCGCAGGGGCGTTCCATTCTGGGCCTGCTCCACCCGCAGGTAGACCGGCACGGTGCGGCTGCCCGCCTGAGCGCTGGGGTTGATGCGTACCACGGTGGCAGGCACTGGGGCCGCGATGCCCTCGATGGAAAGCTGTGCCTTCTGGCCCACACGCACCGCCACGGAATCGGCCGGGGTCAGCAGCGCCTCCAGCTCCAGGCGCGACAAGTCCACCACCTCGATGATGCGGGCGTCGATCGCCACCCGCTCGCCTGGCTGGGCCAGCCGCTGGGCCACCAGGCCGTTGATCGGGCTGCGCAGCACCGTGTCATCCAGTGCCTTGCGGGCCACGTCAGCGGCTGACACGGCGGCCTGGTAGCTGGATTGCGCGGCCTCCAGGCTGGCCTGCGAGGTCACCAGCGCCGTGGGCGAGATAAAGCCCTGGTCCACCAGCGCCCGGTTGTTGGCGTACTGGCGCTGATTGATGTCCACCTGGGATTTGGCGGCATCGGCCTGTTGCTGCGCCTGGCGCAGGCGGGCGCGGGCCTCGGTGGGGTCGATGCGGGCCACCTCTTGGCCGGTCTTCACGCTGTCGCCCTCGCGCACCGTGAGGCCCTGCAATTCACCGCCCACACGGGCCTTGACCATGGCCGAGTCCACCGCCCGCAAGGCGCCAGACACCGGCACACCCAACGGCAGGTTCAGCTGCTGCACGGGCAACACCTCGTCGGCCCCCAGCTGCATCGGTGCTTCGGCGCGCTGCGCACTGGCCTCGCTCAGCGCCTTTTGCTGCGCCTGCCGTGCGGCCATGGCCCGCCAAACCCCACTGCCCAACAACACAACGGCGATGGCTGCGGCCATCCATGGAATCCAGCGTTTCATGATCAGAAGGTGCCTGTGGAAGAAGGAGGGGAGGGGGGCGCATCGGGCCGCACACACAGCCCATGCAGGATGTTGTCGGCCTGGATCTCGATGTACTGCTCGGGCGTCATGCCCAGCGCGTCGGGCACGCAGGCGCCGATGGAGTGTTTCCACAGCATGAGGAAGATCATGGGGGCCAGCACCACGTACACCGTGTAGTCCAGGTTCATGGCCCGGAACTCGCTACGGGCCACCCCACGCTCCAGGATGCGGCGAATCAGTGCCTGGCCCGGCAGGATCACTTCCTGCTGGTAGAACTGGACGATCTCGGGGAAATTCTGGGCCTCGCTGAGCATCAGCTTGGTGATGCCCGATGCCTTGGTGCAACCAATGCGCTCCCACCAGACCTTGTAGCAATAACGCAGCACCTCGCTGGTGGTGCCCACAAAGGCTTCCAGCTCATCGTTCCACTCCGCAAAGCGGCCCGCGATGTTCTCGCGCACCACGGCCTTGAAGAGTTCTTCCTTGCTGGGGAAGTACAAAAACAGCGTGCCTTTGGACACCCCGGCCCGCGCGGCCACCTCGTCCACGCGCGTGGCGGCAAAGCCCTTTTCCACAAAAAGGTCGAGCGCGGCTTCCAGCAGCTCACCGGGACGGGCTTCCTTGCGGCGTTCGCGCTTGGTGCCAGCGGCTGCAGAAGAGGGGGAGGGGGGCGTGGGAGACAAGGTGTTTTTGCTAATGACTGACCGGTTAGTAATGTAGCAAGCGCAGGATAGGGCGTCAATTCATAATGACCAGGTTTCGACCCGAGGATCCCCATGACTTTGCAAACCATCACCCTGGGCGGCGGCTGCTTCTGGTGCACCGAAGCCGTGTTCGACCGCGTGCGCGGCATCACCGATGTGGAAAGCGGCTACACCAACGGCCACACCATCAACCCCAGCTACGAACAGATCTGCCAGGGCGACACCGGCCATGCCGAGGTGGTGCGCCTGGTGTTTGATGCCGACGAGATCAGCCTGGAGGAGATCCTGGAAATCTTCTTCCACACCCACGACCCGACCACCCTCAACCGCCAGGGCAACGACGTGGGCACGCAGTACCGTAGCGGCATCTATTACGAAACCCCTGAGCACGGCCAGATCGCCAGCGACATGGTCCGACAGATGTCACAGGACAAGCTGTTTGGCGCGCCCATCACCACTGAGGTGAGGCCGCTGGCCAACTACAGCGCGGCCGAGGCCTACCACCAGGACTACTTTGCGAACAACCCCAACGCGGGGTATTGCGCATTTGTGGTGGGGCCGAAGGTGGAGAAGTTCAGGAAGACGTTTGTGCGGTATTTGAAGGGGTGAGGCGCCCCTCAACATTGAGAGGGGCAGAGTTTGTGTTGACAAAAGCTATACATCAGCCCATCGCCTGTATAATTTGTGTATCTAACGTACACACAACGGAGGCTTGTTATGCGTGATGCCGCCATCAACCTGCGGGCCCTGCCTGAGCAACGTGACCTGATCGACCACGCTGCCAGCCTGCTCGGCAAGAACCGCTCCGACTTCATGCTTGAAGCCGCCTGCGACCGCGCGCAAGCCGTGGTGCTGGACCAGGTCTTCTTCAGCCTGGATGCCGACAGGTTCCAGCAATTTACCGCCATGCTGGACGCCCCCCCTGCAGCCAACCCGGGGTTGGAACGCCTCATGGCCGTCAAGGCGCCGTGGAGTACGGACGCGGCATGAATTTGCAGCTGGCTGCACCACAACCGCTGGCCACACACCATCAGCTGGATCAGTTTGCGTGCGGGGAGCCCAGTCTCGATGAATGGCTCAAGCGCCGCGCCAGGGCCAATCACCTCAGTGGAGCCAGCCGCACATTTGTTGTCACCGATCCGGAAGGGCGCGTGTTCGGCTACTACGCCATGGCGGCCGGCGCGGTGTCGCACCAGATGGCTATCAGCAACGTGCGGCGCAACATGCCGGACCCGATTCCGGTGATGGTGCTGGCGCGACTCGCTGTGGACCACCGCGCCCAGGGCATCAAGTTAGGTGCCGGACTGCTCCAGGACGCGGTGAACAGGGCCGTCGCGGTTGCGCACAACGCGGGAGTGCGGGCGCTGTGGGTCCACGCGCTGAATGACTCTGCCAAACAGTTCTACGAGCACTACGGGTTTCAGCCGTCGCCGCTGCAGCCGATGACGCTGATGCTGCGGTTGAGTTCAAGCAAGGGGTGAGTCGCTACCCCCTTGATTCCCGAGGGCGGGCATTTCTGACCTCCCTGTCGGCGCATAATGCAACCCGATTGCGTTACAAGCCTCGCCCGCCCACTACGCCTCCCCATGCCCACCTCCGCCCCCTCGTCCCCATACCACCCGCCTTGGTCACTTCCACCCGGCATGCGCGCCACCCGTGCCACCCGGGCGCTGGCGGCGCTCTATGAAGCGCGCCCCGACGCAGCACTCTCCGAACCCGAAGTCGAGGCCGCCCTCGCCATGGCTGGCGCCCCCGTCAACAAGGTCACCGTGTACCGCATGCTCGACCGTTTTGCTGCCGCCGGCCTGCTGCACAAGCAGGTCGATGCCGCCCGCGTCACCCGTTACGCACGGGCGCCCCAGGGCGAAGAGGGCGCCGCCCCCCGCTTTGAATGCGACGACTGCCACCGCCAGTTCCGCCTGTCGCAGGGCTCGGCCAAGGTGCAGAGCGCCCTCAAGCAGATGCTGCAGGCACTGGCCACGGCCGGGCACGAGCGCCTGGCGGTGGACATTGCCGTGCACGGGCGGTGTGCGGAGTGCGCCCACCCGGCCGAAGGTGCCGCCGCATGATCCGCACCCGGGGCCTTTCATACACCTATGCCACGGGCGGCGCCGCGCCGCTGCGTTTCCCCGATGTAGACCTGCGCCAGGGGGGCACGCTGCTGCTGCGCGGGCGCTCGGGCACCGGCAAGTCCACCTGGCTGGCGCTGATGGCGGGGCTGCGCGGTGCCAGCGGGGGCGACCTGTTTGTGGCAGGCACCCAGCTGGGCACGCAGCGCGGGGCCGAGATCGATGCCTGGCGCGCGCGCAACATTGGTTTTCTGCCGCAGAAGCTGTACCTCAGCAGCGCGCTTTCGGTGGCCGACAACCTGGCGCTGGTCTACTTTGCGGCCGGGCTGCCGCGCGACGATGCGGCCATCCAGCGTGCGCTGGCGCAGGTGGGCGTGGCCGAGCTGGCGACGCGCAAGCCACACCAGCTTTCGGGCGGGCAGGCGCAGCGTGTGGCGCTGGCGCGGGCCGTGCTGCTGGCGCCGCAGGTGCTGCTGGCCGACGAGCCCACGGCCAGCCTGGACGACGAAGCTGCCGCGGATGCGCTGGCACTGCTGCAGCGCAGCGCCGCCGCCTGCGATGCCAGCCTGATCATTGCCACGCACGACCAGCGTGTGGTGTCGGCCCTGGCCGGTGCGCAGACGCTGGATTTGAATGAAATAGCGGCCTACCGCGCAACAGAAGGGCGCGAGTAGCTATGAAAAACATAGTAAAACTGGCCCGCCTGTCGTGGCGCTACCTGTGGTCCCGCCCGCTGGCGGCAGTGCTCAACCTGCTGGTGCTCACGCTGGGCCTGGCCGCCATCACCCTGGTGCTGCTGGTGGCCACGCAGCTCGACAAGGCCTTTGAGCGCGACCTGGACGGCATCGACCTGGTGGTGGGTGCCAAGGGCAGCCCGCTGCAGCTGATCCTGGCGGGCGTGTTCCACATCGACGTGCCCACCGGCAACATCCCGCTGCAAGAAGTGCAGGCGCTGCAGCAGAACCCGCTGGTGGCCCAGGTCATCCCGCTGAGCCTGGGCGACAGCTACCAGGGCTTTCGCATCGTCGGCACCACGCCCGACTATGTGGCGCATTACGAGGCCACGCTGGCCGAGGGCGCGTTGTGGCAGCAGCCCATGGATGCGGTGCTGGGCGCCAGTGTGGCGCGTGGCATTGTCAAAAGCAGCCATGCAGGCGCGCCGCTGGTGGGCGCCACCTTTGTCGGCAGCCACGGGCTGGGCGGGGGAGGGCACGCACATGGCAACCACCCCTACCGCGTGAGCGGCGTGCTCGCGCCCTGCGGCTGCGTGCTTGACCGGCTCATCCTGACCAGCACCGAATCCGTCTGGATGGTGCACGAGACCGCCACGGCCAACGATGCCGAGGACCTGGAAATCATGAAACAGGAGCGCGAAGTGACCGTGGCATTGGTGCGCTACCGCACGCCCATGGCTGCCGTCACGCTGCCGCGCAAGATCAACGCCGACACCGCCATGCAGGCGGCGGCACCCGCCATCGAGGTCACACGCCTCTTGCGCCTGTTGGGCGTGGGGGCCGATGTGCTGCGCGCCTTCGGCGGCGTGCTGCTGGCCGTGGCCGCGCTCAGCGTGTTCATTGCCTTGTGGAACGCCGTGCGCGAGCGCCGCGCCGACCTGGCCATGCTGCGCATGCTGGGCGCGCCGCCCGGCCGCGTGGCGGGGCTGGTGCTGTGGGAGGCTCTGTGGCTGGCTGCGCTGGCGTCCATCCTCGGGCTACTGCTGGGCCACGGCCTGGCGCATGGCCTGGGCTGGGCACTGCAGGCGCAGGGGCTGTTGCCCGTGACCGGCCTCATCTGGCTGCCCGCCGAGGTGGGTGTACCGCTGCTGGCAGCGGGTGTGGCGGCGCTGGCGGCACTGCTGCCCGCCATGCAGGCCTACCGCACCGACGTGGCGGACCTGCTCGGCCAGCCCTGATGCAGCCACCAAGTTCTGACCGCCATAAACCCTCTACCAACTCAACCTGAAAGTCCCTCCATGAAAAAGCTCCTCACCGCTCTCGCCCTGGCCCCCATGCTCCTCGTCGGAGCCCTGGCCCACGCCCAGGCCCACAACGACAAGGACACCAAGGAGGACATCGCCCGCCACCGCGCCATGGCCGCCGCGCATGAGGCCGCCGCCAAATGCCTGGAGTCTGGCAAGGGCCACGACCAGTGCCAGAAAGACCTGCAGGCCGCCTGCAAAAGCCTGGCTATCGGAAAATACTGCGGCATGAAACACGCGCACTGAGCGCCTGTTCCCCATCGACTCCCGTTTACCGAGACTGCCGCCATGCCCCATGCCCTGACCCCTCTCCCCGCCCACGGCCGAACGCTTCGTTTTGCCGGCATGGCGGCCGCACTGGTACTGGCTGGCGGCGCGCAGGCCCAGCATGGCATCGCCACCAAACCCGCACCGGGCGCTTTTGAGCGTGCCAAAGAGGGGGCGGCCGCAGCGCCGGTGCTCTCGTCGCCGCTGCCTGCGGGCACGGGCACTGCCGTGCCATCGGGCTCGGGCGCTGGCTACCACAGCCCCAACAGCCCCATCGCGCCGCTGCCCCAGCGCAACGACGTGATCCCGTGGTCGGTGCTGACCGACCTGACCAAAAAAACCACCAAAGACGGCATCCTGCCCGTGTTCAGCGACGCCCAGAAGGGCATGGACAAAACCGTGCAGCGCATCCAGGGCTTCATGATGCCGCTGGACGCCAAGGCCACGCAGACACACTTCTTGCTCACGTCCGTGCCGCTGACCTGCTCGTTCTGCCTGCCAGGCGGGCCGGAGAGCATGGTCGAGGTGAAGGCCAAAACCCCCGTGCGCTACTCGCTGGAGCCCGTGGTGGTAGAGGGCAAGTTCACCGTACTCACCAACGACCAATATGGCCTGTACTACCGCGTGGTGGACGCGGTGCCAGTGAAATAATCGCGGCCTGGCAGCAAACCTTGCACCTCTTTTTCTTGTTGTCTCGTTGGTTTCATTGTTCGTGACCCGCCCCTCCCACCCGCTCTGGCCCACGCTGCCTGACGCCTTGCGCAGCGCAGGGCAGGGCGCGCCCTGGCGCGGGGCGGCACGCAGCCTGCAGGCGCGGGTGGCGCAGCGCATGGCCCTGGTCTGGCTGCTGCTGGCCCTGGTGGTGGTGCCCACGCTGGGGCGGCTGCACCAGGTGGCCCACGGCGGCGCGCTGGACCGGGTGCATGCCGGGCAGCAGGCCTTGGGGCTGCCATCGCCATCACTCCCGGCATCGGCCGAAGCGGTGGGGGAGGCCTCCCCGCTGTTTTTGGCCCACCATGCCCCGGTGGATTGCCTGTTGCTCGACCAGCTGGCGCTGGGCGATGCCTTGCACAGCACCCCCCTGGTGCTGCCCGAAGCCGTGCCACCACAGGCAGCGCCCACGCCCCTGGCGGGGCGCCGTGGGGCTTCACATGTTGCGCTGTTCCAGGCGCGCGGCCCGCCAGCGGCCTGACGCGCCACGGCATCCCTGAACCTTCGCCTTCTGTTCTGCACAACCGCCGCATTGCCCTGCAGTGTGGGCCGGGCCCGTGCAGGCGCCTGTGCTGTGCCGTTGCGCACACGCTGAGGCAGGGGTGCACAGGGCTGCACCCGCTGTGTGCCGCCCATTACTCCTGATTTCATAGCTATCAGCGCTTGCCTATCAGGCGCTAGAGGCATTTTTTATTCATAACCCCGTGCCCTGTGGCGCGGTGCCGCGTGCGCGAGCGCGTCTGGCCGAACCGGGCCAACGCCGCGCATGCCTTGTTGCAACCACCACCATGACCCACACCACCCTTGCCCTCCGTTTTGCCGCCCGCAGCAGCCGTCCCGCCCTGCACCCCGTGGCCCTGGCCGCCATGCTGGCACTCTCGGGCGCAGGCATTGCCCAAGCGCAGACCACGCCCGGGGCCCATGCGCCATCCGACGCACCCAGCCTGCCGTCCGTCACCGTCTCCGCCAGCGGTCTGCAACTGGGTGCCAATGACATGACCACCCCCGCCACCGTGCTGGAGGGCGACGAACTCGTGCGCCGCCGCGAGGCCACGCTGGGCGAGACGCTCAACAGCGAGCCCGGCATCACCAGCAGCCACTTTGGCGCCGGAGCCAGCCGCCCCATCATTCGCGGCATGGACGGCCCACGCGTCAAGGTGCTGTCTGACGGCGCCGAGCTGCACGACGCCTCCACCATCAGCCCCGACCACGCCGTGGTGTCCGAGCCCATGCTCGCCACCCAGATCGAAGTGCTGCGCGGCCCCTCGGCACTGATCTATGGCAACGGCGCCGTGGGCGGCGTGGTCAACGTGCTCGACGGCAAAGTGCCCACCGCCGTCCCGGCCAAGGGGCTGGAGGGCAGCGCCGAACTGCGTGCCAACACCGGCGCGCGCGAAGGGGCAGGGGCCTTCTCGCTCACCGGCGGCACCGGCAACCTGGCCGTGCACGTGGAAGGCGTGGCGCGCGACGCCGGTGACTACCGCGTCGGCAAAGGCTGGGCGCCCGAGGGCGAAGCCACGCGCAAGGTGCTGGGCAGCTTCAACCGCACCCACACCGGCAGCGTGGGCCTGTCGTGGGTGGGCGACCGTGGGTACCTGGGCGCGGCCTACACCCGGCAGGCCGCCAAATATGGCCTGCCGGGCCACAACCACAGCTTTGAAGGCTGCCACACCCATGGCAACCATCTGCACTGCGGCGCCCACGAAGGCGAAGGAGAAGACGGCCACGACCATGACCATGGCGCCGAACATGGCGACGTCCCGGTGGTGGACCTGCGCAGCGAACGCTTCGACATCCGGGGCGAGCTGCGCAACCCCTTCACCGGCTTCTCGGCCCTGCGCCTGCGCGCGGGGGTGACGGACTACGTGCACGACGAAGTGGAGGGCGGCACCATCGCCACCACCTTCAAGAACAAGGCCTACGACACCCGCATCGAGTTGCAGCACGAGCCCATCGGTGGCTTCAAGGGGGTTGTCGGCCTGCAAACCTCGCAGCGCAAGTTCAGTGCCGACGGCGAAGAAGCGTATGTCGAGCCCACCATCACCCGCAAGCTGGGCTTCTTCGCGCTGGAGGAATACCGCCTGGGCGACTGGCGCTTTGAAGCCGCCCTGCGCCACGACCGCCAGACGGCCCGCGCTGAAACCAGCGGCATTGAGCGCAGCCACAACGGCACCTCCGCATCGCTGGGCGCGGTCTGGAAGTTCACGCCCGGCTACCAGGTCGGCACATCCTTCACCCGCGCCAGCCGCGCCCCCTCGGCCGAAGAGCTGTGCGCCCAGGGCCTGCACATGGCCACCAGCACGTACGAGCGCGGCAACGCCAACCTGCGCTCCGAAACCTCGCAGAACTTCGACCTCAGCCTGAAAAAGACGGCGGGCGACACCACCTTTGGCGTGAGCGTGTTCCGCAACCGCATCAACAACTACATCTACGGCCGCACGCTCGATGCGCAGGACGGCCTGCAGCTGCTGCAATACAGCCAGGCCGACGCCACCTTCACCGGCATCGAAGGCCAGGTGCGCCAGCGCCTCACGCGCCACCTGGGCGTCACCCTGTTCGGCGACACCGTGCGAGCCAAGATTGACGGCGCAGGCAACCTGCCGCGCATCCCGGCCACCCGCGCCGGCCTGCGTCTCGATGCGAACTGGAACGCCTGGGAAGGCCAGGTGGAATGGGTGCAGGTAGCCCGCCAGAACCGCATCGCCGCCTTCGAAACTGCAACCCCCGGCTACGGCATGCTGAATGTGGGCCTGGCCTACAACGGCCAGTTCAGCAGCGGCACGCCCTGGCAGGTGTACCTGAAAGGCACCAACCTGACGGACCGCCTGGCGTATGCGCACACCTCCTTCATCAAAAACGCCGCGCCGTTGATGGGGCGGAATGTGACGGTGGGGGTGAAGGTGGCGTTCTGACGGGTACTGCCGTTGTGATGTGAGCGAGCCAGCGGCGGGGGAGGGCGTTGCGGGCTCGCGCACCTCACTGCCCCAAACCACCCAAACCACCCAAACCAAGGATGGCTTGGATGCGTGCCATACTAGGTTTTACTTGGTTGATTTTCCGGACCGTTAAGGCGACGCTGCCTAAGTCTCCGTGATGGCGCGACCGATTTGGGAATGGGATTGGCACCGCAGCAGGCCGCCCCAAGCCGGGTTGCGCGACGCGCGAAGGACTTGTTCAGCGCTGCCCTGTATGTATCTGCCCCGTTTTGCGATAGCCCTCCCTGCATGCCCACCACTCCCACGCCGTCCGCAAAACTGCTGCAACTGTTACCCGAGGCGGTGGTGCAAACCGATGCGCTGTGGGAGATCACTTATCTGAATCCAGCGTGGCACAAGCTCACCGGCCACTCGGTGGCGGCGGCGCTTGGCCGGTCTTTGCTGGAATTCGTGCATCCCGACGACATCGGCACCATGCGCTCGGGCATGCCGGTGTTCCGCTTGCGCTTTGCCGACGCGGACTATCGCTGGGTGCGTCTGCAGCTCCACCCGGAGACGGATGCGGCGGAGCGGGTGATCAGCCGCCAGGGTGTCCTGATCGAGATCACCGAGGTCACCGAACAGGTGCTGGTGGAAATTCGCCAGCGCTTTCTGCGCTTGCTGGAAACCATTGATGGCGTGGTGTGGGAGGCTGAAATCGGGGTGGGCAATACCTTTCTGAGCCCGCAGGTCGAACGCTTGTTCGGCTACTCCGTCGAGGAGTGGCGGTCTGACCCGGGCTTCTGGCGCGCGCATGTGCACCCCGATGATCTGGCGCAGGCCCTGCTGATTGACGATGCCGCCTACAACGCCACGCAGAGCCATGCCTACGAGATGAGTTACAGGCTGATTGCCAAGTCCGGCAAGGTCGTGTGGGTGCGTGATCTGTGCCGCGCCGTGGTCGAGCCGGGGCGGCCGAACCGCATGATCGGCCTGATGATCGACGTGACCCAGCAGAAGGACACCGAACTCGAGTTGTTGCGCTCCGAAAACCGCTATTCGCTGGCAACACGCGGGTCCAATGACGGCATCTGGGACTGGGACTTGCGAACCGACGCCCTGCATGTGTCGGGGCGCTTTCTCCAGATCGTCGGGCTGGGTCGCCGCGATCATGTGCATGACGGAGGCTGGCGCTTTTTGGAGCAACTCATCGATCCCGAGGATCGCGGGCGCGTGCAGGAGGCCTACCGCAGGCACCTGTCGGGAAGCAGCCCGAACTTTTCGGTGGACTTCCGCGCGTTCCACGGGGCTGATAGGCTGGTGTGGGTCAATTGGCGCGGGCTCGCCGAGTTCGAAGAGGGGGTGCCCGTGCGCATGGCAGGATCGTTGAGCGATCTGGCCGAGCGGGGCAGTTCCTACGATGCACTGACCAATTTGCCGGGTCGGCCGTTGTTCCGCGATCGCCTCGCGCAACTCATCGCGCTGCAGCAAAACGAGGTGGTGAACGGTGATGGCGTGCCGGCGCGCGATGGAGCCACGATGTTCTCGGTGCTGCTGCTGGATCTCAACGGGTTCAAGGCCGTCAATGACAGCTACGGGCACCACGTGGGCGACCAGCTGTTGCAGCAGGTGGCGCGGCGGCTCGAATCCTGCGTGCGGGCGGTGGACCTGGTCGCCCGCATGGGTGGCGACGAGTTCAATGTGCTGCTGGAGTCCATTGATCCCGCTGAAGCCACCCACCGTGCAGGGCAGATTGCCGCCGCCCTAAAAGTGCCTTACGTGATTGGCAGGCACACCGTGATCAGTGGTGCGAGTATCGGATTGGCCAGCAGCGCATCCAGGCTGGCGACGGTCGACGACTACCTGCGCGCTGCAGACACCGCCATGTACCGGGCCAAAAGTCAGTCATTGGGCGTGTGCGTGTTTCAATAAAGCGTCGAGCCAGGGATCGCGGGCCGTCGCTGGCGCCGGGAATTTCCGCATCAAAATGGCCTCTTGCGCCTTCTGGTTAAGCGCTAACAGCTATTGAATTCATAGTATAGAGATGCGCGTGCGGTGGCCGCCCAGGCCACAATAGGGCCCTGCTGCCGGCTATGTGCCCCCTCCCGCTTGCCCCTTCTTGCCGCGTTCGCGCGCCGGCTACCACCTTGAACTCGCCCGTTTTCACCTCGCTGATCCCCGTCATCCTGTTCATAGCCATCGGCTTTTATGTGGGGCGGCGCGGCTGGATTCGGGCTGCAGCCGTGAAGGACCTGGCCAACCTGGTGTTCATGGTGCTCACGCCCGCGCTGCTGTTTCGCACCATGAGCACGGTGCACATCGAAGACCTCAACTTCGGCCCCGTGGGTATCTACTTTGTGGCGTTTGGCGTGGTGTACACGGCCACGCTGGCGGTGCTGGGCTTTACCAGCCTGGGCGCGGCGCGGGCGCTGGCCAACACCTTCAGCAACACGCTGATGATCGGCGTGCCGCTGGTGGGCCTGGTGTTTGGCGATGCGGGGCTGGTCACGCTGTTCACGCTGATCTCGGTGCACTCGCTCATCCTGCTGACCGCCGCCACCGTGGTGTTTGAACTGGCCGCCGCGCGCGAGCATGCAGGCCGGGAGGGCTCCGCGCAGCAGCCCATGTGGCGCACCGTGCTGCAGGCCGTGCGCAACGGCATCGTGCACCCGGTGCCGCTGCCCATCATTGCGGGCCTGCTGTTTGCGCAAACCGGCCTGGTGGTGCCCCAGGTGGTGGACAAACCCCTGCTGCTGCTGGGCCAGGCCCTGGGGCCGATTGCGCTGCTGCTGGTGGGCGTGACGCTGGCGTTCACCAAGGTCGGCCACCAGTTCAAGGCGGCGCTGCGCATTGCGCTCGTCAAATGTGTGGTGCACCCCGTCGTGCTGGCCGCCCTGGGCTGGGCGCTGGGCCTGTCGGGCCTGCCACTGGCGGTGATGATCGTGGCGGCATCGCTGCCCGTGGGGGCCAATGTATTCCTGTTCTCGCAGCGCTACCGCGTGGCAGAAGAAGAGGTGACGGCCAGCGTGGCCGTGTCTACCGCGCTGGGGCTGGTGACGATGCCGGTGGTGATTGTGGTGGTGACGCGGTGGGTGGTGGGGTAACGCGGCCCCAGGGGATCAGCACTCAGGGTTCGGACATCCAGGCAGGGATATCGCGCTTTCCGTGCAGCACGCGCCAAATATCGATGTGGTCGGCCTGTTCTACATAGAACACCAGGTGCGGATACCGTGTGAGCGGCCAGAATCGCAGCCCCGGCAGGTTCAGTTCATGGGCGTAGCGGGGCGAGCCGGTGGCAGGGTGGCTGCCAATGTGGCTGTAGGCCTGCTCCAGCGCGTCAATGAAGCCCAGCGCCGCCTGCTCGGCGCCTTCGTCGAGGTAGTGGGACAACGCATCCTCCACATCCTGCAGCGCCGACGTGCGTGGAACAACGGGCTTGGTTTTCACGGCCTGGCGAGTGAGCCTGCAGTCTTGGCTTGCTGCACACGCTTTCGCAGCCCCTCAAAGTAAGCGAGGCTGACAGGCTCTGCAGGCACAGAGGCGGCCCCCGTCAGCAGCAAGCTGCGCAGTTGCAGTCGGTCCTGGTCCTTGCGAATCAGTTCGCGCACATATTCACTGCTGGTGCTGTAGCCACGCTCGTTCACCTGCTCGTCCACAAAGACTTTGAGGCTCTCAGGCAAAGAGATATTCATGGTGCTCATGGCGGCAGGATGGCAGGTTTGGCAAAAATTGGCAAGAAACGCCTTGTGCGCTACCTGCGAATCACGGCGCCAGCCGCTCCCGCACCCACTCTCCGCCATCCAGCCTGTAGCGCAACCGGTCATGCAGGCGGCTCTTGCGCCCCTGCCAAAACTCCCACTGGTCAGGCTTCAGGCGATACCCACCCCAGTGCGGCGGGCGGGGCGGTTTCAGCAAAAACTGCGCGCCGTATTTGGCCGCGTTGGCCACCAGCACGCCCCGCCCGGAGATCACCTGGCTTTGCGGGCTGGCCCAGGCGCCGATGCGGGAGTCCAGCGGGCGGCTGGCAAAGTACTCGTCGCTCTCTTCATCGCTGACCTTTTCCACCACGCCTTCGATGCGCACCACACGTTCCAGCTCCACCCAGTGGAACTGCAGGGCTGCACAGGGGTTGCCCGCGATCTGGCGGCCCTTGCGGCTGTCGTAGTTGGTGAACCAGACGATGCCGCGTTCGTCATACCCCTTGATCAGCACGATGCGGGTGCTGGGGCGCAGGTCGCTGCCCACGGTGGCCAAGGTCATGGCGTTGGGCTCGGGCACTTCGGCACTGATGGCTTCTTGGAGCCACTGGTCAAACTGCTGCAGGGGGGCGGCGTGCGAGGCGTCTTCGTTGAGTTCGGCGCGCTCGTAGCTCTTGCGAAGGTCGGCGATGGAGGTGGTCATGGGCCAATTGTGCATGCGAGGGCAGGACGGTTGCCAGCCACGGCGGGCACGCTCTAAAGAGGGCGACGGCCGGGCGGGATCTAGGTAACGTGGGGTCTTCGGTGGCCCCGTTGTCGTCGAATAACTATTCGCTTATATTGCCCCCCGATGAAGCCCAAAGACAACGAAAAGCAGCGCGCCATTGCCCAGGCCACCTTCGAGCTGGTGGCCCAGACGGGCCTGAGCGGCCTGACCCTGGCCGACATTGCCCGCGCAGCGGGCATTGCCACCAGCACGCTGTATGTGTATTACCCGTCCAAGGATGAACTCATCAGCCAGCTCTACCAAGATGCCAAGACGGTCACGGCCGCCCGCATCATGGAGGGCATCGCGCCTGGCATGCCCTACCGCGCCCGCGTGCGGCGCGCCTGGGGCAACCTGTTGCGGCACCGGCTGGACCAGTATGCCGAAGTGGTGTTCCAGGAGCAGTACTACAACTCGCCCTGGTTCACCGAGGGCAACCGCGAATTCTCGA
>JADMJR010000302.1 GCA_018780365.1 Acidovorax sp. | reverse complement strand
TCATGCTCACCCGCCCGCGCGGCATGACCATCCGCGACGTCGTGATGATGCCCACGAATTTTGATCTCTAGAACCCTGTTGTCACGCACCATGAATTTCATCCTGCATCTGGGCCTGGGCTCCTTCCACCGTGCCCACCAGGCCGTCTACGTTCACCAGCTGCGCCAGCAAGGTGACACGGGCTGGGCCATCGCGGGCGGCAACCTGCGCCCCGACATGGCCGACACCATCGCGGCCCTGCAGGCGCAGGGCGGCCGCTACACGCTCGAGACCGTCACGCCCCAGGGCGAGCGCAGCTACACCGTCATCGAATCCATACAGCGCGTGATCCCCTGCCAGGACGACCTGGCCCCGCTGATCGCTGCTGGCGCCGACCCTGCCACGCGCATCATCAGCTTCACGGTGACCGAGGCGGGGTACTACCTGGATGCCCAGAACCAGCTCGACTGGCCCACGTTTGCCGACCTGCGTGCCGACCTCGCGGCCGTGAATGCCGGCCAGGCAGGCCACACCATCTACGGCGGCCTCGTCAGCATCCTGCGCGCACGCATGCGCTCAGGCGCCGGCCCCGTCACGCTGATGAACTGCGACAACCTGCGCCACAACGGCGACCGCTCGCGCAGTGGCCTGCTGCAGTTCATCGACGCGCTGGGCGACGCAGAGCTCAAGGCCTGGGTGGTGCAGCACACCAGCAGCCCCAACGCCATGGTCGACCGCATCACCCCACGCCCCACGCCCGACGTGGCCGAGCGCGTGAAGGCCGCCACCGGCTGGGACGACAAGGCCGCTCTGATGGGCGAGAGCTTCATCCAGTGGGTCATCGAAGACCACTTCATCGCCGGCCGACCCGACTGGGAGACGGTGGGCGTGGAGATGGTGCAGTCGGTACAGGCGCACGAAGAGGCCAAGATCCGCCTGCTGAACGCCACCCACAGCTGCATTGCCTGGTCCGGCACGCTGGCGGGCTACCAGTACATCCATGAAGGCACGCACGATGCCGCCATCCGCCAGATGGCCTACGACTACGTCACCGACGATGCGATCCCTGTGTTGCTGCCGTGCCCCATCGACCTGGAGGCCTACCGCGACGTGGTGCTGGACCGCTTCGGCAACCCCGCCATCGCAGACACCAACCAGCGCGTGGCGATGGACGCGTTCTCCAAGATCCCCGGCATGATCGCGCCCACCATCCGCGACAAGCTGGCGCGCAACGCACCGTTCGACAGCGTGGCCATACTGCCCGCGCTGTTCCTGGCCTACCTGCAGCGCTGGCACGCGGGGCAGATCCCCTACACCTACCAGGACCAGGCCATGGACCCGGCCGTGGCGCACGGCATCTGCGACGCCGCCGACCCGGTCGCCGCGTTTGCTGCGGAAACGACCCTGTGGGGCGAGATGGCATCGCACCCGCGCCTCGTCGACACACTGCGCAGCGCCTATGCCCGCGTGCAGGCCTTTGCGGCCGGGCGTGCCGAGCCCGGGGCTTTGGTGTAAGTTGAACGCCCCGCCCACCGGAACGACGCCATGACCGTGAAGACGCCCGTCTCGCCACGCCAGACCAAGCCCGAGCTGGAGCACGACTATGTGCGCTCGCCCGCGCTGGGCTACGAGTCGCCGGACACTGCGGGCTTCATCCGCTGCCTGGCCCACGGCTTTCCCACGCCGCTGGCGCGCTGGCACTACCACGACGAGTACGAACTGCACCTCATCACCGCGACGTCGGGCAAGGTGTTCGTGGGTGACTGGATCGGGCAGTTCCAGCCCGGCCACCTGGTGCTGACCGGGCCGCGCCTGCCGCACAACTGGATCAGCATGGACCTGCCCGAAGGCGGCGTGCCGCTGCGCGACCTGGTGATCCAGTTCTCGCACGCGCCACTGGTGGCCAGCAGCGAGACCATCCCCGAGCTGCGCGAGGTACTGCCTCTGCTGGAGCGCGCGCGCCACGGTGTGGAGTTCTTTGGCATGGAAGCGCAGGCGCAAGAGCATTGGCACCGCATCAAGGCGCGCCAGGGGCTCGCCCGGTTCGGCGCGTTCTGTGAGTTCATGAGCGACCTGGCGCGCTGCACCGACTTTCGCCTGCTGTCGAGCACGCAGCTGCAAAGCGAGGACAACGACGCCCAGCTCGACCAGATCAACGCCATCGTGAGCCGCATCACCGACCACCTGGCCGAGCCGCTGGCCGCCGCCGACCTGGCACAGGAGCTGGGCATGACGGAAAGCCGCTTCTCGCGCTTCTTTCGCCGCGCCACGGGCAACACCTTCACCGACTTCGTGAACCTGGTGCGCGTGAACCGCGCCTGCCAGCTGCTCATGGAGTCCGACCGCTACATCACCCACATCGCCTACGACG
Organism: Acidovorax sp.; assembly: GCA_018780365.1. Lineage (GTDB taxonomy): Bacteria > Pseudomonadota > Gammaproteobacteria > Burkholderiales > Burkholderiaceae_C > Acidovorax. The sequence continues at coordinate 16,903 of JADMJR010000302.1, read as the reverse complement.
TGGGCTTCAACAACATGGCCAACTTCAACCGCCGCTTCCTGGACGTCAAGGGCATGACCCCGAGCGAGTTTCGCAAGCAGGGCGCGGGGAGGTTCGGCAAGGTGTGAGGCCCCGCAGCCTGGGTGGTGGAGGGCCGGTGAGTGTTGGAGATCGTTTCCACCGGATCACCCTGCAATACACGCCACGCCACGCCACCCACCCACCGTTCGGGCTGAGCCTGTCGAAGCCAGGGCCCACCCCCAAATCTGATCCTGCGCCCGCGCGACATCCCACCGACCCCGCCATTCACCATGTACCTCGGAATCGATTTGGGCACCTCGGGTGTCAAGCTCCTGCTGCTGGACAACGCGCAGACCGTGGTCGCCACGGCCGACGCTGCTGTGCCCCAGCACCGCCCCCAGCCCACCTGGAGTGAGCAACACCCCGCCGACTGGTGGACCGCCGTGGAGGCTGCCGTGGCGCAGCTGCGCGCGCAGGTGCCCGCCGCCTGGGCGCAGGTGCGCGGCATCGGCTTGTCAGGCCACATGCATGGCGCCGTGGTGCTGGGCGCGCAAGGCCAGGTGCTGCGCCCCGCCATCCTGTGGATCGACGGCCGCGCCAGCGCCGAATGTGCGCAGCTGGAAGACGCCGTGCCCACGTCGCGCCAGATCACCGGCAACCTCGCCATGCCCGGCTTCACCGCGCCCAAGCTGCTCTGGCTTCGCACACACGAGCCCTCCGTGTTCGACCAGATCCGCACGGTGCTGCTGCCCAAGGACTGGCTGCGCCTGCAGCTCACGGGCGATGCGGTGAGCGACATGTCCGACGCATCGGGCACACTGTGGCTCGATGTGCAGGCCCGGGCATGGAGCCCTGCGATGCTGCAGGCCTGTGGGCTTGACACATCGCACATGCCCACCCTGGCCGAGGGCAACGCGCCCACTGGCACGCTGCGCAGCGACGTAGCGCGCCGTTGGGGGCTCGGAGACCGTGTGACGGTGGCCGCAGGCGCGGGTGACAACGCCGCCAGCGCCGTGGGCGTGGGCGCCCGCACCACAGGCCAGGGTTTTGTGTCGCTGGGCACCTCGGGCGTGGTCTTCCGCGTGACGGACGCTTTTGCGCCCGCCACCGAGCGTGCCGTGCATGCCTTCGCGCACGCGCTGCCGCAGCGCTGGCACCACATGTCCGTCATGCTCAGCGCGGCCAGCGCCTTTGGCTGGGTCACGCGGCTCACGGGGCGGGGCGATGAGGCGCAACTGTCGGACGCTGTGGGCACCCTCAGCACCAGCCGCCAGGCGCAGGCTCCGCTTTTTTTGCCGTACCTGAGCGGGGAGCGCACCCCACACAACAACGCGGCTGCTACCGGCGTTTTCATGGGCCTGCGCGCCGAGCACGACGCGGCGGACCTGGCCTATGCCGTGATGGAAGGCGTGGGCTTTGGCCTGCTCGACGGCCTCAACACCATGCGCGCTGCAGGGGCAGGGCAGGGCGGTGCGGAGGTGGCTGGCGCTGGCACCGCCACCCCCGTTCAGGCTGAGCCTGTCGAAGCCCGGGTGGCAGCAGGCGCCGCCGACAGCGCCCTGGCGCTGGTCGGTGGCGGCGCCCGCAGCAACCCCTGGGCGCAGCTCTTGGCGAGCGCGTTGGGCACACCGCTGCAGCGCCCGCAGGGCGCACACGCCGCTGCCGCCTTGGGCGCGGCCCGCCTGGCCGCCATGGCCTGTGGCTGTGACGAAGCCCTCTGGTGCCAGCCTTTGCCGGCCGATGCCACCTTCACGCCCCAGCCCGCACAACAAGCCCTGCTGGCTGAACGTTATGCCCGCTTTGTAGCGCTGTACCCCGCGCTGCAAGCGCAGTTCTGACGCTCTGCCTGCACCCTCCAAAGCCAGCATGACTTCCGCACAAAACACCCCCACCGCCACAGCTCTCGTCCAAGCCGCCATTGCGGGCGAGGCCCTCATCGATCTCATCCGCCGCCCCGATGGCAGCTACCTGCCGTGCCTGGGCGGCGCGCTCTACAACCTGTGCCGCGCGCTGGCCCGACAGGGTGTGGGCACGCAGTACCTCAACCCCTTGTCGCGAGATCGCTTTGGCCGCGAGCTGGCGGTGCAACTCGTGGCCGACGGCGTGGGGCTGGCCCAGCCCGAGCCCGTGCAGCAAGTCACGTCACTGGCCGTGGTCAACCTCGATGCAAATGGCCACCCCGACTACGCCTTCTACCGCGAGGGTGTGGCCGACCGCGCCGTGTCGGCCCAAAGCCTGGGCGAAGCCTGCACCGCCTTGCCCGCGCTGCAACTGGTGTGCACCGGCGCGCTGGCGCTCGACGCGCGCGACACCGCCGTCTACCTGCCGTGGCTGGCCGCCCAACGCGTCGCAGGCCGCTGCGTGGTGGTCGATGCCAACCTGCGCCCCTCCGTCATGCCCGACCTGGCCGCCTACCGCACCACGGTGCACGCCGCGCTGGCCCACGCCCACATCATCAAGGCCAGCGACGAAGACCTGGAGCATCTGGCTGTGCCCGGCGCCGATGCCCTGGCCCGCGCGCAGCATCTGCTGGTCGCCAACCCGCAAGCCCATCTGCTGGCGCTGACGCTTGGCGCGGAAGGTGCCTGGCTGCTGCACCGCAGCGGCGCGCAATGTTTTGCGAAAGAAGCCCAGCCGCTGCAGGTGGTGGACACCGTGGGCGCGGGCGACAGTTTTCTGGCAGGGCTGCTGGTACACCTGCTGCGGCAGGCGCAGGCCGCCGCCGGTGGTGCAGGCTTTGTGCCGTTTGTGGCAGCCTTGGCCACTGACGCGTGCCAGCAGGCACTGTGCCACGCACTGGCCAGCGCGAGCCTGTGTGTGGTGGAGCAAGGCTGCGTGCCGCCGGGGTGGGAGTCTGCGAGTGCGTGGGCGCGCGCTCGGCCTGCCACTGTGCGCCAGAGGTAGTGCCGTGCTGAAGTGCTCCGCGCGTGGGGCGCATCTCTGCTTGGGGCTACCTACCGCGTTGCCAATACATCGCTTGGAAGCTGGTTTTGGTTAAAAACAGGCTCCTGCGCGCATCCAGCAAGCGGTTGTTGCTATTATTTTTATAGTTCTCGGAGGCCTCCCACGCTGCACCTCACACCTGGGTACACACCCGGTGGCCCCGGTTGTCGTTCATTTCCAGAATCCACCACTGGGCCCCCGTGTTCTTGTCGATGAAGCGCATGTGCGAGGCGATGTTCGCCAACACTTGGCTGTCGAGGTGGAGCAGGCGCTGCACGTAGTCCACCAGGTCGTCGGCCATGTGGGTGAACTCGAAACCGTCGTGGTCAAACTCGAACACCTGCCCGGCACATTCGCCATCGGTGGCCATCAGGATGTAGTTGCCAGAGTGCGGTGTCTCGCCGACCACCAGGCAGTGGTCGATCCAGTCGGGCAGGATGTCTTCGCGTTCTTCGTCGCTGAGGTGCTCGGTCCAGCCGTTGAAGGCCTCTTGCAGATCGGCCCATTCGGCGGGTGGGGCGATATAGCGGGCGGCGTCGCCAGAGTCGGTGTCGTGGTAGAGCAAAACGCCTCCCAACGTGGCGTAGAACGCGCGCAGCTGGCCCACATCGGGCAGGGGTGCACCGAGCGCAGCGGGGGGCTGGATGTGGTGCCGAAAGTTCACCGTTTTGGTCTCCTGCGGCTTGTGGATGCGCTCGCAGGAGAACGTGCCGGTGTGTTCGGCGATGGCGCGGTACAGGTCGGGCAATGTCATCAGAGGTCCTTGGGGTGGCGGTCAGAGTTCTTGCGCGTACACGATGAAGCCGTGGTGTTTGGCCAGCTTGTCGTACAGCTGGCGCCCGGCAGCGTTGGTCTCGTGCGTTTGCCAGTACACGCGCGAAGATGGGGCGGCGCGCGCTGCGTCGTACACGGCCTGGATGAGAGATCGCCCCACGCCCCGGCCGCGTGCCGACTCGCGGGTGAACAGGTCGCTGAGGTAACACACAGGCTCGATGCGCGTCATGCTGCGGTGAAACACATAGTGCGTGAGGCCCAGCAGTTCGCCGCTGGCATCGTCCTGCGCCACCAGGCAGAACATGGGCTCCGCCGCATCGTGAAACCGCTGCCACGTCGTTTGGGTGATGTGCTCGGGCAGCGCCGTGGCGCCAAAGCGACCGTAGAAGGCGTTGTAGCCGTCCCAGAGCGGGCGCCATGCGGCGTAATCAGTGGGCTGAGCGGGGCGTATGGTGATGGCGGAACTCATGGCAGGCCGAGCGGTGTTGTGGAGCGAAGCGGCGATTGTGCAGGCAGAGCCGGAGGGCTGTGTCTCTGCAAGGGCCTGCAGGGCGCGGCGGCCACCAGGCCTTGCAGTTTTCTCGGATTCGGTGGGCTACGATGCGCGTCTGATCCGCATTCGGGCCCTCATTCGGGCCCTCATTCGGGCCCTGTTACCCACGCTTTGACCATGAGCTACGTTCTGCACCTCTGGCGCCATCCGATCCCTGTCTCCAGCAACGACGCGCAGGCCACGCTGCGTGACCTGCGCCAGCAGTTGAGTTTCAACCCCGATCCGGCGGCAGGCGTGCTGATGCAAGCCATTGCCGCCGGGCTGCCTGAGGACGGCGAACCCGAGGACTATTGGACTGAACCCCCGGAGCCGGACCCGTTCGCGCTGGTGCAAAGCCTGAGCCCCGCCGTGGCCGAGCTGGAGGTGGTGCTGCCGGTGATCGAGCGCATGGCCCGCCAGCTGGGGTGGGTGATTTTTGATCCGCAGAGCGGCGAGGTGCACACCCCTTCAGGGCAGGTGATGGGCCCCATGGGATCCGTTGCAGCCGTGGCGGATGTGCCTGTGCTCCCTGAGCTGGACACTTCGCCCTCGGCGCGCAGCCGCTGGGTGCAGCAATCGCTGGAGCCCTTGTTTGTGCAGCGGGGCTGGCGCAAGCTGCGGGGCGAATTCTGGTTCAAGAAAAAGCTGCCTGTGGGCGAGGCGCTGGTGTACTCGGACATGGTGCGGGACACCTTGCACCACGGGGTGTGGATACGCCTTGTATTGCCCTCCCACCTGCAGCCCGCTCTTAACAGCGATGGCGGGCCGGCCTTCAAAGTGTCCCTGCAGCACTTCGCGCAGACGCACAGGCTGCCCTTCACTTACCTGGAGCCACCGGCACTGTTCCAAAAACAGGCGGGAGGGGTGACCTACGAGTTGCCCATGGGCAGCGCAGACAGTGCCGCCACGCGCCGGGATGAGCTGGCGGCGCTGTACGACGGGGCCGTGCTGGACTGGCTGGACCAGCTGCACAGCCTGCAGGATCTGGACAGTTGGGCCAACCGCGTGCCGGATGAGGAATGCCCCTTCGTGGGCCTGCGCCAACGCAGCGACTACCGCTTGCTGAACTACCACCCCGATCTGCTGGTGGCTGCTGCAGTCAACGCCCCTGACTTCGAGCAACGTGCCCTGGAGCGGTATGCAATGTACGAGGCCGACGCGTTTGGCCGGGGGCTGCTGCCCCAGATGCACGAGCTGCTGGCCGTGTGCGGCTTGCACATCTCGCGCTGATCCTATGTTTGCGCAGACCGTGCGGCGTTAGACCTTCAGTACCCGCCCCGGGTTCATGATGCCTTGCGGGTCCAGCGCCTGCTTGATGGCGCGCATCATGCCGAGCGCCACGGGCGATTGGTACTTGGCAAGTTTGTCAGCCTTGAGTTCACCAATGCCATGCTCGGCCGAGAACGAGCCACCGAACTCGGCCACAGCTTCGTAGACCAGGTGATTCACATGCTCTTCATGCTCGCGCAGGAAGGCCTTGGCATCGCCATCGGCGGGTGCCTGCACGTTGTAGTGCAGGTTGCCGTCGCCCAGGTGGCCAAAGTTGACCAGGCGCACGCCCGGGATCTCGCGCTGCAGCACCGCATCGGTGTGCGCCACAAAGGCGGGGATGCGCGAGATCTGCACCGAGATATCGTGCTTGATGTTCAGGCCCTCTTCGGCCTGCGCGAGCGGAATGCTCTCGCGGATGTGCCAGAGCTGGTGCGCCTGGGTGAGGTTCTCGGCCACCACGGCATCGGTGACGCAGCCCAGCTCGAAGGCGGTCTCCAGCAGCGATTCGAAGCGCGCGCGGGCGTGTTCCTCGGATTCGCTGTCGGAGTTTTCCAGCAGCACGCACCAGGGTGCGTTGTCGTCGCCCAGAAACGGCACGCGCAGCTGCGGCATGTGTTTGCCCACCAGGCTCAGCGCAAACTGGCCCATCACCTCAAAGCCCGTGAGGCCCGCACCCAGCTGCTTGTGCGCCAGGCCCAGCAAGGCCACGGCGTGTTCCATCGACGGCACGGCGGCCCAGGCCGTGAGATGGGCTGCGGGCTTGGGGTAGAGCTTCATCGTCGCAGCGGTGATGATGCCCAGCGTGCCTTCGCTGCCGATGAACAGGTCGCGCAGGTCGTAGCCCGTGTTGTCCTTGCGCAGGCCCTTGAGGCCGTCCCACACCTCGCCCTGGGCGGTGACCACTTCGAGGCCCAGGCACAGGTCGCGCGCATTGCCATAGCGCACCACCTGCGTGCCGCCTGCGTTGGTGCCCAGGTTGCCGCCGATGGTGCAGCTGCCCTCGGCCGCGAGGCTCAGGGGGAACAACACGCCCGCGTTCTGCGCCACATCCTGCAGGTTCTGCAGGATGCAGCCGGCTTCCACGGTCATGGTCAGGTTGTCGGTGTCCACGCTGCGCACCGCGTTCATGCGCGTGAGGCTCAGCACGATCTGCGTGCCGCTGTCATCGGGCGTGGAGCCCACGGCCAAGCCGGTGTTGCCGCCCTGGGGCACGATGGCGGTGCCCGCCGCTGCGCAGGCCTTGACCACAGCGGCCACCTCTTGCGTGTTGGCGGGGCGCACCACGGCCAGCGCCTTGCCGCGCACGCGGCGGCGCCAGTCCTGCTCCCAGGCGGTGAGGTCGCCCTCGGTGATCACATGGGTGGGGCCAATGAGGGTGCGCAGGGTGTCAAGCAAAGTGGTCATGGGCAAAACGGAGTGGTCAGTGCATGGATGGGATGGGGCGGGGTGCTGCGGTGGGGGCGTCAGGGGGCGGGTGCACCCGCGCTGGCCTCTGCAGCGGCCGCAGCTGCCTTGGCATTGCGCTGGCGCACGCGCACATGCAGCGTGCAGGCCGTGAACAGCACCAGGCACAGCGCCACTTCGGCCCAGGCCAGCCACTGCGAAGGCGGCTTGTCGCTCCAGCCGCGCACCACGCCCTCGATGAAGTAAAGCCAGATCACCAGGCTGACCCAGCGGTAGGTGTACATGCGGTTCTTGAGGATGCCCGCCAGCGGGATGCACAGCGGCAGGGCCTTGATGGCCAGCCAGGTGCCACCGGGGCGCAAGGGAGCCAGCACCAGCTCCCAGGCCAGGCACAGAACAATCAGGGCGAGCAGGCTGCCGGTGGCTAGCCAGCGTGTGGCGGCGACACCGCTGTCGGATGGTGGGAGAGGGATGGCGGGGGATGCAGTCATTGGGGTGGCATCATATCGGCCATGCCCTTGACCCTAAAGACAGCCGCACTGCGCGTGGAGGCGCTGATGACCGAGCTGTCGCACTTCCCCTGGAAAACCACGGCCCAGACGCTGCGCGAGCGCTTTCGTGAGGACCATCTGGGGCTCACGGCCAGCAGCCTGACCTTCACCACCATCCTGGCGCTGGTGCCCTTCTTCACCGTGGCCCTGGCGGTGTTCACCGCGTTCCCCATCTTCGGCAAGCTGCAGGATGCGCTGCAGGGCTGGCTGGTGAGCAGCCTGGTGCCCGACAGCATCTCGCGCCAGGTGATTGGCTACCTGAACCAGTTTGCCTCCAAGGCCAGCGGCCTGGGCGCGGCGGGCTTCAGCATCCTGCTGGCCACGGCGCTGGCGCTGATCCTCACCATCGACCGCACGCTCAACGACATCTGGCGTGTGCAGCGGCTGCGGCCGCTGGGGCAGCGGGTGCTGATCTACTGGGCGGCCATTACGCTGGGGCCGCTGCTCATGGGGGCCAGCCTGGCGCTCACCTCGTATGTGATGTCGGCCTCGGGTGGGCTGGTCAAGCGCCTGCCCGATGGCGTGCAGCTGCTGTTCGATTCGATCCAGTTTGTGGTGCTGGCGGGGGGCATGGCGTCGCTGTACCACTATGTGCCCAACACGCCGGTCAAATGGCGCCATGCCTGGACGGGCGGGCTGTTTGTGGCCGTGTGCATCGAGCTGGCCAAGAAGGTGCTGGCGCTGTACCTGGGCAAGGTGCCCACCTACTCGGTGGTGTACGGTGCGTTTGCCACGCTGCCCATCCTGCTGGTGTGGATCTATGTGGCCTGGGTCATCGTGCTGTTGGGGGCTGTGGTCACGGCCTACCTGCCCAGTCTGCTGGCCGGTGTGGCGCGGCGCGGCACCGTGGCGGGCTGGACGTTTCAGCTCGCCATCGAGGTGTTGCAGGAGCTGCACCGCGCGCGCAGCCAGCCCATGAAAGGCCTGCGCCCCAGCCAGTTGGCACAGTTGCTGCGGGTGGACGTGCTGCAGCTCGAACCGGTGCTCGAAGCCCTGACCGCCCTGGACTGGGCGGGCGAGGTGGCCGATGCAGAGGTGAGTGCGTCCGACGTGCCCGAGCCGCGCTATGTGCTGCTGGCCGACCCGGCCCACACCCCGCTGGCCCCTTTGGTGCAGAGGCTGCTGCTGGAGCGCGCCCCGAGCCTGGGCCCGCTGTGGCAGCGCGCGGGCCTGGAAACCCTGCAAATGGCCGATGTGCTGGAGGGTGCAGCGCCATCGAGATGATCAGCCGTTGCCCCTTGTTTGCTATTAAATATATAGCTTTAAACGCATGATGGATGCGCGGTAACGGCCATTTTTTCTTGAATTTCTCAGGTCAGAGCGGCACCTTGCCCGTCCAGATGTCCTTGTACATCACCCAGTCGCCCATGAAGCTGTAGAGCGGGCGCTTGAAGCTGGCGGGCTTGTTCTTCTCAAAGCCAAAGTGCCCCACCCAGGCAAAGCCATAGCCGCAGAGCAGGCCATACAGCAGGTACTGCGGCTTGCCCGTGGCCACCAGCATGGCCAGGCAAACCAGGGTGAGCGTGGAGCCCACAAAGTGCAGGCGCCGGCAGGTGCGGTTGCTGTGCTCGCTCAGGTAGAAGGGATAGAACTCCGCAAAGCGCTTGAAGCTGCGCGGGTCGGTGGGCGTGGTGGGGGTGTTGGTGGGCGCGCTGATGTCCATCGTTGTCTCCTCTGTTGTTCAGGAACCAGCCCAGATGCCCGCAGTGATCAACGAGAAAGGGGGTGGCTCCTGGCGCTTTATACGCCCAAGCCCGCAGGGACGGGGTAGCGGATTTGACAGCGGCACAGGCGCAGTGTTTTAATAAATCGACTGGTTGATCTATTAATAACTGCACAAGGTTTTCTCCCATGCGTACCGTGGACCCCGAGCGCCATCAGGCGCGGCGCCAGCAGATCCTGGAGGCGGCTGTGGCCTGCTTCATGCGCAAGGGCTTTCATGCCACCCGCACGGCCGAGATCTGCGCCGAGGCGGGCATGAGCCCTGGCAACCTGTTCCATTACTTCCCGACCAAGGAGGCCATCATCGCGGCCATCGTGGAAGAGGACCAGCGCGAAACCGCCGAGCGTTTTGCCGCTGCAGCGGATGCGCACAACCTCTATGACGCGCTGACCGCCATCGTGGAGCAAAGCCTCGCCCTGCTGGCCGAGCCGGTGTACACGCGCATCGGCCTGGAGGTGCTGGCCGAGGCTGTGCGCAACCCCGAGGTGTTTGCCAGCGTGGCCCAGAGCGAGGCGGGCCGCAAGGCCCAGCTGGTGCGTCTGCTGGCGACCGCTGTGGAGCGCAAGCAGGCCCGCCTGGCCATGCCGCCCGCGCAGGCCGCAGACTGGATCCTGCTGCTGCTGGACGGCGCTTTTGGCCGGGCCATGGTGGAGGCGCGTTTTGACGCCCACGCCTACCGCACGCTGGTGCTGGGGGCTTTGGCGGCCGTGGTCGTGCCGGTGGTGCCGGCGGGGGAGGGCGCATGACGCAGGCTGTGCACCCCAACGATCCCATCGACCCTGCCGCACCTGCATCGCGCGCTGCGGCGCGCGAGCAGGCCATCGACGCGCTGCGCGGCTTTGCGCTGCTGGGCATCCTCATGGTTAACGCGGGTAGTTTTGCATCCACCTACTTTGGCGTGGGCGTGGTGGACCCGGGCTTCTCCCGGCCCGTGGACCATGCTGTGCGCTGGTGGGTGAGCTTCGTCTTCGAGACCAAGTTCTACCTGCTGTTCTCGCTGCTCTTCGGCTACAGCTTTGCGCTGCAGATGGATTCGGCAGCGCGCTCCGGCAGCGCCTTTGTGCCGCGTTTTCTGCGCCGCCTGCTGGGGCTCTTGCTGCTGGGGCTCGCGCACGCCTGGCTGCTGTTTGCGGGCGACATCCTCGTCACCTATGCACTGCTGGGCGTGCTGCTGCTGGCCTGGCGTGGGTTGAAACCCGTGGCTGCCACGGTGCTGGCCTTGGCCCTGCTGGGCATGACGGCCGGGGGCTGGGGCCTGCTGGCCTGGCTGGTGGCGCATGTGCCACCCATAGAGGTGCCGGTGGCCGAGCTGCATGCCAAGGCGCAGCAGGCCGCACAGGCCTACCGCGCGAGCGCGCTGGATGCCATCGCCCAGCGCGGGCGCGACATGGCCGAAGGCGTCTGGTTTGTGCTGGTGTTTGTGCAGGGGCCCTGCGCGTTGGCCATGTTCCTGCTGGGGCTGGCTGCCCACCGTTCGGGCTACCTGGCCCAGGTGGCGCAGCAGCCCGCGCGCCTGTGGCGGTGGATGCTGTGCTGCCTGCCGGTCGGTGTGGCCGGGGCCTTGTTCTATGCCTTTGCGCAGGTGGGCACCAGCAGCGTGCAGCAGCCCGAGCAGGTGGTGCTGGCCGCGCTGGCGGTGGACCTGGCCACGGCCCCGTTGCTGACCTTTGGCTATGTGGCGCTGCTGCTGTGGCTGCTGCAGCATGGTCTCGTGGGCCAGCGCCTGGGCGCGGCGCTGGAGCCGGCAGGCCGCATGGCGCTGTCGAACTACCTGCTGCAGTCGCTGGTGGGGGCGCTGGTCTTCACGGCCTATGGCTTCGCGCTGGTGGGCCGGGTGGCGCCCTGGCTGGTGGTGCTGGGCGTGCTGGTGTTGTACGCCACCCAACTGGCCTGGAGCCGCCGCTGGATGGCCACACACGCCTACGGCCCGGTGGAGTGGCTGCTGCGGGCCTTCACGCTCTGGCAGTGGCCCGCATGGCGGCGCCCCGCGCCCTGACCGCAGGCCAGGGTGCGGGCGGCGTGTTGCTCAGCGGGCCAGAAAGTCGCGCAGTGCGAACAGCGTTTCCTCAGGTGCCTCGGTCATCTGGTGGTGGCCCACGGGCAGGCTCGCCATCAACACCGATTGGCCTGCCGCGCGTGCTGCGTTGACCAAACCCTGCGCAGCCTTCGGCGGCGTCATCTGGTCTTGCGCACCGAGCGCAAACAGCACCGGGCAGGTGAGTTGCGCCATGGCCGCCTCGCCCCCCGCATAGCTGTCGCAGGCCACGAAGCCCCGGTGGAACACGTTGACGGCCGGGTTGCTGCGCAGCACCCGCCGACCCAGTGCCATGCCGGTGCCAAACACCCAGGTGCCGGGCCCCAGGGCCGATGGGGGTGCGGCCAAGGTGTTGCGTGAGAACACGTTGACCATGCGAAGGGCTTTTTCGGGGTCGCTCTGCGAGGCCTCGATGAGGGCGGGCGACACCTTCATCGGGAAGGCCGTGCCCACCAGCACCAGGTGGCTGACGCGGTCCTTGAGCCGTGCGGCGGCTTCCATGGCAATGAGCGAGCCCCAGCTGTGGCCCACCAGGGCGGCGCGCTGCACGCCTGCAGCGTCGAGCAGCGCGCCGATGAAGTCGGCCGCCTGCTCCACCGATGCGGGTGCGTCGCCACCGCTGCGGCAGTGGCCGGGCAGGTCGATGGCCAGCACGTTCCAGCCATGGTTGGCCATGTAGCGGCTTTGCAGGGCCCACACGCTGTGGTCGTTGAGCACGCCGTGGATGAAGACGACGGTGGGCTTGGCGGCGTCGAACGCCTTGCCGCCGGTGTAGCAGTAGATGGCAGCGCCGTTGACTTGGAGGTGCATGGTCAGGACTCCCGCCGGGCCGCCCCAAGGGAGGCCTGCGCCCCCTTGGGGGGCAGCGAATACACGAAGTGATGAGCGTGGGGGTTCATGGGTTTACTGCTTTCTCGGCGGCTTTCAGCGCGCGCTTGAGGTCGTCGATGAGGTCGTCGGCGTCTTCTAGGCCGATGGACAGGCGGATCGTGCCCTGCGTGATGCCCGCGTTGGCCAGGGCCTCGTCGCTCATGCGGAAGTGGGTGGTGCTGGCCGGGTGGATCACCAGGCTGCGGCAGTCGCCCACATTGGCCAGGTGGCTGAAGACCTTGAGGGTTTCAATGAACTTCTTGCCCTGTTCGCGGTTGCCCTTGAGGTCGAAGCTGAACACCGAGCCCGCACCGCGCGGCAGCAGCTTTTGCGCGAGGGCGTGGCTGGGGTGGGAGGCGAGCATGGGGTGGCCCACGCGCGACACAAAGGGCTGCGCGGCCAGAAATTCCACCACCTTCTCGGTGTTGCGCATGTGCTGCGCCATGCGCAGCGGCAGCGTCTCGACGCCCTGCAGAATGAGCCAGGCCGTGTGTGGGCTCATGCAGGCGCCAAAGTCGCGCAGGCCCTCACGGCGCGCGCGCAGCAAAAAGGCACCCACGGTGCTCTCTTCGGTGAACACCATGTTGTGGAAGCCGTCGTAGGGCTGGGTCAGCTCGGCAAACTTGCCGGCCGATTTCGGGCCATCCCAGTCAAAACTGCCGCCGTCCACCACGATGCCACCCACCACCGTGCCGTGGCCCGAGAGGAACTTGGTGGCCGAGTGGTAGACGAGGTCGGCGCCATGCTCGAACGGCTTGATGAGCCAGGGTGAGGTGAGGGTGGAGTCCACCAGCAGCGGCACACCCGCCTCGTGGGCGATGGAAGACACGGTGGGGATGTCCAGCACATCCAGGCCGGGGTTGCCCACGGTTTCGCCAAAGAACAGCTTGGTGTTGGGCCGCACGGCGGCACGCCAGGCGTCGATGTCGCCGGGTTTCACAAAAGTGGTCTCAATGCCAAAGCGCGAGAGCGTGTAGTGCAGCAGGTTCTGCGAGCCGCCATACAGCGCCGTGCTGGCCACGATGTGGCTGCCCGCGCCCATGATCGTGGCAATCGCCAGGTGCAGTGCGGCCTGGCCACTGGCGGTGGTGATGGCGCCCACGCCATCTTCCAGCGCCGCCACACGCTGCTCCAGCACGGCGTTGGTGGGGTTGCTGATGCGGCTGTACACATGGCCGCCGCGCTCCAGGTTGAAGAGGGAGGCTGCGTGGTCGCTCGACTCGAAGACGAACGACGTGGTCAGGTGGATGGGCGTGGCGCGTGCGCCGGTGGCGGGGTCAGGGCTGGCGCCTGCGTGTAGGGCCAGCGTGTCAAAGCCGGGGTCGGAGTAACCGGGCATCTTGTGTCTCCCATGTTGTCAATGCAGCCGGGCATTGTGGGCTATATTTGGTAGCAAATTGTCTATGGCGGCGGCCCCGCGCCGTGCCCCTCTCTCTTCTCGCTCTCCCGGAGACTCCGCACCATGAAAGTCAGCGACATCCTTCGCGTCAAAGGCAACACCCTGTACACCGCTTCGCCGGACGAGCCGCTGGCGGGCGCCGCGGGCCTGATGGCCGAGCGCGACATTGGCTCCCTGGTGGTGATGGAACACGGTGACCTGGTGGGCATGCTCACTTTCCGCGAGGTGATCCAGGCCGTGGTGAAAAACGGCGGCAGCGTGGGCACGATGCTGGTGCGCACGGCCATGGACGACGCGCCTTTGACCTGCACCCTCGAAACCGACATGGACGAAGTGCGCCGCATGATGTTGGACCGCCATGCGCGCTACATGCCCGTGATGGACCGCAAGATGCTCATGGGCGTGATCAGCTTCTACGACGTGGCCAAGGCTGTGGTGGACAGCCAGAATTTCGAGAACAAGATGCTCAAGGCCTATATCCGGGACTGGCCCGAGGAAGAGCCGCGCAGCTGATGCCTGGCGGCGCCCGGCGGCACCAATGCTGCCGCTGTTGCCGCTGTTGCTGCTGTTGCTGCTGTTGCTGCTGTTGCCGCTGTGGCACCGGAATCAGCGTTTGTGACCCACCGCTTGAGCGCACAGCCAGGCCTCGATTTCATCGGGCGGCAGCGGCTTGCCAAACAGATAACCTTGCATGACCGGGCAGCCATGGGCTTGCAGCCACTGTTGCTGGCCCGTGGTCTCCACGCCTTCGGCAACTACCACCATGCCCAGGCTGTGGGCAATGCTGAGCACCGACACCGTGAGGGCGCGTGCCGTGGGGCTGGTGGTCAGGTCTTGCACAAAGGCCATGTCCAGCTTGAGTTCGCTGATGGGCAGGCGGTGCAGGTAGCTCAGGCTTGAATAGCCGGTACCAAAGTCGTCCAGCGACAGCTTGAAGCCCTGCTGGTGCAGGGTGTCGATGTTGGCCAGGGTCACGGGCCGTGCATCCATCATCACGCTTTCCGTAATCTCCAAAAGCATGTCGCTGGCGCGCAGGCCGTGGCGCTTCAGCGCATCACCAATCTCCTGCGCAAACTCGGGCCGGTGAAAGCTGCGGCCCGACAGGTTGATGGCCACACAAGGCACATCGTGGCCCGCCCTGCGCCATGCAGCCAGTTGCCGGCAGGCTTCGTCCAGCAGCCACAGGGTCAGCCCATGGATCAAGCCTGCTTCTTCGGCCACGGGGATGAACTGCGAGGGCGGCACCATGCCCCAGACAGGGTGGTTCCAGCGCGCCAGGGCTTCCACGCCATGCAAGGTGCCGGGTGAGCTGCTGAGCACCTGCGGTTGGTAGTGCAGGGTGAGGCTGCGTTCGGCCAGGGCCTGCTGCAGCGCATGTTCCAGTGAGGCGCGCTCTTGTGCGCGCCGGTTCATCTCGGCGCTGAAAAGCTGCAGACTGTGCCGGTGGTCGCTTTTGGCCTGGTGCATGGCCTGGTCGGCGTGGCGCAGCAGGGTGTCGATGCGGTCACCATCGTCCGGGAACATGGCAATGCCAATGCTGGCATGCGGCAGGTTGATCTGTCCGTTGATGTCCAGCGGCTGGGCAATGGCTTCCAGCATGCGGTGGGCCGTCTGCACGGCCTGCTCGGTGGAGCAGTCGGACAGCAGCAGTACAAATTCATCCCCCGACAGCCGGCCAATCAGGTCGCGCGCACGCAGGCATTGCGTCAGCCGCGTGGCCACGCCACACAGCAGGGCATCGCCAGCCGCATGTCCCTGGGTGTCGTTGACCTGTTTGAATCGATCCAGGTCCACAAACAGCAGGGCGCCGGGATGGGCGTCCTGTTGCAGGCTGCCCAGCGCGCGCTCCGCGCTGCTGCGGAACATGGCGCGGTTGGGCAGGCCTGTCAGCACATCAAAAAATGCCAACTGGTGAATGCGCTGGTGTGTGCTGTCCCGCTCGATCGCCAAGGCGCACAGGTGCAGGCACACATCCACCAGGCGCTGGTGCAGTGCATCGGGTCCACGGTGCTCGCGAAAGTAGAACGCGAAGGTGCCGACCGGCTTGCCTTGGTGGTTGCGGATGGGGCTGGACCAGCAGGCCCGCAGGCCCGTGGGCACAAACAGGGCGCGATAGTCCGCCCACAAGGGATCGGTGGCGATGTCGGTAGCGACCACGGGTTGGTTCAGATAGGCGGCTGTGCCGCAAGAGCCTGCCCGGGGGCCGATGGGAAGGCCGTCGATGGCATCGCAGACGGAGGGCGGCAAGCCGGGCGCTGCCAGCGGGTGCAGCCGGCCCTGCGCATCCACCGCCAGGATGGAGGCGGTCACCTCGGGGGCAATGCGTTCGACTTCGCGGCAGACCAGCGCCATCAGTTCGCGCAGGGGCAGCTCGCTGACCATGCCCTCCAGCACCCGGGTCTGCAAGACCTCGTGCATCTTTGTGAGGGTGATGTCCGTCAGGACCGTCACGCTGCCCCCAGGGCCGCCCGATGCCGTGTCCGAGGCATTGATCACCATCGACACCCAGCGCGGCTGCCCGGCTTTGCTGTACAGCAGTGTCTCGATGTGGAACTGGCCGCTGGCAGAAACGTTGTCGCGGATGCTGGCCAGCAGGGCTGGGTCGGAGTGCGGGCCCAACAGCACCTGGCTGAGGAACTTGCCGAGCATTTCTTCGGGCTCATAACCAAAAAGGCGCGTAAACCCCTGGTTGACGTACACCACGCGCCGGGCGCTGTTGGTCATCACGATCGCGTTGTCGCTGGCATCCAGTGCCCTGCGCAGCGGGGCATCTGCCAGCGTCGCAAGCTGTGGAGCAGCTTCGGGAAATGAGAGGCTATGCGTTGGCAGTGCAGAGACGGGCATGAATGTCCCAAAGATCGTTGTCTGATCCTAGCAAGCGTGCATGTTGATGCCAAGCACCGTATTCCCGGAATGTCCGGTTTATGTCACCTGGATGCCTGTGCGGGCGAGCCTGGTGTGGATGGTGCACTGCGGCATCACCGGCAGGTGTGCTCTGGGGGCCCTGCGGCTCTGGGATAATCCCGCGCCATGAGCGGCAATACCTTCGGTTCCCTATTCGCTGTCACCAACTTTGGTGAATCCCACGGCCCGGCCATTGGCTGCGTGATCGACGGTTGCCCGCCCGGCATGCCGCTCGCCGAAGCAGACATCCAGACAGACCTCGACCGGCGCCGCCCTGGCACCAGCCGCCACGTCACGCAGCGCAACGAGCCTGACGCGGTGGAGATCCTCTCCGGCGTGTACGAGGGCAAGACCACCGGCACCCCCATTGCCCTGCTGATCCGCAACACCGACCAGCGCAGCAAGGACTACAGCAACATCGCCGAGAGCTTCCGCCCCGGCCATGCCGACTACACCTACTGGCACAAGTACGGCATCCGCGACCCGCGCGGCGGTG
>JADMJR010000191.1 GCA_018780365.1 Acidovorax sp. | reverse complement strand
GCCTGATCAACCTCGGCGAAGCCGTGGGTGTGATTGCTGCCCAGTCCATCGGTGAGCCTGGCACGCAGCTGACCATGCGTACGTTCCACATCGGTGGTGCCGCATCGCGTGCCGCCATTGCCTCGAGCGTGGAAGCCAAGTCCAATGGCGTGATCGGCTTCAACGCCACGATGCGCTACGTGAGCAACACCAAGGGCGAGCTGGTGGTGATTGCACGTTCGGGTGAAATCATCATCCAGGACGAGCATGGCCGCGAGCGCGAACGCCACAAGGTGCCTTACGGCGCCACGCTGACGGTCAAGGCCGACCAGACCATCAAGGCTGGCACCATCCTCGCCAACTGGGATCCGCTGACGCGCCCCATCATCACGGAGTTCGCCGGTCAGACCAAGTTCGAGAACGTCGAAGAAGGTCTCACGGTGGCCAAGCAGGTCGACGAAGTGACCGGCCTGTCCACGCTGGTGGTGATCGATCCGAAGCGCCGCGGCGTGGCCAAGGTGGTGCGTCCACAGGTCAAGCTGATCGACGGTTCGGGCAACGAAGTGAAGATCCCGGGCACCGACCACTCGGTGACCATCGGCTTCCAGATCGGCTCGCTGATCCAGGTGCGCGACGGCATGGACGTGGGCCCAGGCGAAGTGCTGGCCCGCATCCCGGTCGAAGGCCAGAAGACGCGCGACATCACCGGCGGTCTGCCGCGGGTGGCCGAGCTGTTCGAAGCCCGCAGCCCGAAGGACAAGGGCATGCTGGCCGAGATGACCGGTACCGTGTCGTTCGGCAAGGAAACCAAGGGCAAGGTCCGCCTGCAGATCACCGACCCCGAAGGCCATGTGTTCGAAGAACTCGTGCCCAAGGAAAAGAACATCCTGGTGCACGAAGGCCAGGTGGTGAACAAGGGCGAATCGATTGTGGACGGCCCGGCCGACCCACAAGACATCCTGCGCCTGCTGGGTATCGAAGAACTCTCGCGCTACATCGTTGATGAAGTGCAGGACGTGTACCGCTTGCAGGGTGTGAAGATCAACGACAAGCACATCGAGGTGATCGTTCGCCAGATGCTGCGCCGTGTGGTGGTCGAGAACACCGGCGAGTCGAACTACATCGCTGGCGAGCAGGTCGAACGTTCCGAGATCCTCAACACGAACGATGCACTGCAGTCCGAAGGCAAGATCCCTGCGACCTACAGCAATCTGCTGCTGGGTATCACGAAGGCATCGCTGTCCACCGACTCCTTCATCTCGGCCGCTTCCTTCCAGGAAACGACCCGTGTGCTCACCGAGGCTGCCATCATGGGCAAGCGCGACGAGCTGCGTGGCCTGAAGGAAAACGTGATCGTGGGCCGCCTGATCCCTGCGGGTACCGGCATGGCTTACCACCAGGCGCGCAAGGCCAAGGACGCGATGGACGACGCCGAGCGCCGCGCCATTGCCGAAGCCGAAGCCGCTGAGATGGCTGTGCAGTCCGATGCCTCCGAGGCAGACGTCAGCAGCATCACCGCGAGCGACGCAGCGGCCGACTAAGCCCTGCGGCTGTCCTTGAAGCGCTCCCGCCCTGTCCCCTGGCAGGTCGGGGGCGTTTTTCATGGAACGCCTTTTTCTTTTTTGTGGTCCCTTTTCCCGGGCTGGAACGCGTGAAGCGCGCGCAACCAGCAACTGCGCATGTTGTGGTCATCGCCCCTTTTCTGGATCGCTTTTGCCATCCTTCTTTTTTGGGCCCTCGGGGCCTACAACCGCCTGATGCGGCTGCGCTCGGCGGTGGTGCAATCGTTCGGCAGTTTTGATGCGCACATGGTGCGCCTTGTGGCGCTGCTGGGTGAGTTTGACGCTGCACAGGCGGTGCAGCAGGGGCGCTGGTTGATGGATGCTGGCGGGCAGGAGGCTGCGGCCTTGCAGGGCGCCACCACGCAAATGAGTGCCTCGCTGGCCGTGGCCCGCGCGCGCCCGCTGGAGGGGGACGCCGTGGCCGCCTTGGCCGCTGCGCGCGACGTGCTGCACGCTCGCTGGCAAGGCGCGATGGGCAAGTTGCAGCAGCCTCTGGCCGTGCCAGAGGACCCCCTGGCCGCAGCGGCGGTGCAGGAGCCTGCCGTCACGGCATTGTCGATCTGGCAGATCCGCTGGGACGAGCACATGGTTCAGAACGAGCAGGCCATTCGCGTGTTCAATGAGGCGGTCCGGCACTACAACGCCGCCATCGCGCAGTTCCCGGCCAACGTGTTGGCCTGGGTGTTTGGCTTCAAGGCGGCGCGCGCGCTGTAGCGTGGCCACCGGTTTTCAGGATCACGATGAGTCACCCTCCCCGCAATCGCACCACCCGCCCGGGCGGCAATCTGCCCCGTCCTGCACGATCCCGCGCCAGCGGTGACGGCAGTGGCCATGCCGTGGCACCGGAGTCGCCACGTGGGCAGTCCATCGCCCTGTGGCAGCAGCTCGCTGGGGTGGCCAACGCCTTGCAGGCCATTCGCGGTGGGCAATCGGGGACGGCGGCGCTGGCGGCGGTTGATAGCGGCTTGCGGCCCGGGGTGCAGTCCTTGCTGTTTCAGGTGCTGCGGCAGCTGGGCCGGGCCGAGGCCTTGCGCCGGCAACTGGCCGCACGCACGCCACCACCCGCGGCCGATGCCTTGCTGTGCACTGCCCTGGCGCTGTGCTGGGACCCGCAAGACGCACCCTACGAACCCTTCACCCTGGTGAACCAGGCGGTCGAGGCCGCCAAGCACAGCCCTGCGGCCCGTGCCCAGGCGTCGTTCATCAACGGTTGTCTGCGCCGCTTCCTGCGTGAGCGCGATGCGCTGGTGGCCGCCACGGACAACGACCCGGTAGCGCGCTGGAACCACCCCGCATGGTGGATACAGCGGCTGCGCAAGGAGCATCCCCAGCACTGGGAGCAGATTTTGCGGGCGAACAACGCCCATGCACCCATGACGCTTCGGGTGAATCAGCAAAAATGCACGTTGGCGCGCTACCAGAAAGCGCTGAATGCTATTAATTTAGAAGCATTTCCTGCCGGCGCAATGGGCCTGGTCCTGCAGCACCCGGTGCCTGTGCCGTCGCTCCCCGGTTTTGCCGAGGGCTGGGCGTCGGTGCAGGATGCGGCCGCCCAGATGGCGGCACCCCTGCTGCTCGAGGGCCTGGACCTGACCCAGCCTCTGCGCGTGCTGGACGCCTGCGCCGCGCCTGGAGGCAAAACTGCCCACCTGCTGGAAATGGCCGGCGCCGCTGCCCTGCAGGTCACGGCGCTGGAGATCGATGCCATCCGCAGCGCCCGCATTGGCGACACCTTGCAGCGCCTGGGGCTGAGCGCCCAGGTCCTGGTGGCCAATGCCGCCCGTCCACAGGATTGGTGGCAGGCACATTGTGATGGTGCGCTGTTTGATGCCATCTTGCTCGACGCGCCCTGTACCGCGTCCGGTATCGTGCGGCGGCATCCCGACGTCCGCTGGCTGCGCCGCGAGACCGACATTGCCCAGTTGGCCTCCGAGCAGGCCGCGCTGCTGAAGGCCCTGTGGCCGCTGCTGCGCCCGGGTGGCCGCCTGCTGTACTGCACCTGCTCGGTGTTTCGCGCCGAAGGAGATACCCAGGTGCAAACGTTTCTTGCACACAACACCGATGCGCAATTGCTGCCTTCGCCAGGCCATTTAATTCCCGGCAACGCGGACAAGGGGGGGGCTGTCCCGGACAATCTGAACGGTGACCACGACGGATTTTTTTACGCACTGTTGCAAAAATCGCCGCAATGAGCCCCGTGGGGCCCATTGGTTGCTAATTTGCACGATTTTTTTGCTGTGGTGTCTGGGGGGCGGGCTGCTGGCACCACATGCAGTGGCCGCACAGGCGGCGACCGCCGAAGTGGGCGAACTGCGCCTGGAGCGTGCCGAAGACGGCCTCTACCTCAGCGCCAACCTGCAGTTCGATCTGCCGGAGCTGGCTGAAGACGCGCTGTACAAGGGCATTCCGATGTTCTTTGTGGCCGACGCGCAGGTGTTGCGCGACCGCTGGTACTGGTCGGACCGCCAGCTCTCTGAAACCACCCGCTATTTCCGCCTGAGCTACCAGCCCCTGACCCGCCGCTGGCGCCTGAACATCTCGGCGGTGCCCTTCACCAACAGCGGACTGGGCGTGGTGCTGGGGCAGAGTTTTGACAACTATGACGATGTGTTGTCTTCCATTCAGCGATTTTCGCGCTGGAAGATTGCAGAACGCGATGTGATCGAGGCAGATGCCGTTCACACGGTTCTTTTCCGGTTCCGGCTGGACATGTCGCAGCTTCCCCGTCCTTTCCAGATCGGTGCCGTCGGGCGCTCTGGCTGGAACCTGCTCGTGTCCCGCAGCCAGCGCCTGGCGGCGGAGCCTGCCAAGTGAGCGCAGACACTCCCCCGCCTGCTGGCACGGCATCGACACGCGCCAGCGCACGCCAGTCCCGCGCCGTGCGCTGGGCTGTGGGGGTGGGCGCCGCCATCATGTCGGCCATTGGCCTGGTGTTGCTGTTCCTGCTGACCCTGGCCACCAACAACCGGGTTTTGTACGAGCGCAACTACGCCTGGCTTTTTGGTGTCAATGTGTTCGTGGCCTTGCTGCTGCTGGGGGTGCTGGCCTGGGTGGCCGTGCGGCTGGGCATGCGCTTGCGCAGGGGGCGCTTCGGCAGCCGGCTGCTGGTCAAGCTGGCGGCCATCTTCGCGGTGGTGGGGTTGCTGCCGGGTCTGCTGATCTACGTGGTGTCCTACCAGTTCGTCACGCGGTCGATAGAAAGCTGGTTTGACGTCAAGGTGGAAGGCGCGCTGTCTGCCGGTGTCAGCCTGGCCCGCGTGTCGCTGGATTCGCTGGCGACGGACATGGCCGCCAAAACCCGCAACGCCAGCACCCAGCTTGCCCAGGTGCCCGACGCCACGGCGGGCCTCGTGCTGGAGCGCATCCGTGACCAGTTGGGCGCCACCGACGTGGTGCTCTGGAGTGCGTCGGGCCAGGCCGTGGCCAGCGCTGGCCAGTCGCGCTTCAGCCTGAACCCCGAGCGGCCGGGTGCGCCGCTGCTGCGCACCGTGCGCCAGCAGCGCGCTACCGCACAGATTGAGGGCCTGGACGACATCACCGACCCCACCGCCGCGCAGAACGCCCGCGTCAAGGTGCTGGCCCTGGTCGCCAGCCCCAGCGTGGGCCTGCTGCTGGAGCCGCGCTACCTGCAGGCCACGTTGCCCTTGCCGCCCGCGCTGGTGGCCAACGCCATCGCCGTGCAGGAGGCCAACCGCGAGTACCAGGAGCGCGCGCTGGCGCGTGGGGGCTTGCGGCGCATGTATGTGGGCACACTCACCCTGAGCCTGTTCCTCGCGGTTTTTGGCGCTGTGCTGCTGGCCGTGCTGCTGGGCAACCAGCTGGTGCGGCCCCTGCTGGTGCTGGCCGAAGGCGTGCGCGAGGTGGCCGCTGGCAACCTCAGCCCCAAGGCCGCGCTGCAGAGCAAGGACGAACTGGGGGGGCTCACGCGCTCGTTCGCGATCATGACCCAGCAGCTCGCGGATGCGCGCCAGGCGGTGGAGCAGAGCATGGGCGAGGTGGACGCCTCCCGCGCCAGCCTGCAGACCATTCTGGACAACCTCACGGCGGGGGTCATCGTGCTCGACGCGCAAGGGCTGATCCACTCGTCCAACCCGGGCGCCACCCGCATCCTGCGCGCGCCCATGGCGGCCTTCGAGGGGCGGCCCCTGTCGGAGGTGCCGGGCCTGGCCGAGTTTGCCGCCGCAGTGCAGCAGCATTTCGACGCGTTTCTGGGCGACCATGAACGCCATGGCCTGGAGCATTGGCAGCAGCCCTTTGAGCTGCATGCCTCGTCGGTGGGCGCCGGTCAGCACGCCACCAGCCTGGTGGCACGCGGCGCTGAACTCCCAGATGCCGCTCGTTTGTTGGTTTTTGACGACATTTCCGAAATCGTTTCGGCACAGCGCGCGCAGGCGTGGGGTGAGGTCGCGCGGCGGCTGGCGCACGAAATCAAGAACCCCCTGACCCCGATCCAGCTGTCGGCCGAGCGGCTTGAAATGAAGCTCTCGGGCAAGCTTCCCGACCCCGAACAAGCCATCCTGGCCAAGTCCGTCAAGACCATCGTGGACCAGGTTGACGCCATGAAGCGGCTGGTCAACGAGTTCCGCGACTATGCCCGCCTGCCCGCAGCAGAGCTGCATGCGGTGGACCTCAATGCGCTGGTCGCGGACGTGCTCCATTTGTATGGCGAAGAGAACGCCACCGTCCCTGTGGAAGCCGAGCTGGACCCGCGCTGCCCCTCGATAGCGGGGGATGCCCAGCAGTTGCGGCAGGTGGTCCACAACCTGCTGCAAAACGCGCAGGACTCGACCGAGCAGGCCCGCGCTGGCGCCTCCGAACCACTGCCACCGGTGCGCATCAGCACCCGCTGGAGCGAGTCATCGCGCCGCGTGCGGCTCACGGTGGCGGACAGTGGCGGCGGGTTTCCGGCGCACATCCTGCAACGTGCGTTCGAGCCCTATGTCACCACCAAGCCCCGGGGCACGGGCCTGGGTTTGGCCGTGGTCAAAAAGATCGCAGATGAACATGGCGCGCGCATCGACCTGTCCAATCGCACCGAAGACGGCGTGGTGCGCGGGGCCCAAGTGTCGTTATCATTCGCCCCTGAACCAGCGGTGGCGTGATAACAACACCGTCCCGCAGTACCTCCCCAAGGCGCTTCAACACACATGGCAAACATTCTGGTGGTCGACGATGAGCTCGGCATTCGTGATCTGTTGTCGGAAATCCTGAACGACGAAGGTCACAGCGTAGACCTCGCAGAAAATGCGACCCAGGCCAGAACGGCCCGGGCGGGCAATAGCTACGACCTTGTGCTGCTCGATATCTGGATGCCCGACACCGACGGCGTCTCGCTGCTCAAGGAATGGGCGACCGCTGGTGTCCTCACCATGCCCGTGATCATGATGAGTGGCCACGCCACCATTGATACGGCGGTGGAAGCCACCCGCATCGGTGCCTTCTCGTTCCTCGAAAAACCCATCACCCTGCAGAAGCTCCTGAAGGCCGTGGAGCAGGGCCTGGCCCGCAACGCCGCCCACCAGGCAGCGCCCGTGGCGGCCGCCCAGCCACCCGCGGTTGCACCCGCCGACCCCACCTTCTCACAGCTGCCTACCGTGTCGGCCGTGATGGCCGGCGTGGACGCAGGGCCGCACGCACACCAGGGTTTCGATCTGGACCGCCCCCTGCGCGAGGCCCGCGACGGCTTTGAAAAAGCCTATTTCGAGTTCCACCTCGCCCGTGAAGGGGGCTCGATGACCCGTGTGGCCGAGAAGACCGGCCTGGAGCGCACCCACCTGTACCGCAAGCTGCGCCAGCTGGGCGTAGACCTGGGGCGCGGCAAACGCAATTAATTTCTGAAAATTTCTGGAAGCGCCCATTTTTCTGGCTATAATTTGAGGCTCAGGCCCGGTAGCTCAGTCGGTAGAGCAGAGGATTGAAAATCCTTGTGTCGGTGGTTCGATTCCGCCCCAGGCCACCAAACAAAAAGCCCTTGATTTGAAAGAATCAAGGGCTTTTTCAATTTCGCGCGTTGCAACCAATGTGTTCTGGTGATGGAGCGCCCTGCGCCTCCGCCCCAGGCCTGTGCCGCCTTCGCCTGTGGTGTGCCATGGGGCTGCCACACTCGCATCCGCTTCCGCTCTGTTTCCCTGTCTCTCCTTACGCTTCCCATGCCCCTTTTGAAGGACACCACCCTCGGTATCGACTTTGGTACTTCCAACTCAGCGATGTCCGTGCGCCAAGGCACGGGGCGGGCGCGGATGATTGCGCTGGAGGGGGCGGCACACACATTGCCCACCGCGCTGTTCTTCAATGCCGAAGACCACCGCACGCACTTTGGGCGCGATGCCGTGGGGCAGTACCTTGCGGGCACGGAGGGGCGCCTGATGCGGTCGCTCAAGAGCCTGCTGGGCAGTGCGCTGCTGCAGGACAAGACGGCCGTGCACAACCAGCTGGTGAGCTACCAGGACATCATCAGTCTCTTCTTGCGCATGCTGGCGCAGAAAGCCCGCGATGAGCTGGGGGGGTTGCCTGCGCGGGTGGTGATGGGGCGCCCCGTGCATTTTGTGGACGGCGATGCGGACCGCGACCAGCAGGCCGAGGAGGCCTTGCGGCAGGCCGCGCTGGGCGCGGGGTTCGAGAACGTGTCGTTCCAGTTCGAGCCCATCGCGGCGGCGCTGGATTATGAGCAGCGCATCGAGCGTGAGTCGCTGGCGCTGGTGGTCGACATCGGCGGGGGCACGTCGGATTTCACAGTGGTGCGCCTGGGCCCTGAGCGCATGGCCCGCGCGGACCGCAGCGTGGATGTGCTGGCCACCACGGGTGTGCACATTGGCGGCACCGACTTCGACCGCCGCCTGAGCCTGGACCTGCTCATGCCTTTGCTGGGCTTTCGCCACGCCGGGCCCACGGGGCGCGAGGTGCCCAGCCGGGTGTTTTTTGACCTGTCCACCTGGCACCTGATCCAGTGGCTGTATGCACCGCGCGCCCTGCGCGATGCGCAGAACCTGCGCACCGACTACGCCGATGCACGCCTGCACGGGCGGCTGATGCGGGTGCTGAACGAGCGCCTGGGGCACCGCATGGCCAACACGGTGGAGCAGGCCAAGATTGTGGCGTCGCAGACGGATGCCGATGCCCCCATGCCGCTGGACTGGATCGAGCCGGGGCTTGGCGCTGCCGTGACATCACAAGGGCTGGCCCGCTTTTTGGCGCAGCCGCTGGAGCAGGTGGTGGCTTGCGCGCGCGAATGTGTACAAAGTGCCGGTCTGGTGGAGCAGGGCCTGGAGGCGATCTACCTGACCGGGGGCTCGTCTGCGCTGCGGCCCCTGCGGCAGGCGCTGCAGACCGCTTTCCCGGACACGCCGCAGGTCGAGGGAGACTTGTTTGGTGGCGTGGCGGCCGGCCTGGCGGTGTCGGGCTGAAGGCGAGGTGGCCCTGGCTGCCGATCCAGAATCGGCGCGCAGGCTATGGGCATCGGTGGATGGCTGAATTGCTATTAAATTAATAGCATAAAGTGCTTTGTGGTAGCGCGCAAACGGCCATTTTTATTCAAAGTCCAGCACACGGAGCCGTTCAATCGGCCGCTTCACCCTCGGCCCCATCCCCCTGTGGCGCGCCATCGCGTTTCCATGCCAGTGCGGTGTCATACAGCACGTTGCGCGAAGCGCCGGTGATGTCCGCAGCCAGGCGCACGGCGGTTTTCAGGGGGAGTTCGGCCAGCAGCAGGCGCAGCACCCGCAGGCTCTCGCCATCGTTGCCCGCCACGGGCACAGGGTGCAGCAGCACCACGAATTCGCCGCGCGAACGCTGGGGCGATCCGTCGAGCCAGGCCGTCAGGGCCTGGGCGGGCTGGGTGGTGATTTCTTCAAACTGCTTGGTCAGCTCGCGTGCCAGAGTCACGGGGCGTGTGCCCAGCACGGCCAGGGCCTGGGCCAGTTCGCCGATGCGGTGCGGGGCTTCGAGCAGCACCACGCAGCGCGGCTCGCTGGCCAGTTGCTGCGCGATCACGCCGGCGCGCTCGGCGCTCTTCACGGGCAGAAAACCGGCAAACACAAAGCCGCCATGCTCGGCGCTGTGGGCCACGGCACCGGCCGCACTGAGGGCCGTGGTGATGCTGCTGGCGCCGGGCAGGGGCATGGCGCGCAGGCCGGCGGCTTGCACGGCGGCCACCAGGCGGGCGCCGGGGTCGCTCACGCCGGGCGTGCCGGCATCGCTCACGTAGGCTACGCGCTGGCCTTGATGCAGCCGCTGCACCACGTTCTGCGCGGCTTCGGCCTCATTGTGCTGGTGCACGGCTAGCAATTGCGCCGAGCCTTTGTCGATGCCGTAGGCGCGCAGCAGGGCCTGCGTGTGGCGCGTGTCCTCGCACGCCACGGTGTCAGCCAGTTGCAGCACATGCAGTGCGCGCAGCGTGATGTCGGCCAGGTTGCCGATGGGCGTGGCCACCACGTACAACGCGCCCTGCGGATAATGCTGCGCAGCCGCTGCATCGCGCGCGGCGCTCAGGGCTGATGCGAAAGAGGCGCTCAATGAAATTCCTTGGAAAGAGAAAACCAGAGGGCGCACCCGGCCTGGCTGCAAGCCCCACCACGCGCGAGCGCGGCAATGCCGCCGAGGACCAGGCCCTGGCCCATCTGCAGGCGGCAGGCCTGCAACTGGTGGTGCGCAATTATCGGACGCCCGGGCGGGGCGGTGGCGAGATTGACCTCGTAATGCGCGAGAGGGACGGCACGCTGGTGTTTGTGGAGGTGCGCAGCCGCGCGGGCAGTGCGTTTGGGGGCGCGGGGGCAAGCATCAGCGCCACCAAGCAGCAGCGCATCATTTTTGCGGCCCGGCACTACCTGCTGCGCCTGCCATCTCCGCCGCCCTGCCGCTTTGATGTGGTGCTGGTCGAGGCGTCGCTGCAATGGCTCAAGGCGGCCTTTGATGCGCAGTAGCCGCGGGTGTTCCATGCAGGGCATTTCAGGCGGGAGCGCAAAGCCAGTGACTACGGTTTGCTACAAAAGCTGTAACACGCGGCGGGTATCATCGGGCCCTCATGCTTGAGCAACGCATCCAACAGCATTTCATCGACAGCGCCGACCTGAAGTACCAGGCCGCGCAAGCCCTCAGCCATCCCATTGCCGCCGCCGTGCAGGCCGTGCTCGCCTGTGTGACCAGCGGGGGCAAGGTGCTGGCCTGCGGCAATGGCCCCTCGGCCGCCGAGGCCCAGCAGTTCGCCGCCTTCTGTGTGGCCGGGTTTGAACGGGAGCGGCCCGAGCTGGCAGCGCTGGCACTGACCACCGACAGCACCTTGCTGACAGCGGCCGTTGGCGGCAACGAGCTGGCCCAGCAATTTGCCCGCCAGGTGCGGGCGCTCGGCCAGGCGGGCGACGTGCTGCTGGCCTTGTCGGTCACCGGCAACGATGCCAACCTGCTGGCCGCCACCGAGGCCGCCCACGAGCGCGACATGACCGTGGTGGTACTGACCGGCCGCACTGGCGGCAAACTGGCCGCCCTGCTGCGCGAGACCGATGTGTTGATCAGCGTGCCCCACGACCGCGCGGCGCGCGTGCGTGAAGTCCATGCCCTGGCGCTGCACTGCCTGAGCGACGGCGTGGATGCCCAGTTACTTGGTGAACAGGAGATTCCGTGATGAACAACCCAACCTTGAACCGTGCCCGCCACGCCGTGTGCACGGTGCTGGCCGCTGCGGCGCTGGCCGCAGGCCTGTCGGCCTGCGCGCCGCTGATCGTTGGAGGCGCCGTGGTGGGTGGCGTGATGGCCACAGACCGCCGAACGGCGGGCACCCAGATCGAGGATGAAGGCATCGAGCTGCGTGCCGCCAACCGCATTCGCGAAACCCTGGGCGACCGCGCCCATGTCAACGTGACCAGCTACAACCGCCAGGCCCTGCTGACCGGCGAAGTGCCCAATGCGCAGGACCGCCAGACCGTCGAGCAGATCGTGTCGCAGGTGGAGAACACGCGCTCGGTGGTCAATGACCTGGCTGTGATGCCTGCCAGCAGCCTGAGCCAGCGCTCTACCGATACCTTCATCACCGGCAAGGTGCGCGCCAGCCTGGTCGACGCCCAGGACATCTCGGCCAACTCCTTCAAGGTCGTGACGGAACGCAACACCGTCTACCTGATGGGCCGCGTGTCGCAGCGCGAAGCCAACCGCGCCACCGAGATCGCCCGGGGCGTGAGCGATGTGCGCAAGGTGGTGCGTGTGTTCGAGATCGTCTCGGAAGAAGAGCTGCGCCGCATTGCGCCTCAGCCCGCGCCGGTCACGACGGACACCCAGCCTGCTGGGGGCTGAGGGCGACAGCATCTGACTCCAGGGTCAAAGTCCCGGGCTGTGTCGCGTGGCTCGGGACTTTTTTCTTGAGGCTTCGCATTACGCGCTGCATCATGAAACTGGCGCAGCCCAACCCAGTGCCCCCGCGCAAGGGCCGCCCTGCCGCGCCGGGGGCGTCCCCCTGGGGGGATGGTGCGAAGCGCCTCAGGGGGCTTCCTACTTCAACCGTTTGATCAGGCTCGACGTGTCCCAGCGATTGCCGCCCATCTGCTGCACATCGGCATAGAACTGGTCCACCAGCGCCGTCACCGGCACGCGCGAGCCGTTGCGCTTGGCTTCGTCGAGCACCAGGCCCAGGTCCTTGCGCATCCAGTCCACGGCAAAACCAAAGTCGAATTGGCCGTCCACCATGGTCTTGCCCCGGTTGTCCATCTGCCAGCTCTGGGCCGCGCCCTTGCCGATCACGTCCAGCACCTGCTTCATGTCCAGGCCCGCGTTCTGACCAAAGGCCACGGCTTCAGACAGGCCCTGCACCAGGCCCGCGATACAGATCTGGTTGACCATTTTGGCCAGCTGGCCCGAGCCGCTGGCCCCCAGCAGCGTGAAGGCGCGCGAAAACGCCATGGCCACGGGCTGGGCGGCGCCAAAAGCGGCGGCATCGCCACCACACATCACGGTGAGCTGGCCGTTCTGCGCCCCGGCCTGGCCGCCGGACACGGGCGCATCCACAAACTGCAGGCCCAGTGCCTGCGCGGCCGCGTACAGCTCACGTGCCACCTCGGCCGAGGCCGTGGTGTGGTCCACAAAGATGGCACCGGGCTGCATGCCCGCAAAGGCGCCATCGGCCCCCAGCGTCACAGAGCGCAGGTCGTTGTCATTGCCCACGCAGCAAAACACGATGTCTGCGCCCACTGCGGCCTCGCGCGGTGTTGTGGCATGTTCTGGGGCCTTTGCGCCCGCGTATTCTGCACACCATGCTACTGATTTGGTAGCGGTTCGGTTGTACACGGTCACCTCGTGTCCGGCCAGGGCCAGGTGCCCGGCCATGGGGTAGCCCATCACCCCGAGGCCCAGGAAGGCGACCTTGCGGGCAGGGGTGGCGTCGTAGGTGCGTGGATTGGTGCTTGGCATGGGGTGTGTGGTTTAACGGGTTCGTGGAAATGAAAACCCGCCCAAGAGGGCGGGCGACAAGGTGGGTGAAACCGGGCTGGCGGGAGCTTGAAACCGGGACGGGCCCAGGTCAAACAATCGCAAAATGCTCGGTGCCCTGGGCCAGGTCGGGCGACTTGGCGCGCTGGCTGTTGAGCTTGATCTGCAGGCGCAGGTCGTTGAGCGAGTCGGCGTTGCGCAGCGCGTCTTCGTAGCTGATCACGTTGGCCTCGTACAGGTCGAACAGCGCCTGGTCGAAGGTCTGCATGCCCAGGTTGCGGCTCTTCTTCATGATCTCCTTGATCTCCGTCACGTCGCCCTTGAAGATCAAATCGGAGATCAGCGGCGTGTTGAGCATGATCTCCACGGCGGCCGCGCGGCCCTTGCCGTCCTGTTTGGGGATCAGGCGCTGCGACACCATGGCGCGCAGGTTGAGCGACAGGTCCATCAGCAGCTGCGCACGGCGCTCTTCGGGGAAGAAGTTGATGATCCGGTCCAGCGCCTGGTTGGCGCTGTTGGCGTGCAGCGTGGCCAGGCACAGGTGGCCGGTTTCGGCAAAGGCCACGGCGTGTTCCATGGTTTCGCGGTCGCGGATTTCGCCCATCAGGATCACGTCGGGCGCCTGGCGCAGCGTGTTCTTGAGGGCCGCTTCCCAGCTGTCGGTATCCAGCCCCACTTCGCGCTGCGTGACCACGCAGTTCTTGTGTGGGTGCACGAATTCCACCGGGTCTTCCACCGTGATGATGTGGCCGAACGAGTTCTCGTTGCGCCAGTCCACCATGGCGGCCAGCGTGGTCGATTTGCCCGAGCCCGTGGCACCCACCAGGATGCACAGGCCCCGCTTGGTCATCGTCACTTCCTTGAGCACCTGGGGCACACCCAGGCCGTCAATGGTGGGCAGCGTGAGCGGAATGGTCCGCAGCACCATGCCGACCTTGCCCTGCTGGATGAACGCATTCACACGGAAGCGGCCAATGCCGGCGGGCGAGATGGCGAAGTTGCACTCCTTGGTGCGCTCGAAGTCGGCCACCTGCTTGTCGCTCATGATGGCGCGCGCCAGCGTGAGCGTGTGGGTGGGCGTGAGGGGCTGGGGTGACACCTTGGTCACCTTGCCATCGACCTTGATGGCGGGCGGAAACTCTGCCGTGATGAACAAGTCGCTGCCATTGCGACTCACCATCAGCTTGAGCAGGTCATTGATGAATTTACTGGCCTGATCGCGTTCCATCAGAATTTCTCCCGGGGGTGGTCGTCGTCTGTCGGACGGTCATGGGTCTGGGTCTTGTCTTGCTGCATTACTTCTGGTTGTCGCTCAAGCGCGCGCTCACCACGCGCAGACGCAGGGACAGCTTGCGCGCCAGCAGTGCAATCAGGCTGGCGGCGAGCTGGGGGTCTTTGCTCATCATGTCGTCCATGGCCTCGGCGCTCAGCACGGCGATCTCGCAGTCGGTGAGCGTGGTGCAGGCCGAAAATCGGATGCCGCTGTCGAGCAGCGACATCTCGCCCAGGATGTCCCCGGGCCGGGTTTCGGCCAGGCGCAGTTGTTCGCCCCAAGGCTGAACGCGGTCCACGGCGATGGTACCCGTGAGCAGCACCACCATGAAGTTGCCATATTCATCCTGGCGGATCACGTCGCGGTTGGAGGGGATGGCCGCAAACTCAAAGAAGCGCTCCATGCGCTCCACGGCGTCCTTGTCCAGGTGCGCCATGTACTTGTCTTTGGCCCACAGGCCTTGCAGCAGCTTGCCGCCACGGCTGGTGGGCAGGCGCTTGGCGCCTACTTCGACAGCACGGGCCTCCCAGGGCACCAGCATCGAGTCGTCCACCCCCTGGCCCGCGAACGCGGTGGAAAACAGCACGGAATCCGTGTGGTCCTCCGACGCCTTGCCGCCACGGGTTTTCATTTTCAGAAGGCTCAGAATGCCTTTCATACGGTGCTCCGGTATGCGGCCGTTGGTGGGGCCGCAAGGTACATGGATGGGCGTGGATCAGCCAGGGAAATTCTCGGGGATCTTGGCCTTGGCGCGGGCTTCGGCCGGGCTGATGATGTTGCGCCGCACGAGGTCGGTGAGGTTTTGGTCCAGCGTCTGCATGCCCACGCTGTTGCTGGTCTGGATGGTGGAATACATCTGTGCGACCTTGGCCTCGCGGATCAGGTTGCGGATGGCGCTGGTGCCCAGCATGATCTCGTGCGCGGCCACACGGCCCGAGCCGTCCTTGGTTTTGCACAGCGTCTGCGAGATCACGGCCTGCAGCGATTCGGAGAGCATGGCGCGGACCATTTCCTTTTCTTCGGCGGGGAACACGTCGATGATCCGGTCAATGGTCTTGGCGGCACTCGACGTGTGCAGCGTGCCAAACACCAAGTGGCCCGTTTCTGCCGCCGTCATGGCCAGGCGGATGGTT
This sequence comes from Acidovorax sp., assembly GCA_018780365.1. GTDB lineage: Bacteria > Pseudomonadota > Gammaproteobacteria > Burkholderiales > Burkholderiaceae_C > Acidovorax. The sequence continues at coordinate 4,103 of JADMJR010000191.1, read as the reverse complement.
TCCAGGTCGCGCATTTCGCCCACCAGGATGGCGTCCGGGTCTTCGCGCAGTGCAGATTTGAGCGCCGCCGCAAACGACAGTGTCATCGGGCCGACTTCGCGCTGGTTGATCAGGCACTTCTTGGATTCGTGCACGAACTCGATCGGGTCCTCCACCGTGAGGATGTGGCCGTATTCCGATTCGTTGAGGTAGTTCACCATGGCCGCCAGCGTGGTGGACTTGCCCGAGCCCGTGGGGCCAGTCACCAGCACCAGGCCACGCGGTTTCAGGGCCAGGTCGCCGAAGATCTTGGGCGCGTTGAGCTGCTCCAGGGTCAGGATCTTGCTCGGAATGGTCCGGAACACGGCGGCGGCGCCCCGGTTCTGGTTGAAGGCGTTGACGCGGAAACGCGCGAGGCCTTCGATCTCGAACGAGAAATCGACCTCCAGAAACTCTTCATACGTCTTGCGCTGCGAGTCGCTCATGATGTCGTACACCATGGCATGCACCGTCTTGTGGTCCAGCGCATCCACGTTGATGCGCCGCACGTCGCCGTGGACCCGGATCATGGGCGGAAGACCAGCAGAGAGGTGCAGGTCGGAGGCCTTGTTCTTGACGCTGAACGCGAGCAGTTGGGTGATGTCCACGGAGTCCCTCTATCGTTTGGTACGCTTGCCAAACATTATGACCACGATTGCTAACAACCTCCAACAGGTTCTGGGCAGGATGGCGCAGGCGTGCACGGCCGCTGGGCGCGATCCGGCCAGCGTCGGCCTGCTGGCCGTTTCCAAGACCTTCGCTGCCGACGCGGTGCTGGAAGCGGTGGCCGCTGGCCAGCGCGCCTTTGGCGAAAACTACATCCAGGAAGGGGTGGACAAGATTGCCGCCCTGCGCGCCGCTGCGCCCGGCGTGGCGCTGCAGTGGCACTGCATCGGCCCCATCCAGAGCAACAAGACCCGCCCCGTGGCCGAGCACTTCGACTGGGTGCACACGGTGGACCGCCTCAAGATCGCCGAGCGCCTGTCGGCCCAGCGCCCTGAGCACCTGCCGCCGTTACATATATGCATCCAGGTCAACATCGACGGTGGCCCCACCAAGTCGGGCGTGGCGCCCGCCGATGCGCTGGAGTTGGCGCGGGCTGTCGCAAAACTGCCACGGCTGGTGGTGCGGGGGCTCATGGCCATCCCCGACCATGCTCCTGAATTGGAAGCGCAACTGGCAATCCACATGCGCGCAAAGGCACTTTTTGACCAAATTTTTGTGCTGAAGGAGCCGGGTCTTGCGCAGTTCGACACCTTGTCTTTGGGCATGACCGCCGACCTGGAGGCCGCCATCCAGGCGGGCAGCACGCTGGTGCGTGTGGGCACCGGAGTGTTTGGTGGCCGGAGTTACCCGGCCGCCTGACCCCTTGGGCGTATCAGCCTGGTAACCGGAATCGCGCCACGCAGTCCAGCGCCGCCTGAACATCCGCCTCGCTCACATCCAGGTGCGTCACCCACCGCAGCCGGGTGGCGCCGCCATACAGGCTGCTGGTCACGCGCACGCCGTGCTGTGCCAGCCACGCGGTGAAGGCGGGCGCCACGTCGGCGTGCAGATCGGTGAACAGGATGTTGGTCTGCCACGGCAGCACCGTGATGCGACCTTGCAGCACGGGGTGGCTGCGGTTGGCGTCGCCCAGGCCCTGCGCCAGGCGATCCAGGTTTGCGTGGTCATCGGCCAGGCGGCGCACATGGTGGTCCAGTGCATGGTGGCCCGCAGCGGCCAGCACCCCGGCCTGGCGCATGCCGCCGCCCAGGATCTTGCGGGTGCGGCGGGCCTGCCGGATGAAGTCGCGCGAGCCCAGCACCAGCGAGCCCACCGGGGCGCCCAGGCCCTTGCTCAGGCACAGCGACGCCGAATCGAAATGACGGCAGAGCGAACGCGCCTCGTCGTACACATCGGTGCCGTTACGCGCGGCATTGGCCGTGGCGGCGTTGAACATCCGTGCGCCGTCCAGGTGCATCGCCAGCCCCCGGCTGCGCGCCAGCTGCGCCACTTCGGCGATGTAGGCGGGCGGCAGCACCTGGCCACCGGTCGTGTTCTCCAGCACCACCAGGCGGGTGCGCGCAAAGTGCGGGTCGTCGGGCTTGATCGCGGCGGCGATGTCGGCCAGACGCAGGGTGCCGTCAGGCTGCGTTTCGACGGGCTGGGGCTGGATGGAGCCCAGCACCGCCATGCCACCCGCCTCCCAGCGGTAGGTGTGCCAGCTCTGGCCCACGATGGCCTCGTCGCCGCGCTGGCAGTGGCCCCACAGCGCGATCAGGTTGGTCTGCGTGCCCGAGGGGGCGAACAGCGCGGCCTCAAAACCCAGCAGCTCGGCGGCATGTTCCTGCAGTGCGTTCACTGAAGGGTCGTCGGCAAACACATCGTCGCCCAGCGGGGCCTTGAACATGGCCTCGCGCATGGCGGGCGTGGGCTGGGTGACGGTGTCGCTGCGAAAGTCGGGCATGGGCGCGGTCCTTGTGGGTCGGGTCAATGAAGGCAATGACCGGCCATGGTAGCGGCGGCCCGTGGCTGTTGCCGCCGTGGGGACTACCGCGCGCTGCTGCGGCGTGGCGTCAGGGCCGTGCCATCTTGCACTCGGTGCCTTGCGCCAGCTCGTTGCCGGTGTAGGCCGCATCGGTTCTGAAGCCGTAGTTGGTGCCTTCCCAGCCCACCTTCACGGTCTTGCCGTCCACCGGCGCGATGGTGTTGACCACCTGCGGCAGCAGCAGCTGGTGGTCTTCGCCGCGCATGCGCACCGGGCCCACCACCGAGTCGAGCGTCAGGTCTTCCAGCGCGCGCGCCACCTTCACCGGGTCGGTGGACTGGGCCTTGTTGATGGCGGCGGCGAGGAAGCGCGGCGTCATCTCGATGCGCGGCGCGAGGAAGTCCTTGCCCGTCTTGGTCTTGTAGGTCTTGGCCAGCGCATCCACTTTGGGCGTATCGGCCTGGCCCGGGTGCCATTCGGCCACCCAGGTCAGCTGGCCCTGTTTGGCCTGCGACACCGCCAGCACCGTGCCGGGGATGGAGCCCGCGCTGTGGTTGAAGTAGCGCAGGTTGTAGCCCGCGTCGCCTGCCGCCTTGAGCAGCAGCGTCATGTCCTGCCCCCAGTTGCCGGTGATGACCGAGTCGGCCTCGGTGCTCTTGACCTTGGCAAGGTAGGGCGCAAAGTCCTTCACGCGGCCGATGGGGTGCAGCGCCTCGCCCACAAACTGGATGTCGGGCCGCGCCAGGCCCACCATTTCGCGGCCGTAGTGCGCCCACTGCTTGCCGTGCGCGTAGTCCTGGTTCAGCAGGTACACCTTCTTGATGTCCGGCTGCTTCTTGATGTAGTTGGCAATCGCCTTCATCTTCATGGCCGTGTTGGCTTCAAACTGGAAGTGCCAGAAGTTGCACGCCTTGCCCGTCAGCTCGGGGTCGATGGAGGAGTGGTTGAGCACCAGGATCTCCTTGCCCGGGTTGCGCTGGTTGTGGCGCGCTGCGGCCTGCACCAGCGCCGTGACCACCGACGAGCCGGAGCCGCCGGTCACGATGGCCTTGGCCCCCTGGTCGATGGCGGCCTGCAGCGCGCTCTGGCTCTCCTGCGCCGAGAGCTTGCTGTCGAACTGCAGCAGCTGTAGCTTGGTGCCCTTGAGCACGCCGCCCTTGGCGTTGATGTCCTCGATGGCGTACTGCGTGTGCGTGAGCATGAGCTCACCCACGTTGGCGAACGGGCCCGACAGCGGGTCGATGTAGGCGACCTTGAAGGTCTCCTGCGCGCTGGCGGCCGTGCCGATGAGCAGGGCCGCCGCGGCGGCCAGTGGGGTGGTGAGGAAGGCGGTATTCATGGTGTCTTTGTCTCCTGTCGTTGTAAGGCTTGTCTTGGTCTGACGGGGCGCCGCCGCAGAGGGGCGTGGGGTGCTATGCGGTTTCCCGCTTGCGGGTGCGCCGCAAGCCCAGCACGCGCCAGGCCAGTTGTGCCAGCTCCCGCGCCACCGCGTCCTCCGACAGGCGGCCGTCGGGGCGGTACCAGTTGTAGAGAAAACCCGGCAGGCTGCACGCGGCCAGCGCGGTGATCTTGGTGTCGTTGAACTCGAACATGCCGTCGTCGCGGCCCTGTTCGA
>JADMJR010000365.1 GCA_018780365.1 Acidovorax sp. | reverse complement strand
CTGGTGTGGGACGTGGGCCACCAGACCTACCCGCACAAGATCCTGACCGGCCGGCGCGACCGCATGCAGACGCTGCGGCAGATGGGCGGCATCTCGGGCTTTCCGCAGCGTGCCGAAAGCATTTACGACACCTTTGGTACGGCGCACTCCAGCACCAGCATCTCGGCTGCACTGGGTATGGCCCTGGCCGCCAAGCGCAAGGGCGAGAGCCGCCACGCCGTGGCCATCATCGGCGACGGCGCCATGACAGCCGGCATGGCCTTCGAGGCGCTGAACAACGCGGGCGTGGCCGACTGCAGCCTGCTGGTGGTGCTCAACGACAACGACATGTCGATCAGCCCGCCCGTGGGTGCGCTCAACCGCTACCTGGCCCAGCTCATGAGCGGCCAGTTCTACGCGGCCGCCAAGAACGTGGGCAAGACCGTGCTGCGCCCGGTGCCGCCCCTGCTGGAGCTGGCCAAACGCTTCGAGCAGCAGGCCAAGGGCATGGTCGTGCCTGCCACGCTGTTCGAGAAATTCGGCTTCAACTACATCGGCCCTATTGATGGGCACGACCTCGACTCGCTGATCCCCACGCTGGAGAACATCAAAAGCCTCAAGGGCCCGCAGTTCCTGCATGTGGTGACCAAAAAGGGCCAGGGCTACAAGCTGGCCGAGGCCGACCCCGTGGCCTACCACGGCCCGGGCAAGTTCGACCCCGCCGTGGGCCTGGTCAAAAGCACCGCAGCACCCAAGCCCACCTTCACCCAGGTGTTCGGCCAGTGGCTGTGCGACATGGCCGCGCAGGACATGCGCCTGGTGGGCATCACGCCCGCCATGCGCGAAGGCTCGGGCATGGTCGAGTTTGAAAAGCGCTTCCCCGATCGTTATTACGATGTGGGCATTGCCGAGCAGCACGCCGTGACCTTCGCCGCTGGCATGGCCTGCGAGGGCGCCAAGCCCGTGGTGGCCATCTACTCCACCTTTTTGCAGCGTGGCTACGACCAGCTGATCCACGATGTGGCGTTGCAGAACCTGCCGGTGGTGTTTGCGCTCGACCGCGCAGGTCTGGTGGGCGCCGACGGAGCCACGCACGCGGGCGCCTACGACATTCCCTTCGTGCGCTGCATTCCCAACATGAGCATGGCCTGCCCGGCCGACGAGCGCGAGTGCCGCCAGTTGCTGTCCAGCGCATTCGAGCAGAACCACCCTGTGGCTGTGCGCTACCCGCGTGGCAGCGGTGCGGGCGTGGCGCCGCTGGCGGGGCTGGAAGGCCTGCCGTTTGGCAAGGGCGAGATCCGCCGTGAGCGTCTGGGCACGGACGCCAAGGCGCCGCGCATCGCCATCCTGTCGTTTGGCACCCTGTTGTACCCCGCACTGGAGGCGGGCGAGTCGCTCGACGCCACCGTGGTCAACATGCGCTGGGCCAAGCCGATTGACGAGGCCTTGCTGCGCGAAGTGGCCGAGCGCCACGATGCGCTGGTCACGCTCGAAGAGGGGGCCATCCAGGGTGGTGCTGGCAGCGCAGTGACCGAGGCGCTCAATGCCATGGGCATCGTGCGGCCCGTGCTGCAGCTGGGCCTGCCCGATGTGTTCATCGAACATGGCGACCCGGCCAAGCTGCTGTCGCTGCAGGGGCTGGATGCGGCGGGGATTCGCAAGGCCATTGCGCTTCGTTTTTCGCACTAACCGGACTTACGCGCGGGTCTTTTAGAAGGCTGTCCACACGGCCTGTGCGTTGGTTTGCGGCTTTCCTCCGGTGATTGTGGCGTGGGGCTTGTGGCGTGGTGTGCCCCCTCGCAAGGCCGGGAAAACCAAGAGAGCTCAAGAGTCTTTGCACTCCTACAATCGTGACCAAAGGCAATAGGCCAAGGCCTGCGCTGGGCGTCGCGAAGGTGTTCTGCTCCATTGCCTGTCACTCACTCATGGAGACAAGTCTTATGGAGCGCCGTTCCCTCATCAAACATGCAGGTATTGCCGGGGTGCTGACCACCGGCGTGGCACCTGCAGTGTTTGCACAAGCATCCATCCGATGGCGCCTGGCATCCAGCTTCCCCAAGTCTCTGGACACCATCTACGGCGGTGCCGAGGTGTTTGCGAGGGCGGTCAAAACGATGACAAACGGCCGTTTCGAGATTTCGGTGCATGCAGGTGGCGAGCTCATGCCCGCCTTCGGAGTCGTGGATGCGTTGCAGGGCGGCTCTGTGGAGATGGCGCACACCGTTCCGTACTATTTTTACGGAAAGAGTCCCGCCTTTGCTTTGGGTTCTGCCATCCCTTTTGGCTTCAATGCCCGCCAGATGAGTGCCTGGATGCAGCACGGCAACGGCCGCAAGCTCATGAATGAGTTTTATGCGGGCTTCAACATAGTCAGCTTTGCCGGTGGGAACACGGGTACCCAGATGGGGGGCTGGTACCTGCGGGAAATCAAGAATCCCGGCGACTTCAAGGGCATGAAAATGCGACTGGGGGGGGGGCTGGTCGGAGAGGTGATGTCCAAGCTGGGGGCCATTCCGCAGAGCATTCCTGGCGGCGAGATATACCAGGCGCTGCAAAAAGGCACGATTGATGCAGCGGAGTGGGTGGGGCCCTACGATGATCAGAAGTTGGGCTTCCACAAAGTCGCCCCTTACTACTACTACCCGGGCTGGTGGGAGGGTGGGCCGGAGGTGGACTTCTTCATCCAGCGCAAGGCATTTGACAGCCTTTCCGCAGACAACAAGCTCATTGTGGAGGCCGCTGCAGCACTGGCCCATTCGGACATGCTTTCCAAGTACGACGCACTGAACCCCACGGCGCTCAAGCAGTTGGTTGCGGCCAAGACCAAGGTGCTGCCGTTTTCCCAGGCCGTGATGGATGTCTCGTTCAAGGCCTCCATGGAGGTCTTCGCGGAGAACGATGCCAAGAGCCCTGAGTGGAAGAAGATCTACGGTGACATGCGCAACTTCCAGCGTGACCAGATCCTCTGGTTCCGCTTTGCCGAAGCGCGCTACGACACCTTCATGTCGGCACAGAAGATCTGACGCCGCTTCCGGGCGACGCGGTCCGTTGCGGCCTTGCGTGCGCGGTGCGCAGCCGATGCTTGCAGAACCCTGAAGCCCTGATCGGGCGTCTGGGATTTCACGGGAAAACCCGCAAATCCGGCACAGGGCATGTTCCTACAATCGACTCCGGTAAAAAGGTTCTTGGCCCGTGGGTTACCGCCCGTTGCGCCAAGTTGTGCAATCGAGTTTTCGGAGATAACCACATGGATCGTCGTTCAATCATCAAGCATGCGGGCATCGCGGGCGTGCTGGCCGCGGGTGTTGCGCCTGCCGTTCACGCACAGGCTGCCGTGCGCTGGCGCCTTGCGTCGAGCTTCCCCAAGCCCCTTGACACCATCTACGGCGGTGCCGAGGTGTTTGCCAATGCGGTGAAGGCCATGTCGGGCGGCAAGTTCGAGATTTCGGTGCACGCTGGCGGCGAACTGATGCCTGCGATGGGCGTGGCTGACGGCGTGCAGCAAGGCTCCGTGGAAATGTGCCACACCGTGCCGTACTACTTCTACGGCAAGAACCCCGCTTTCGCGCTGGGCTCTGCCATTCCGTTCGGCATGAACTCGCGCCAGATGAACGCTTGGATGATGCACGGCAATGGCCGCAAGCTCATGGACGAGTTCTATGCAGGCTACGGCATGATCAGCTTCGCAGGTGGTAACACCGGCACGCAGATGGGCGGCTGGTATCGCAAGGAAATCAAGTCGGTCGCCGACATGAAGGGCCTGAA
>JADMJR010000159.1 GCA_018780365.1 Acidovorax sp. | reverse complement strand
TGATGGATTCGAGCGGCGACATGAACTGCCCGCCCGCGTTGTTGACCAGCGCATCAATGCGGCCCTGCGCAGCGATGATCTGCTGCACCAGCGCCACCACACCTTCCTCGGATCGGATATCGCACACCTGGCACGACACGCGGCCGCCATCGGCGGTGATCTCTTCGGCCACGGCCAGCAGCTTTTCAGGCTTGCGCCCGACCAGCACCACATGCGCTCCCAGGTGTGCCAGTTCGTGTGCCGTGCACCGGCCAATGCCGGAGCCACCGCCGGTGACGACCACCACCTGGCCATCGAACAGGCCCGGAGCAAACACTGACTGGTAGCCGTTGGGAATCGTGGGGGCCATGGTGATTCAGCCTTTATTTGATTGCTATGAACGGATAAAGAGCGCCAGCGCCTCGTCGGTGAGCTCGTCGAGCGACTTGCCCTTCTTGGGCGAGAACCACTGCACCGCCCAGTTGAGCGCCCCAAAGATGAACAGCCGCGCCACACCGGGCTCAGCCTGCAGTGCGCCCTGCTTGGCTAGCGCGTCGAGCACAGGCATCCAGGTGGCCTCGTAGCTGTCCTTGATGCGGGCAATGCCCTTGCGCTGCGCAGGTGTGAGCGAGCGCCATTCGTACAACATCACCGGGATGAAGCTGCTGCGCGGCCCGAGCAGGATTTCGAAGTGGTGGCGGATGAGTGTGTGCAACTGTTCGCGTGGCGTGGCTTGGGCTGGCAACGCATCCAGCGCCTGCTGCTGGCTTTGTGTGGCCATGGTCATGCCCTCGCTCATCACCGCGTAGAGCAGCGCGCTTTTGCTTTCGAAGTGGTAGAAGGGCGAGCCACTGTGCATGCCTGCGGCCGCCGCGATGTCACGCGTGCTGGTGGCAGCAAAGCCCTGGGTGCGGAAGAGCTTGGCCGCGCCGTCCATGAGCTTGCGACGGCGGTTGCCGTCGTCGAGTTCTTCGGCGGTTTTGCGCGGGCGGCCGCGGGGGCGGCGGGTGGGTTCTTCGGCAGTCGGTTTTGCTGTGGGTGCCGAGTGGACGCTAAGGGGCGCTACGGCCTTGCTGCGGGGGCGGGCCGGGGGCTTCTTGAGAGTGGGGGCGATGGCGCGGGTGCGCGGCACGGGTGAGTCCATGCAGGCACGATAGCAAAACTGTTTATTTTTAGCAAGCAAGTGCTTTGTAAAAATAAGCTCTCGGACTGGGCAATGCTTTTGTCGGCTGAATTCTTGGATGCATTTTGGCCTCTTCCGCCCGTCCATAAAGCGTTGGAAGCTACCGTTTTTATAGTTGCCTGTGTGTCTTTGCAGAGGGCGGAGGCCGGGGTGTGCGCCCGGCGGCGCAGTGGCTTTCTTTTGCTTCGAAGCAAAAGAAAGTTACTCGCATGCCGGGCGACTCCCGGCCTCCGCCCTCAACCCAGGCATGCCGCCAAATCAGCAAGCACGCCAAGGCTTCGACAAGCTCAGCCCGAACGGCAGGTGGAAACTCGATGACTACAAAAACAATAGCGGCTAACGCTTGATAGAAAAGCGCCAGCAGCCAAAATAACCAAAATCCAAGGCGTGAGAGTGCACCGAAATTCGGCAAGCGCTTTTAGTGAAACCGCCATCGGCCTGCTTCGCAGTCCGCGCCGCTCACGCAGGGAACTGATTTCAGCTCTTGCTGAAGTCAGGCTTCCTCTTTTCCATAAACGCAGAGAAAGCCTCCCGCGCTGCCGGCTCGCGCAGCATGCGCCCAAAGCTCTCACCCTCTTCCGCCATCACCTCCAGCACCTTCGCCGTCTGCCCACCCTTCATCAACCGCTTGGTTTCGATGAGCGACGACAACGGCTTGGCCGCCAGCTTCTTCGCCTGCGCCTGCGCGACGCCATTGCACTCGGTGGGTGGCACCACGCGGTTGACCAGGCCCACCTCCAACGCAGCCTCGGCCATGAACGGCTCGCCCAACAGCAAGGCTTCAGCAGCGCGGTGGTACCCCAGCATCTGCGGCACCAGCAGGCTCGATGCCGCCTCGGGACACAGGCCCAGATTGACGAACGGCATGGAGAACGCGGCGTTGTCGCCCGCATAGACCAGGTCGCAATGGAACAGCATCGTCGTGCCAATACCCACGGCCGGGCCACACACCGAGGCGATCACGGGTTTGGGGAAGGTGGCGATGCCGCGCAGGAAGCGGAACACGGGCGAGTCCTGCGTGGCAGGCGGCTGTTGCAGAAAGTCGCTGATGTCGTTACCTGCGCTGAAGATGGCCACGTCGCCCTGGAACACCACCACGCGCACGCTGGCGTCGGCCTTGGCGGCGTCGAGTGCATCGGCCATGGCGGCGTACATGTCACGCGTGATGGAGTTCTTCTTGTCCACGCGGTTGAAGGTGATGGTGGTCACGCCGGATTCGGTGTGGGCGAGGATGTCTTGGGTGGCTTCGGTCATGGTGGTGAAGGTTCCGGGGGCTGATGGATGGAGGGGAGAGTGCACGCGCAGAGCAACGGGCCGACTTCCTATTCCTTGTAGTAAACGATCTGGTGGCTGGTGGCCAGCATGGTGCCAGCCTCGTTCCAGAGCTGCACGGTCTGGTCGAAGAAACCGTTGCGGAACTCCTGCCCGCGCGCCTGGCCGAGCAGGAAGCCGGTGCCCGTGGCCTGCAGCTGCTCTGCCGTGGCGTGGAAGTACACGGTGATGGACACCGTGCCCGCAGGCACCTGGCGCGCACGGCGCAGCCACACGCGGGGGAAGAACACATCGGCCAATGCGGACAGCGCGATAAAGTCGAGCGGCCGGGGCGGCGCATCGCGCATCCACAACTGCGTGAGGCTGTGGTCGCCGCTGCCGTCCCAGGTGCGCGGGATGAAGCCGGCAATGGGGCGCATCTCATACCGGTTGAGCCATTCGACTGCGCCCGGGGGCGCCACGATGGCCTTGTGCTCTGCGGGCGGGGGCACCTGGGGCATGGGCACGTCGCCCACGCTCCAGGTCTCGCGGCGCACGGCCGTCACGGCCGTGGCGGTGGTGGTGACCACCTGTGCGCCGTCGGCACCGGTCTGCAGGATCGACAGCGTCCAGTGCTGGGTAGAGCGGTTGGTGCGCACGGGCGTCGCCTGCACGGTGAACGCACCGGCTGTCAGTGCACCCGCGTAATTGACGGTGAGCGAGAGCGGGTCGCCGAGCCGGTCGGGATGCTGCAGGATGGCCTGCAGCAGCGAGGCGGCGGTGATGCCACCAAACGGGCCCACCATGTTCCAGTAGCCGGGGTGGGTCTGCCCTTCGTACTGGCCTGCGCCAGCGGACGGCGAAGGCGCCAGTTGCAGCGCTTCGTCCAGGGGGTGTTGGTGTGAGGATGAAGTCGTCATGATGCTGCGAGTGTGCCGCCAAATGAGCGATCAGGCCGTCGTACCGGTGACTTCAGGGGGCACAACCGCCCAAGCCCGCCAACGCAGCCGCTGCGCGCGGCCACAGGCTCTGGCGGAACTGGTCGCGAAAGAACCCAAAGTGGCCAATGCGGCGCACCTGCAGGTCGGCCGGGGTGATGCTCTCCACGCGGCGCTCGGTGTTGGCGTACAAATTCACCAGGTTGTGTGTGCCGCGCAAGGTCATCAGCTCGTCGTCGGCCATCGACAGCGCCAGCACTGGGAACCGCACCGCGCCATAACTCTGCGCCACCGCAGGCCCTTCGGCCCCCACGCTGTAGCCCGGGTCGAGGCACCAGCGCCGCCACTGCAGGATCACACCCGCAGGCAGATCGCCCACCTTCTTGAGCGTGCGCCCCGGAAAGTACCCGCACAGCCGCGTGGCCA
>JADMJR010000331.1 GCA_018780365.1 Acidovorax sp. | reverse complement strand
AACATCATGGGCGTGAGCACCAGCGTGAAGTAGTAGGTGAAGAAGTCATACCCCTTGGCCAGCGCATTGAAGATGAGCGCGATGCTGGAGAACATCACCCCCACAAACAGCAGCACCGGCCAGGCCACCAGCAGCTTGGGACTGTGGCTGATGTCTAGGGCCAGCATCACGCCCAGGATGGCGGTGACGGTGAATAGCGCCTTGAACGCCGCCCACAGCATTTCGGCCAGCACCACGTCGTCCAGGCTGACCGGCGCGTTCATGATGCCGTCCCAGGTCTTTTGCACATGCATGCGCGAGAAGGCCGAGTACAGCGCCTCAAAGCTCGCCGCGTTCATGGCGCTCATGCAGATGGAGCCGCTGGCCAGGAACAGGATGTAGGGCACCTTGGTATCGCCCGCCGCGCCGCCCACATTCACCTGCCCGACCAGGGCCCCCATGCCGTAGCCAAAGGCCACCAGCCACATCAGCGGCTCGGCAATGTTGCCCACCAGGCTGGGGATGGCCAGCTTGCGCCACACCAGCAGATTGCGCATGAACACCGGCCACCAGCGCGTTGACAGGCTGGGCACTCGCCATGCGGAAGGTGGGGGAGGCACGTCGGCCAGGGCTGGAGTGGGGGAGGTGGAAGCGGTCTGCATGTGCCTATTGTGCGATGCCGAATTCGGCGCCGCCAGCCCTTGTGTGCCTTGGGGGCGGTTTGGCAGGCACAGGCATTGCTTGGGGTTGGGGGTGTCCTTTGATGTCTTTTCAACCCCCGAGGAAGCCCCCAATGAACCGCACCGATGTCACCGAGAAAATCATCAGCACCAAGGTCGCCAAAGGCTTGCAGTGGCATGCCATCGCCAAGAAGGTCGGCCAGTCCAAGGAATGGACCACGGCCCTGTGCCTGGGCCAGATGACCGCCACGCCCGAGCAGGCCAAGGTGCTGGGCAAGATTTTTGGCCTGACGGCCGAGGAGCAGAAATGGCTGCAGGTGGTGCCCTACAAAGGCTCACTGCCCACGCCCGTGCCGACCGACCCGCTGATCTACCGCTGGTACGAGATCGTGAGCGTGTACGGCAGCACCATCAAGGAGCTGATCCATGAGGAATTTGGCGACGGCATCATGAGCGCCATCGACTTCAGCATGGACATCACCCGCGAGGCCGACCCGAAAGGTGACCGCGTGAACGTCGTCCTGTCGGGCAAGTTCCTGCCGTACAAACAGTATTGACCCCCTGAGGCGCTGCGCGCCGTCCCTCAAGGGGGACGCACCCGGTGGCCTGGCGGAGCCCGTTCCACGGGTGCGCTGGCGGGGCGCTGTGCCGGCGTCGGGGGCGCTGCCTACGCGGCCTTCCAGAAGATGTAGTCGGCCTGGTACTTGACGATCTGGCGCTCGCCCTTGTTGGCGGGCGCGCAGGCCGAGGTGGGGGCCACGCCGCCCTTCAAAGCCACACGCTGGATGTAAGTCACGCCCGCCATGGCGCCGTTGCCCATGGCCGGGTTGGCCTTGACCAGCTGATACGGCAGGTTGCCTGCACCCGATGGCGCCACGGCCAGCTGGGTGGCGGTGAGCTTGGAGCCATCGCCCGACTCCCAGGTGGCCGGAGGGCCGTAGTAGGTGCCCACTTGTTTGCCGCTGCGGTCGTTCAGTACCGCCTTGGGGCCGACGAACACCCATTCTGTCTGGCCGGGCATGTTGGCCTTGTCGCGGCATTCGTAGGTGATCTCGCCCACGCCCACGGTTTCCATGGCGACCTTGTGGCCCGCTGGCACCTTGATGGTGTCGGGCAGGCTGTCTTGTGAGTACATGGGGCTGGCGGAGGGCTTCATGGCGCCGCAGGCCGCCAGCAGGGCCGCGGCGGCCAGTGCGCAGGTCAAGGGGGCAAGGCGAGGGTGCAGGAGCTGGGTGTGCATGGTGGTTCCCTTATCTTCAATGGGGTTGAGGGCGCAGCGGCCAGGAAAGACCGGCTGCCACAGGGAGTACGTGCGAAAGCGCGGCCTGGATGCGCCCCGTGCCAAATAAATCCGGGCGGGCTTGTCCTGCGCTGCTGCTCCCTGTGGTTGCGCCCGCAACCCATGCATTAAAGTCGCCGCCTTGCCCTCACTTTTTCTGGAAAACCTCCCATGACCACCCTCGGAACGCCCCTGTCCCCCCATGCCACCAAAGTCATGCTGCTGGGCTCGGGCGAGCTGGGCAAGGAGGTGCTGATCGCCCTGCAGCGCCTGGGCGTGGAAACCATTGCGGTGGACCGTTACGACAACGCCCCCGGCCAGCAGGTGGCCCACCATGCGCGCACCATCACCATGAGCGACCCGGCCCAGCTCAAGGCGTTGATCGAAGCCGAGCGCCCGCACCTGGTGGTGCCCGAGATCGAAGCCATCGCCACCCCCATGCTCGAAGAGCTGGAATCTGCGGGCACCGTGCGCGTGATCCCCACGGCCCGTGCCGCGCGCCTGACCATGGACCGCGAAGGCATCCGCGTGCTGGCGGCTGAAACCCTGGGCTTGCCCACCAGCCCGTACAAGTTCTGCAATTCGCTCGACGAGCTGCAGGAGGCCATCGACGCCGGCATCGGCTACCCCTGCATCGTCAAGCCGGTGATGAGCAGCTCCGGCAAGGGCCAGAGCAAGATCGACGGCCCCGCCGACGTGCAAAAAGCCTGGGACTACGCCATGGCCGGCGGGCGCGTGAGCCACGGCCGTGTGATCGTCGAGGGTTTCATCGACTTCGACTACGAAATCACCCTGCTCACGGTGCGTTCACGCGGCGGCGCAGGCGCCGCATCTCCAAACTCAGGCGCGGATGGCCAGATCGCCACCAGTTTCTGCGACCCCATCGGCCATGTGCAGGTGAGCGGCGACTATGTGGAGAGCTGGCAGCCCCACCCCATGCACCCGGCCGCGCTCGAGAAGTCGCGCCAGATCGCCAAGGCCGTGACCGACAACCTGGGCGGCCAGGGCCTGTTCGGCGTGGAGCTGTTTGTGAAAGGGCAAGACGTGTGGTTCAGCGAAGTGAGCCCGCGCCCCCACGACACCGGCCTGGTGACCCTGTGCACCCAGCACCAGAGCGAGTTCGAGCTGCACGCCCGCGCCATCCTGGGCCTGCCCGTGGACACCACGCTGCGCAACCCCGGTGCCAGCGCCGTCATCTACGGTGGCGTGGATGCTGTGGGCATCGTTTTCGATGGCGTGGAGGAAGCCCTGCGTGTGCCGAACACCGACCTGCGCCTGTTTGGCAAGCCCGAGAGCTTCGCCAAGCGCCGCATGGGCGTGGCGCTGGCGCGTGCGGCCGATGTGGACACGGCACGCTCCAATGCCAAGCTGGCGGCCAGCCAGGTCAAGCCACGCAAGGCATGATGCTAAAAATTTGGGTCAAATGGGCCTCTGGCGCCTATCCAGTAAGCGTTAGTAGCTATCTTTTTTGATGTTTTGGGCGCGGTGGCGTGTGGTGGGCCCGTCCCCGCGCCCGCAAGGCACTCACTCGCGGATCTGCCGCCCCGTCAGTTTGAGGAACAAATCCTCCAGGTTCGCAGGCCGGTGCAGGGTGCGCAGGTGGCCGTGCTGGCCCAGCGCCTGCAGCAGCGGCTGGGCGTTCTGGGTGTAGAAAAACACGGTCTCGCCGCTGATTTCCACCCGGGCGGCGAGGGCGCGCAGCGTAGCGTCCTCGGCCATCTTGACGGCGCCCACCCCAAACACTTCCACCACATCGGGCTCCAGGTGCTGGGCAATCAGCTCGCGCGGGCGGCCTTCGGCGATCTTCTTGCCATGGTCCAGCACCAGCAGGCGCGAGCACAGGCGCTCGGCCTCGTCCATGAAG
>JADMJR010000311.1 GCA_018780365.1 Acidovorax sp. | reverse complement strand
AGCCGTTGCCCGTGCCGGCGTGGATCAGCGCCTTCACGCCCGCCTTGCCGTAGGCCTCGATGCCCGTGGTGTTCATGTTGCCGTAGCCGTAGACGATGTCCACGGCAGGCAGCGCCTTGATATCGTCGATGTTGAACTCGGACTGCGTGGTGTGGCGCTTGACCGGGGCGCGGAACCAGTAGTTCTTGCCTTCCACCACCATGCCCAGCGGGCCCCACTGGCTCTTGAAGGCCTCGGTCTTGATGTTGATGGTCTTGCTCACGTCGCGGCCGCTCTGGATCTCGTCATTCATGGTGACGAGCACGCCCTTGCCGGCGGCGTCCTTGCTGGCCGCGACGGTCACGGCGTCGTACAGGTTCAGCGCGCCGTCGGCCGACAGGGCCGTGCCGGGGCGCATGGAGCCGACGACCACGATGGGCTTGTTCGTGCGCACCACCAGGTTCAGGAAGTACGCGGTTTCTTCGAGCGTGTCGGTGCCGTGGGTGATCACGATGCCGTCCACGTCAGCCTGCTTGGACAGGGCCGAGACCCGCTGGCCGAGGCGCAGCAGGTGCTCGTTGGTGAAGCTCTCGGACGCGATCTGGAACACCTGCTCACCGGACACCTTGGCCACGCTGGCCAGCTCGGGCAGGCCCGCCAGCAACTTATCGACCGGCACCTTGGCGGCGGCATAGGTGGCGCTGTTGGCCGCCGAGGCGCCCGCACCGGCAATGGTGCCGCCGGTAGCCAGCACCACCACATGGGGCTTGGCCGCCTGGGCCAGGGCGACCGTGGACAAGGCCGAGAGCACCACGCCCGCAAACCAGCGGCGCGTGATGGACGAGGAAGAGGAAGCAGAAAAAATTCGCATGGTTGTGTCTCCGGGTCATTCTTCGGGCGCTGCGGGGTGGTGCGGCGCCCTGCTGCCGTCCGGCCCCGATGTTCGGGTGTCGGGCGGTGCGGCATCCTATGAGAAATCCACACACAACCAAGTGGAATAATTGGCGTCACCCTGTGAATTGAATTCACACCCCTTTCCTCGCTGTTTTTTCGCTTTTCCCCATGAACCTGCGCCAGCTCGAAGTGTTCCAGGCCGTTTTGCAGACCGGCAGCATGAGTGCTGCTGGCCGCTTGCTGTGCATCACGCCGTCGGCCGTGAGCAAGGCGGTGGCCCATACCGAACTGCAGCTGGGCTACCGGCTGTTCAACCGCACACCTGCAGGCCTCACGCCCACGCCCGAGGCGCAGGTGCTGGCCGTGGAATCCGGCAGCATCCACCGCCAGCTGGACGCGCTGCAGCGCACGGCGCGCAACCTGGCCACCACCGAACTGGGCGATGTGCGGCTGGCGGCCATCCCGTCCATCACCCACGAATTTCTGCCCACGCTGCTGCACCGCCATGCGCAAAAACACCCGCAGGTAGGGGTGGAGGTGCGCACCATCCACCAGGACCAGATGACGCAGGCGCTGCTCACGCGCAGCGTGGACTTTGGGCTGGGTTTTTTTGAGCACCCGCACCCGCAGGTGCACAGCGAGTTGCTGGTGAGCGGCCGCCTGTCGCTGGCCGTGGCCCGCACCGTGTGGGACCGCGCCCCGCGTGCCGCCAGCACCGCTGCGCGCCTGGCGCAAGTGCCCGCCATCCGGCTGGTGGGCGACGACCCGATGCGCCAGTCCATCGACCACACGGCCGACCGCCTGGGCACACCGGGCGGGCCGGGCATCCAGGTGCAGACTTCGCGCCTGGCGCTGGAGCTGGTGCGGCTGGGCATGGGCTGGACGGTGGTGGATTTCCTCACGGCCATCCGCCTGGACCCGGCCCACATGGTGGCGGTGGAGCTGCCCGACCTGCCACCCATGTCGCTGTACAGCTACCACGCCAGCCACCAGCCGCCCGGGCTGCAGGCCACGCGCATGCTGGCCATGTTGCCTGCGCTGCTGCACGAGGCGCTGTCGCCCCGGCCGCGCAAGTAACCGACGGTGCCAACAGCCCCAAAGAAAAAACCCACCGCCGCAGATGCGGGGGCGGGTTTGGCGTGATGCAGAACCGGGGCGTGAAGCGGGTTAAGCCCCCGCCCAGCGGCGCAGAACCAGGCTGGCGTTGGTGCCGCCGAAGCCGAAGCTGTTGGACAGCACTGTGGTCAGGTCGGCATCGCGCGTCTGTGTGACCAGGGGCATGGAATCCAGCGCCGGATCGGGCGTTTCCACATTGGCCGAACCTGCGATGAAACCCTTGTTGAGCATGATCATGCAGTAGATGGCCTCTTGCACACCGGTGGCGCCCAGCGAGTGGCCGGTGAGCGACTTGGTGGACGAGAACGGGGGCACCTTGTCGCCAAACAGGGTACGCATGGCGCGCACTTCCTGCATGTCGCCCACCGGGGTGGAGGTGCCGTGGGTGTTGATGTAGTCGATGGGGGCGTTCAGGCCTTCCATGGCCTGCTGCATGCAGGCAATCGCGCCGTCGCCTGACGGGGCCACCATGTCCTCACCATCGCTGGTAGCGCCAAAGCCGATCACTTCGGCCAGGATGGTGGCGCCTCGCGCCTGGGCGTGCTCCAGGCTTTCCAGCACCACGGCGCCGCCGCCGCCGGCGATCACGAAGCCATCGCGGTTCGCGTCGTAGGCACGCGAGGCCTTCTCGGGCGTGGCGTTGTATTTGCTGGACATCGCACCCATGCCGTCGAACAGCAGCGACATGCCCCACGACAGTTCCTCTCCGCCGCCCGCAAACATCACGTCCTGCACGCCCCAGGCGATCTGCTGCGCGGCCGCGCCGATGCAGTGCGCCGACGTGGAGCAGGCCGAGGTGATGGAGTAGTTGATGCCCTTGACCTTGAAATTGGTGGCCAGGCACGCGGACACGGTGGAGCTCATGCAGCGCGTGACCTGGTAGGGGCCCACGCGGCGGATGCCTTTTTCGCGCAGCGTGTCGGCCGCCTCAATCTGGTTGGCGGGTGAGCCGCCGCCCGAGCCCATGATGAGGCCGGTGCGCGGATGGCTGACCTGCTCGGGCGAGAGGCCTGCCTGGGCAATGGCGTCTTCGAGCGCGATCTGCGCATACGCGGCCGCATCGCCCATGAAACGCAGCTGCTTGCGGTCGATGCGCGCTTCGATGTCGATCTCGGGCGCGCCGCCTACCTGGCTGCGCAGGCCCAGTTCGGTGAATTTTTCGACGGCCTTGATGCCGCTTTTGCCCGCACGCAGCGAGGCTTCCACGGTGGCCAGGTCGTTGCCGATGCACGAGACAATGCCCGCGCCCGTGATGACTACACGCTTTTTGGTCGTCATGCTGCGTCCTTGTCGTCACCCTCGCGCTTGAACAAGCCCACGCGCAGGTCGTTGGCCACGTAAATTTCCTTGCCATCGGCCAGCAGGCGGGCGTCGCCAATGGCCATGACCAGCTTGCGCTTGATGACACGTTTGATGTCGATCTCGTAGGTCACCAGCTTCACGTCCGGACCCACTTCGCCGGTGAACTTGACCTCGCCCGCGCCCAACGCGCGGCCACGGCCTGGCAGTTGCAGCCAGGTGAGGTAAAAGCCGATCAGCTGCCACATGGCGTCCAGCCCCAGGCAGCCCGGCATGACCGGGTCGCCCTGGAAGTGGCAGGCAAAAAACCACAGGTCGGGCTTGACGTCCAGCTCGGCACGGATCTTTCCCAGCCCGTGCGCGCCACCATCGCTGTCGATGTGCGTGATGCGGTCAAACATCAGCATGGGTGGCAGCGGCAGACGCCCGCTGTCAGCGCCGAACAGCCGGCCCTCGCCCGAGGCGATCAGTTGTTCGTAGGAAAAGGAATCTGCCATTTTCAGTCGTGCTCCAGAACAGCGGGTGCCCCGCCTCAAATCATCGTTGTACGCAAAACAAGCCCCCGCTTGCGGGGCTCTATTATCAAGGCATAGGGAGTCACCTCTAAAGAAGGATCTGCCAAGCCCCCCGCAGCTCGGTCGGCGCCTGACCTGGATCAATGGCGCCGCACCGCGCGGCCCCTTGCGGCCACCAGGGCTCCCACCAGCACCAGCCCCCCCCCTGCCCACAGCGGCCACAACCCCCAGCGGGACACCCACCAGGCAAAGGGCGTGATCGCCCAGCCGCCGTGTGCCGTGAGGCCACGGCCCTGCACCTCGCCCTTGAGCACCCCCCGCGTGTAGCGCGCCAGCTGGTGGGTGACCACGCCCCGGTGGTCGATGATGGCCGTGGCGCCGGTGTTGGTGGCCCGCACCATGGGGCGCTCGAACTCCAGGGCGCGCATGCGGCTGATGTGCAGGTGCTGGTCGATGGCCAGCGTGTCGCCAAACCAGCCAATGTTGCTGAAGTTGACGAACACCGTGGGCGCCTGGGCGGGATCGATGAAACGCGCCCCCAGCTCTTCGCCAAACAGGTCTTCGTAGCAGATGTTGGGCGCAATGCGCTGGCCCGCCCAGGCAAACGAGGCCTGGCCCACCACGCCCCGATTGAAGTCACCGAGCGGGATGTTCATCATGGCGGTGAACCATCTGAAGAACGGCGGAATGAACTCGCCAAACGGCACCAGGTGGTGTTTGTCATAGCGGTAGGGCTCGGCCTGGGTGGCCTGGATCGCCTGGGTGGAGGGACTCATGCCCAGCACCGAATTGGTGTAGCCCAGCGCCTCATCCCCCAGCGGGATGCCCAGCAACGCGGCCTGCGGGCCTTGGGCATAACGCTGCTGAATGCCCTCCAGGTAGCCCGGAATGAGCTGCTGGGGCAGCAGCGGGATGGCGGTTTCGGGCGCCACCACCAGATCGGCCTTGGCGTCGCGCAGCGCTTGGGCATACCACTTGAGCGCCACGGGCACGCCGCTGCCCGGCTGGAATTTTTCGTCCTGCGGGATATTGCCTTGCAGCAGCTCCAGGCTCAAGGACGGCGGCGGGCGCTGCGAGGGCGTGTAGCACAGGTTCACGGCGCAAAAACGGTCCGCCGTGGCCAGGGCCAGCACGGCCCCCAGAACCAGCAGCAGCGCCCACAGGCGCCCGCTGCGCAGGTCAGGGCGACGCACCTGCACCGCAAACATCGCCAGCACAGCGGCCACCGCCCCCAGCCCATAGACGCCCAGGTAGCGCGCCAGCACCGCCAAAGGGCCATCGACATGGGCGTAGCCACCCGCCCCCCAGGGGAACCCCGTCCACCAGACACCCCGCGCCAGCTCTGCCAGGAGCCAGAGCGCTCCGAAAAGCAGAGCAGCTCCCGCTTGATGGACGGGCGTCAGACGACAAAACAAGGCCAAGGCGGCCGCATAGTAGCTGGCCAGAAAGGCCGCCAGCCCCAGCACTGCGGCCACCGCCAGCGGCGCCGGCAGACCGCCGTAGGCATGCATCGAAATGAAGAGCCACCAGAACGTGCCCGCCAGCCACGCCGTGGCAAACACGCCGCCGATCAGAGCACCCCGCTGCCAAGGGATGGCCATCCCTGCCCCCGGCCGCACCAGCCAGGCCAGCGTGGCCATGGAAACCAGCTGCAGCCACCACAAGGGCTCCCCGCTCCAGGGCCAGGCGAGCGACGCCGCCTGCGCCCACCCGGCAGCCAGCGCAACCAGCGCCTGCAGGGGCCCGCGCATCGTCGGGGAGGCTCGCAACATCAACCGCCAGCGCTGCCGTCTTCGACCTTGGACACCTTGAACCAGCGCACAGCGCCGCCCTTGGTGTGCAGCACCACAAAGTGCAGGCCGCCCAGCTGCAGGTGTTCGCCCCGCTTGGGCACATGGCCCATTTCGTGGGCGATCAGGCCGCCAATGGTGTCAAAACTCTCATCGGGGTCGCTGCTCTGGATGAGCGCATCAAAGGCCTCGCAGACGCGCTCCACCGAGGTATCGCCACTCACGCGGTAGGTGCGGTCAGCCAGGCCGAAGATGTCGCCGTCGTCCTCGGGAATATCGAATTCGTCCTCGATCTCGCCGACGATCTGCTCCAGCACATCCTCGATGGTGACCAGCCCGGCCACACGGCCAAACTCGTCGATCACGGTGGCCAGGTGGTTGCGGTTGCCGCGAAACTCGCGCAGCAGGTCGTTCAGGCCCTTGCTCTCGGGCACAAACACGGCCGGGCGCAGCAAGGCGCGGATGTTCAGCTCGGGCGCCCGCTGCAGCTTGAGCAGGTCCTTGGCCATGAGGATGCCGATGATGTTTTCGCGCTCCCCCTGGTACACCGGAAACCGCGAATGCGCGGTGCTGATCACAAGGTGCAGCAGCTCGTCGAAAGGGGCGTCGATGTTGACGAGGTCCATGCGCGGCGCGGCCACCATCACATCGCCTGCCGTCATGTCGGCCATGCGGATGACGCGCTCCAGCATCACGCGCGACTCGGCCCCAATGACCTGGTTGTCTTCGGCCTCGGCCAGGGTTTCGATGAGTTCTTCCGTGGAGTCCGGCCCCGGGTGGATGAACTCGGCCACTTTCTGCAGGAAGGTGCGCTTGTCTTCCCTCTCGGGCAAGCGCCCGGGGTGCGCGGGGTGCGGGTCAGACACTGTCTGGAGTGCAGGACGTGCGGTAGTGGATCAGGCCCCTAGGATAGCGGATTGTTGTGACAGGGCCCACACGCTGGCCCTGCCTGCCCCACACAGCCCCAGCCCGACCGTTATTCGGCCGACTGGTGGCGAGCGTGCTGCACGCCGCTGCGCACTTCCTGCACGTTGGCCAGAAAATCCCAGAACTGCTTGGCCTGCTTTTTGAGCTGGTAGTCCACCTCGGCGAACTGCTGTTCCACGATCTCGGCCATGCGCGTATCGAGGCTCGCCGGCGGGATCTGCAAATAGGCCTCGGATTCGGAGCCATCGCGGCGCACCGTGGCGCCGGCGTTGCGCGCAATCTTGAGCATGGCCGTGTTTTCCGACAGCGCATGGATGAACACCATGTTCACGCCTTCATTGCGGGCATGCATCACGGCACGCTCGAACAGGCGCGCCCCAAAACCGCGGCCCCGGGCCTGTTTGAGCACCGACACGCCAAACTCGGCGCAGTGTTTGTGCTCGGGGTGTTCCGAGAAGGCCAGGTGCGCCATGGCGATCAACTCCAGGCGGCGGTTGTAGATGCCAAAAATCTCGTCGCGGTCGAAATTGAGCTGCTCGGCATAGCGGCGGATCTGCTCGTCATTGGCGGCATAGCCAAAACGCAGATAGCGGTCTGCGGGTTCCAGCTGAAGCAGATGCTGGGTGATCCGCTCGCGGTAGGAGGGGCCCAGGGCGCGGATAGGAACCATCATGGGCACCTCCTGCTTGATACGGATGTCACCGGCAGAAGGGCCACCCGTCACCGGGCGCAGCATGTCCCTGCCGGCGTACCAGGATGCCTTGAGCCAGTCTTTGGTTGCGATCATGTCCTGTAATGTAAGGGTTTTCCCCAATCATTTCCAGTGATTTTGCTGCAGCGCAGCAAAATAGTGACTTCACTCAAAACCCATGGAAAAAGGGCTTTTCAGCAGTTTGCACATGGCATTCACGCTCTCAACTCAAGAGCAATCAACCGCCACCAGCCCACCGCATCGGTCGCCCTGACGACAGGCCAAACCACCGCCACCGCCAAGGCACCCCAAGCGTATAGCGGAGTGGTGCACCCGGCAACACCTGTCCGCAGTTGCCGCCCTCCCCGTCACACAGGCACGGCCGTGGTCGCCTTCACGCGGTCGAGCACAAAACTGGTCTTGCAGTCCTGCACGCTGGGGTGCTTGAGCAGGGTGTCCATGATGAAGCGGCTGTAGTGCGCCATGTCGGCCACCACCACGCGCAGCAGGTAGTCCATCTCGCCCGTGAGCGAGGCGCATTCCACTACCTCGGGCCAGGTCTGCACACTGGCGCGGAACAGGTCCATGGGGTTGCGCTTGTGGCTTTCGGTGTGTTTTTCGAGCCGCACGTTGAGGTAGGCCGTGAGCCCCAGGCCCACGGCTTCGGGCTGCACCAAAGCCACATACCGGTGGATCACGCCGCTGTCTTCCAGCCGCTTGACCCGGCGCAACACGGCGCTGGGCGACAGGCCCACCTGCTCGCCGATGACGTCGTAGGTTTCGCGCCCGTTGTCCTGCAGGCGGCGCAGGATGGCCCGATCCAGCTTGTCTAGTGCGTCAAAGGCTTTCATGGCGCAGGATTCTACGAAATCCAGTCCTTTTGCGCTCAACCACCTGCGGGCTCGGGTATGTCCCGATAGTGACACCGGTCGCCTCCACGAAAAATAAACCTCGCAAAAACAAACGGTCGTTCTTTTTTGCAAACATAAGAAATCACATCAACGGAGACAAACACATGACCGGATTTTTCAGCCGCTTGCTGCGGCGACTGGTGCTGGCGGCCACAGCGGGCTTGCTGTTGCTGGGGGTGAGCGCGCAAGCACAAACGGGCTATACACAAACGCGATACCCCATCGTGCTGGTACACGGCCTGTTCGGCTTTGACTCGGCCCTGGGCGTCGACTACTTCTATGGCATCCCCGACGCGCTGCGCCAGGGCGGCGCCAAGGTCTATGTAGCCCAGGTGTCGGCGGCCAACAGCTCCGAGGTGCGGGGCGAGCAGTTGCTCGCGCAGGTCAAGACCATCCTCGCGATCACCGGCGCGCCCAAGGTGAACCTGGTGGGCCATTCGCACGGTGGGCCCACCACACGCTACGTAGCGGGCGTGGCGCCACAGCTGGTGGCGTCCGTCACCTCCATCGGGGGCGTGAACAAGGGCTCGCGCGTGGCCGACATCCTGCGTGGCGTGGCGCCTGCGGGCTCGGTGTCGGAGACCCTGGCCAGCGGCGCAGCGTCGGCGCTGGTGGCGCTCATCAACCTGACCTCCGGTGGCTCGGGCCTGCCCCAGATGCCCACGGCGGCCCTGGATTCGCTCACCACGGCCGGCCTGGCCGACTTCAACCGCCGCTTTCCACAAGCCCTGCCCAGCGGCTGCGGCAGCGGGGCCGAGCTGGTCAATGGTGTGCGCTATTACTCGTGGACAGGGACAAAACCCCTGACCAACGTGCTCGACGCCAGCGATGGCCTGCTCAGCGTGCTGAGCCTGGTGTTTGGCGAGGCCAACGATGGCCTGGTGTCGGCCTGTTCGTCGCGGCTGGGCAAACACCTGGGTGACTACCGCCAGAACCACCTGGATGAAGTCAACCAGCTGCTGGGCCTGCGCGACTGGTTCTCCACCGACCCGGTGACGCTGTACCGCCAGCACGCCAACCGCCTCAAGCAACAGGGCCTGTAAGCCATGGTCACCCGCACCCGGACCCAGGCAGCAGCGGCCCTGGTCATCATCGCCTCGGCCGCCGTGGCCTGGTGGCTGGCGGGCCCTGCGGGCTGGCCCGGTGTGGGGGTGCGGCCTGCGGTGCCGGTGAGCGCGGCCGCCGCGCTGCTCCACCCCCCCGGCCTGCACCCCACGCCCGCGCAGGGCGCGGATGCAGCCGCAGGGGCACAACACCGCACCAGCGGCATGGAGGGCACGGCCGACCCCTTGCTGGTGAATGGCCTGCGCCACACGCTGGAAGCCCTGTTGCTGGAAGCGGGCGACACCCACGACCCCGCAGCCCTCAAGCAGCGCTTGGCTGCGCTGGTTGGCAAACACTTCCCTGCCGCCCTGGCCACACGCGCGCTGGCGCTGGCCGAGCGCTACGTGGATTACCGCGTGGCACTGGGCAGCTTGCGCGCCCCGCAGGACCTGACCGACCCACGCGCGCTGCGCGATGCGCTGGAGGCACGCCACAAGGTGCGCCAGCAGTTTTTTGACGACACCGAATACGACGCCCTTTTTGCCCGCGAAGCCGAGCTGGACCGCTACACCCTGGCGCGCCTGGAGATTGCGCGCAACACCCAGCTCACCCCGGACCAGCGCGCCCAGGCCCTGCAGGCGGCCGAGCACGAACTCTCCACAGAGCGCCGCGCCGAGCGCAATGCAGCCACCGAACACATGGTGGTTGCCGCACAAACCGCCGCCTTCAACGCCAGCAATGCCGACGAGCGCACACGCCATGCAACCCGCAGCGTGCAGTACGGCGAGGCAGCCGCCCAGGCCATGGCCCAGCTGGACCGGGACGAACAGCACTGGCAGCAGCGGCTGGACCAGTACAGCCAGGCCCGCACCCAGCAGGGGGACGGCGCCGGGCTGCAGCAACTGCGCCAGCAACTCTTCTCGGCCGAAGAGCAGCAGCGCATCGACGCCGCCCTGGCCCTGCGCAAACTCAACGCCGGCACCTCGGGCTCTTGAACCTGCTTGAACCTGCTTGAACCCGATTGACCGCGTTTGGACGCGAGGCGCAGACAGGAGGCGGGACAGCCGCCGCACTGCGCTGCCAGCCTGCGTTGAAATTTGATCATTCACAAGATTCCTGCAAATCAAAGGCCAGAGCCTCTTGATTTCGCCAGAAACATGAGGCAGGGCGCGCCTACAGTCCATGACATTCATCAACGAATGCCGGAGACACCCCATGAACGCCGCCCTGCCGCAAGAAACCACCGCCCAGCTGGATGCCTGGGACAACCCCATGGGCCTGATGGGCTTCGAGTTCGTCGAGTTCACCTCGCCCCAGCCCGGCGTGCTGGAGGCGGTGTTTGACAAGCTCGGCTTCACGCTGGTCGCCAAACACCGCTCCAAGGACGTGGTGCTGTACCGCCAGAACGGCATCAACTTCATCCTGAACCGCGAGCCCCACAGCCAGGCCGCCTACTTCGGCGCCGAGCATGGCCCCTCGGCCTGTGGCCTGGCGTTTCGCGTGAAGGACGCCCACAAGGCCTACAACCGCGCGCTGGAGTTGGGTGCCCAGCCCATCGAGATCCCCACCGGCCCCATGGAGCTGCGCCTGCCCGCCATCAAGGGCATTGGCGGCGCACCGCTGTATTTGATTGACCGCTTTGAAGACGGCAAGTCTATCTACGACATTGACTTCGAATTCATCGAAGGCGTGGACCGCCGCCCTGTGGGCCACGGCCTGAACCTCATCGACCATCTCACGCACAACGTGTACCGCGGCCGCATGGGTTTTTGGGCCAACTTCTACGAGAAGCTGTTCGGCTTCCGCGAAATCCGCTACTTCGACATCCAGGGTGAATACACGGGCCTGACCAGCAAGGCCATGACCGCGCCCGACGGCAAGATCCGCATCCCGCTGAACGAAGAATCCAAGCAGGGCGGCGGCCAGATCGAAGAATTCCTGATGCAGTTCAACGGCGAAGGCATCCAGCACATTGCGCTGATCTGCGACAACCTGCAAGACGTGGTGGACAAGCTGGGCCTGGCCGGCGTCTCGCTGGCCACCGCGCCGAACGATGTCTATTACGAAATGCTGGACACCCGCCTGCCCGGCCACGGCCAGCCCGTGCCCGAGCTGCAGTCGCGCGGCATCCTGCTGGACGGCTCCACGGCCGACGGCACGCCACGCCTCTTGCTGCAGATTTTCTCCACCCCCATGCTGGGCCCGGTGTTCTTTGAATTCATCCAGCGCGAAGGCGACTACCGCGACGGTTTTGGCGAAGGCAACTTCAAGGCGCTGTTCGAGTCGCTGGAGCGCGACCAGATCCGCCGTGGCGTGCTGAACGCCTAAGTCATCAGACATCAAGGGTTTACCCTGAACAGGTGCCTATACTGCGCGCTCCCCGGAACTCAAAAGGATCCCGATGTCGCTCCGTAGTCGCACCCTGTTCAGTGTTTTCCTCGCCAGCATGGCGGCCACCGCCGCGCTGGCGCAGAGCCCCGCTGCCCCCCTCACCATCGTGGTGCCCTACCCCGCCGGCGGCCCGCTGGACATCTCGGCCCGCATCATGGCAGAAGGCACCACCCAGTTGGGCACCATCAAGGTGGAGAACAAGCCCGGCGCAGGCGGTGGCACAGGTGCAGACCAGGTGGCCAAGTCTCCCAAGACCAGCAACCAGGTGCTGATGGGCGCAGTGGCCACGCACGCGGTGAACCCCTGGCTGTACAAGAACTTCCCCTACAACGCCATCAAGGACTTCAAGCCCATCGCGCTGGTGGCCCGCACGCCCAACGTGCTGGTGGTCAGCGCGGCACAGGCCACCAAGCTGGGCATCAAGACCACGCCGGAGCTGGTGCAGTACCTCAAGAAGAACCCGGACCAGGCCAAGTACGGATCGGGCGGCAACGGCAGCATCGGCCACATCTCGGCCGAGATGTTCAAGTCGCTCACCAACACCAAGATGGGCCACACGCCCTTCCAGGGCTCCAAGCCCGCGCTGGCCGCGCTGGAATCCGGCCAGGTGCTGATGGTGTTTGACAACCTGGCATCGGCGCTGCCGCAGATCCAGTCGGGCAAGCTGCTGGCGCTGGGTGTGACCACCCTCAGCCGCAACGAGGCGCTGCCGAACGTGCCCAGCATCAACGACAGCGTGCAGGGCTTCAACGTGTCCACCTGGTTCGGCCTGTTCGCGCCGGCCTCGCTGCCTGATGCGGACGCACGCCGCTATGCCAACGCGTTCAGCGCCGCAATGCATTCGCCCGCTGGCAAGGAGAAGTTCAAGAAGATGGGCATCACGCCCGAAGAGCTGACGCTCGACGGGTTTGCGCAGTTTGTGCGCTCGGAAAACAGCAAGTACGAGTTCCTGATCCGGGCCGCAAAAATCAAGATCGACTAACCGCCGTCGGCCCCCGTGCGCACCACCTTCGCGGCGCGCCGACCACACGACGGCCAAGGAGAAAAAAATGGGACAAGCCCCCGTCGTCTATGGTCAATCCACCCGCCCACCCCGTGGCGACTACTCGCGCGCCAGCGAGGACTACACCTGCCCGCAGGACTACGCGGCCTACACCGCCGCCGACCACGACACCTACCGCCGTCTGTACGAACGCCAGCGCGCATTGCTACCCGGCCTGGCGAGCCAGGCGTTCATTGACGCCCTGCCTTCCCTGGGCGCGAGCGACCGCATTCCGCGTTTTGAAGAGGTCAACGAGCGCCTGTACAAAGCCACCGGCTGGGAGCTGGTGGGCGTGCCGGGGCTGATCCCCGAGGTGCCGTTTTTCACGCTGCTGGCCAACCGCAAGTTCCCGGTGACGGACTGGATCCGCAAGCCCGAGGAGTTCGAGTACATCGTCGAGCCGGACATTTTTCACGACCTGTTCGGCCATGTGCCACTGCTGTTCAACCCGGTGTTTGCGGACTATGTGCAGCGCTATGGCCAGGGCGGGCTGAAGGCGCAGGGGCTGGGGTCGTGCGAGATGCTCTCGCGGCTTTACTGGTACACCATCGAGTTCGGGCTGATCCGCGAGGCGGGGGAGTTGCGGGCGTATGGCGCGGGGATTCTGAGTTCGTCGGGCGAGCTGGCGTATTCCGTGCAGAGCCCCGAGCCACAGCGCATTCCGCTGGCGCTGGAGCGCACCATGCGCACGCGCTACAAGATCGATACGTACCAGCAGACGTATTTTGTGATCGACAGTTTTGAGCAGCTGTTTGAGATGACGGCGGCGGACTTTGCGCCGATCTACGAGCAGCTCAAGGGGTTGCCGGAGTTTGCGGCGGATGAGCGGGATGGGGTGGTGGCTTGAGTTTTGATGGAACTGACTGCTGCCGCCCGTCTAAATTGCGCCAATAGCTATAATTTTCATAGCATTCACAAGCCATTCTGGCTGAGCCTGTCGAAGCCTTGGCGTGCTGGTTTGGAAGGCATGCCTGGTTTCGGGGCGGAGGCCGGGAGTCGCCCGGCAGGCGAGTAACTTTCTTTCATCTCGCCGAAAGAAAGGCACCAAAGAAAGGGCGACCCTACACGCTGCGTCCCTTCGCTTCGCTGCGGGCAACCTGCGGTGCTCGTGAAAGGGACCCACGAATCGGACATCCACACGGGCCATCGCTTCGCTCGGCCCCATCTCGCGGGCGCTAGCGTCTCGCGCTGCGCAGACTGGGCCGAGCGAAGCAAAGGCCCGTGCGGCTGTTTGGCTGTTCGGCTGCCCAACCCCCTGCTGGCTGCGCCTGCGGCGGGGCGGTTGCGGGGTGAGCATGGGCGTCGGAGCGCCCATGCCTCGTTAACTGACTCGCCGTGGTTGTCCGAGCGGCGCGCGCCAGCGCAAAGCGAGTTCCACGGCGCACCCCGCAACCGCCCCGCCGCAGGTTTGCCCCTTCGCACCGCGAAGGGGTCGCAGACTGGGGGTCGCCTTTTCTTTGGTGACTTTCTTTTGGCGAAGCAAAAGAAAGTTACTCGCATGCCGGGCGACTCCCGGCCTCCGCACTCAACCCAAGCACACCTTCCAAACCAGCACGCCAAGGCGTCGACAAGCTCAGTCCGAACGGTCAAAAGCTACAAAAACAGTAGCTACCAGCGCCTTATGGAAAGGCGGTAGAAGCAATTCAACCCAAAACTCACCCCCTCCGAATCTCCTCCAGGCAAGCCCGCACCACCCGGGGATCAAACGCCATCTCCACATGCGCCACCCCCTGCACCAAACGGTTGTCCGCCCCCGCCAACGCCGCCGTGGTCGCAGGAAACACGATGTTGTCGCAGTTCGAGTACCAGCAGGTGAACAACGCCGCCCGCCCCGCCGGCTCAGCCCGCTGCAACTCCACCACCCAGTCCCCCGCCAGGCTCATCTGCCGCCCATTCACCGCCCGGCTGAAGCGCCCCAGCCAGGTGCCGCCATGTGGCGTGCCCAGCGTCAGCACCCGGTGCACCCGCCCATCCGCCTGGTGCGCCCGCAGCCACGCCCGCACAGCCAGGCCGCCCATGCTGTGGCACAACAACACCGGCGCCTGGCCCGTGGCGGCCGTCACCCGCAACACAGCGTCTTCAATGATGTCGGCGTACTCGTCAATCGAGCCCATCACCGGCTCCAGGTTCACCGCCACATGCGCATGGCCAGCGCCCTGCAGGTGGGCAAACCACGGCAGCCACAACCCCCGGTTGCACATGAACCCATGCACCAGCACCACGCCGCGTTGGCCTGTGGGCTGCGCGGGCAGCCAGTCGGGCAGCGACCGGTGGCGAAACGGCTGGCGCCAGCAGAACACGGTCAGCCCCATGAGCACCTCAGCCCCCCAGGCCGCCAACACCTGCGAGACGCGCGCACGGGGCGCTGCGTCGGTGCGGTTGGTGAGGTGCATCAGCACAAACTGCAGCGCCATCACCAGCAGGTAAATGGCCAGCGGCAACAAGGCCCCCCACACCGCCTGTGCGGGAGACTGTGGCCATTGCCAGGCCAGCCAGGCGGCTACAGACAGCAGGATGAACAGAACAAAACTTCGTTGCCAGCGCGCAATCATGGTGATGGGGGAGCGATGTTGTAATTCAGCAAACCGCATTGTGCGGCCTCGCCCCCACCCCACCTGAACCCACAAGGACCGCTCCATGGATGCCGCCCAGACCATCCGCGACTGCATTGCCGACGTGACCGCGCTGCGGCTGCACCGCACGGGCGACCCCGCGCTGGGGGCAGCAGTCGGCACGGTCAAGACCCTGCAGGCGCGGCGCTTTCGGGGCACCTATGCAGACCTGATGGGCTCGCCCTCGTTCGGCCCGGCAGCCCGGTTCTTTCTGGAAGAGCTGTACAGCGACACCGACTACACCGACCGCGACCTGCAGTTTGGCCGCATCGCCGGCACGCTGCAGACCATGTTCCCCCAACCGGTGGTGAACACGGCCGTGGCCCTGGCGGTGCTGCATGCGCAGACCGAAGGACTGGACCAGGACATGGGCCGTGCGTGGCTGGCGCATGCTGCCGACGCAGCCAACGACCCGGCCCGCTACACCGCCGCCTGGCGCACCGTGGGCCAGCGCCACGCCCGCCAGCAGCAGCTGCAGCGCGTGCTGGCCATGGGCACCAACCTGGCGCGCCTGACCCGCACGCCCGGCCTGCGGATGATGCTGCGCATGATGCGCGGCCCGGCGAACGCGGCGGGCATGGGCGCGCTGCAGAAGTTTCTGGAGGCGGGGTTTGACACCTTTGGCCAGCTCGCACGCCAGCGCGGCGGGGTGGAGCAGTTCCTGGCCACCATCGAAGAGCGCGAGCGGGCGCTGGTGGATCAGCTGTTCGACGCCGACCCTGTCACCTGCGAGACCCAACTGGCGCGCACCCTAGGACAAGCCCGGTAGTCCATTTCGCCCCTGGCTTCCACAATCTGTGCCCACCCCGGGATCGGCGGGGAACACCACCTTAGCGAGCACAAGGAAACACGCGCATGGAAAAGATCTGGCTCAAGAGCTACCCCCCGGGCGTACCGCACGATGTGCAGCCCGAGCAATACCGCTCTGTGGCCCACCTGCTGGAAGAGTCGTTCCGCAAACACGCATCGAGCCCGTTTTCGGTCTGCATGGACCAGTGGATGACCTATGGCGAGCTGGAGCGCCGCTCGGCCGCTTTGGGCGCCTACCTGCAAAGCCTGGGCCTTGCGCCTGGTGCGCGCGTGGCCATCATGCTGCCCAACATCCCGCAGTTTGGCGTGACCATGGCCGCCGTGCTGCGCGCAGGCTACACCTGCGTGAACGTGAACCCGCTGTACACCGCCCGCGAGCTGGAGCACCAGCTCAAGGACTCGGGCGCCACAGCCATCGTGATCCTGGAGAACTTCGCCCACACGCTGGCCGATGTGATCGACCACACGGCCGTCCAGCATGTGGTGATGGCCTCGATGGGCGACCTGCTGGGCTTCTGGTTCGGCAAATGGATCACCTTTGCCGTGCGCCACCTGGCCAAGATGGTGCCTGCCTACGAACTGCCGCTGACCGGTGGCCGCAAGGTCGTCACGTTCAAGAAGGCGCTGTCGGTGGGCGAGCACAAGTCGCTGGCGCCCAGCCAGGCCACGCTCGATTCGATTGCGTTCCTGCAGTACACCGGCGGCACCACGGGCCTGTCGAAAGGGGCGGTGCTGACCCACCGCAACATCGTGGCCGCCACGCTGCAGGCCGAGGCGTGGTTCAGCCCGGCCCTGTCCAAGGTGGGCGACCTGAGCAAGGCCAACAGCATTGCCGCGCTGCCGCTGTACCACATCTTCGCGCTCACGCTGTGCCTCTTGGCCATCCGCCAGGGCTCCAGCATGACGCTGATCCCCAACCCACGCGACATCCCCAAGTTCATTGCCGAACTCAAGAAGCGCCCCTTCCACATGCTGCCCGCCGTGAACACGCTGTTCAACGCGCTGCTGCAAAACCCGCAGTTCAAGACGCTCGACTTCTCGCACCTGTGCGTGTCGCAGGCCGGGGGCATGGCGGCCAGCGAAGGCACGGCCAAGCAGTGGCAGAAGGTCACGGGCAGCACCATGATCGAAGGCTGGGGCATGAGCGAGACCTGCGCCATCGGCACCAACAACCCGGTGATCAACACCACGTTCAGCGGCACCATCGGCCTGCCGCTGCCGGGCATCGACATCGCCATCAAGGACGACGAAGGCAACAGCCTGGCCCAGGGCGAGTCGGGCGAGATCTGCATCCGGGGGCCCAACGTGATGGCGGGCTACTACAACCAGCCCGAAGAGAACGCCAAGGCCTTCACGGCCGACGGCTTCATGCGCACAGGCGACATCGGCATCATGGACGCGCAGGGCTACACCCGCATCATCGACCGCAAGAAGGACATGATCCTGGTGAGCGGCTTCAACGTGTTCCCCAACGAGCTGGAGCAGGTCATCAGCCTGTGCCCTGGCGTGGTGGAATGTGCGGCCATCGGCATCCCTGACGAAAAACAGGGCGAAGCCATCAAGGTGTTCATCATCAAGAACGACCCGGCCCTGACAGAAGACGAGGTGGCCAACTATTGCCACCAGAACCT
Organism: Acidovorax sp.; assembly: GCA_018780365.1. Taxonomy (GTDB): domain Bacteria; phylum Pseudomonadota; class Gammaproteobacteria; order Burkholderiales; family Burkholderiaceae_C; genus Acidovorax. The sequence goes on along the minus strand of JADMJR010000311.1, from coordinate 2,156 downwards.
CACCGGCTACAAGCGCCCCAAGTACATCGAGTTCCGCGACGAGCTGCCCAAGAGCAACGTGGGCAAGATTTTGCGGCGCGAGCTGCGCTCCCCCACCGCCTGACGCGCGGCGTGCGGGGTGGCCCCGCACCCTCCCGCCAACCCAGGGGCGCTTCGGCGCCCTTTTTTCTGTGTCTGCGCTTCTCCGGCAGCACCAGCCCCCCACGGATTGCGGGTTTTGGAGGGCTTCTTTCCCCTGGCACCTGCGGTACGCTGGACAGACCCTGCATGCCGTGGCGTCCCCGCCGCCGCAGCAACCGACTCCCCCTCTTGCCACCCATGCCCCACAGCCCCGCGCCCCACGATCTCCTGCCCCCCGAAATCACCGTCCTGGAGCGCGGCTGGCTGTCAGCCAACAACATCCTCTTCATGGGCCACCACGACACGGCCCTGGTGGACACCGGCTACTGCAGCCATGCCGAGCAGACCGTGGAGCTGGTGCGCGGCACGCTGCAAGGCCGCGCGCTGGACCGCGTGCTCAACACCCACCTGCACAGCGACCACTGCGGCGGCAACGCGGCGCTGCAAAAGGCCTGGCCCGGCGTGCTCACGGCCATCCCGCCCGGCCAGGCCGACCATGTGCGCCAGTGGGATGCCTATGCGCTCAGCTACACCCCCACGGGGCAGGAATGCCCGCCCTTTCGGGCCGATACGCTGCTCATGCCCGACTCCTGCGTGCTGCTGGGCGACAAGCCCTGGCAGGTGCATGCCGCGCCGGGGCACGACCCCCATTCGGTGGTGTTGTTCGAGCCACAAGACCGCGTGTTGATCTCGGCCGATGCGCTGTGGGAAAACGGCTTTGGCGTGGTGTTCCCTGAACTGGAAGGTGACGACGCCTTTGCCGAGGTCGCTGCCACGCTGGATGTGATCGAGAAGCTGGCGCCCCAGGTCGTCATCCCCGGCCACGGCCCCGTGTTTGCCGATGCCCCCCGCGCCATCGACGGGGCGCGCCGCCGCCTGGACGGCTTTGTGCGCAACCCGGCCAAACATGCACTCTATGCGGCCAAGGTGCTGCTCAAGTACAAGCTGCTGGAGTGGCAGCAGATCAGCCTGCAGGACCTGGCCGCCTGGGCCCAGGCCACGCCCTACTTCGGCATGCTGCGCCAGCGCCACTTTGCGGACCAGACAGACACCGAGTGGCTGCAGAGCCTGGCGGATGAACTGGTGCGGTCTGGTGCCGCCCTGCGCCAAGGCGAGGTGCTGCACAACGTCTAGAAGGCGCGCTCCCCAGAGCGGGCGCGTCGTGCCCCGGCCGGGGCGCCAAGCGGGGGCCGCCCCTCAGCGGCAAGGCGTCAGTGCGCCCTCGGTGTTTCAGTGTTTGTGCTGCTTGTCGCAGCCCATCACATGGTTGTTGCTGCTGGACATGCACTGGTAGAACGACTTCTTGTTGCCCGACGACGCCTGGCAGTCCGACACGCTGTATTTGCCCCGGGCCTCGCGGATCTTGGGGGCCGTCTTGTCATATTCGGCCTGGGCCATGTAGCCGTCGCGCACGTTCTTCTGGCCCACCTCCAGCATCTGGTCGGCCTGGTAGTGGATGTTGTCCACGGCGGCGGAGCAGTTCAGCGCCACCGGTTTACCGTCCACCTTTTCCAGCGCCGTCTTCATGCCCTGGCCAAACTCTTCCACGTCTTTGGGGATCTTCTTGGTGCCATCGGGGTTGTACTGCTGGGCGGGCTTGGCGGACGGCGATGCACTCTTGGTACTGCCGTTGTTGCTTTGCAGCTTGAGCGGCTCGGCGTCCTGCTTGGCGGGCGGCGGCTGCGATCCGTAGTGGGTCTTGCCCTCGGCATCCACCCACTTGTACACCGGCTGCGCCTGGGCCACGGCGCCCGTCCACAACACCATGGCGGCCACGGCCACCCCACACAGCTTTCTCATGGCATTCCCTCAAAAAATATGAATCAAATCGGGCCCTTGCGCGCGTCCATCATGCGCAAGAAGCTCTTATTTTTATAGCAAACACAACAAACACCGCTGCAGGTCCCGCAGCGGATGCTGATGGGGGTCTCAGGGCAGGTCCTTGTTCACCTCGGGCGCTGCCGCATCGCGCGGGCCGATGGTGCCCAGGCGGCTCTTGAGCGACTGGGGCTGGCCGGTGAGCATGGCCGCGTAGT
>JADMJR010000305.1 GCA_018780365.1 Acidovorax sp. | reverse complement strand
GAAAGCCTGCCTTGCCCTGGATCAGCATGGCCGTGGCCAGGTTCCAGTCGCGGCCCGGGGCGCCGGGGTCGGTGTAGGTCTTGATGCGGCGGAAGGTCTCCAGCGACTTCTTCATGGTGTCGCTGTTCAGGGCCTTGTCGTCGAGCTTGACCAGGGCGTCCTGGTAGAACTTGGCGCCACCCACGCCCAGCACCACGGATTCAAAGGTGGTGAAGTCCTGCCAGTTCTGGCCGCCATGGGCCACGGGCACCAGGCCGGCCGCCTTGAGCTTGTCGGCAGCGGCAAAGAACTCATCCCAGGTCTTGGGCATGGTGGCCACGCCGGCCTTCTTGAGCGCGTCGGAGCTGGCCCACAGCCAGTTCACGCGGTGCACGTTGACGGGGGCCGCCACGTAGCTGCCCTTGTACTTCATCACGTCGGCCACGACCTTGGGCAGCACCTCGTCCCACTTTTCGGCCTTGGCCAGCGCATCCACGTTGGCCAGCACGCCTTCGGAAGCCCATTCCTGGATGGCCGGACCCTTGACCTGGGCCGCCGAGGGAGGGTTGCCCGAGATCACGCGGCTCTTGAGCACCGTCATGGCACTGTCGCCACCGCCGCCAGCCACGGCAAAGTCGCGCCAGGTGTGGCCCTTGCCCTGCATGATCTTCTTGAGCTCGGCGGCCGACTTTGCCTCGCCGCCCGAAGTCCAGTAGTGCAGAACCTCGACCTCCCCCGCGCTGGCGGACATCGCTGCCGCCAGGCCCACCGCCAGAGCGGCGGTCTTTGTCATCTTCCACATACCCTTGTCTCCTCGACGTTGTTTTGATTCCGTTGCTGCGCCGCGAACCCGGTGGCATTCAGCGCAGTCGGTACTTTAATTACAATAATTAATTTAATTCTCAGGGCTTTCCCTGAGAGTCGCAGAAGGCCCACACAGGGCCCGCCGCAAGGGGCTTTGATATGCTCAATCCATGGCCACGCTACTTATTGTCGAAGACGACGCCCTCCTGCTCGACGCACTCACCGGCCAACTCCAGCAACTCGATTACAGCGTCTGCACAGCCACCAGCGTGCCGCAGGCAACAGCCCTTTTGCAAGACCAGGCGGTGGACGGAATCATCCTGGACCTGGGGCTGCCCGGCGCCGATGGCATGGAGCTGCTCACCTGGGCGCGCGCGCACATTGCGGGCCTGCCCGTGCTGATCCTCACAGCCCGCGACGGCGTGGAAGACCGCGTGCTCGGGCTCAATGCCGGGGCCGACGACTACCTCACCAAGCCCTTCAACATGCAGGAGCTGCAGGCCCGCCTGCAGGCCATGCTGCGCCGCGCGCGGCAGCCCGCCTTCACACAGGCCAGCAGCGCTGCGGGCGGCGCCAGCACCACCATCGGCCCCCTGGTGCTGGACCACGCCAGCCATGCGGCGGCGCTCAATGGCGACCTGCTCGACCTCACGCAGCGCGAGTGGGAGCTGCTGGAGCTGCTGGTGCACCGTTGCGGCGAAGTGGTCACGCGCGACGATGTGCTCGCCGCCTGGCGCGCCAGCCCGCCCGAGCCCGGGCAAACCACGGCGGCGCCACTCAACTCCAACGCGCTGGAGGTGTATGTGCACCGGCTGCGCAAGAAGCTCGACCAGTCCAACCTGGCCATTCGCAACATCCGGGGCCTGGGTTACATGCTGGAAAAACCGTGAAGCGAAGCAGCCCACCCCTGAGGTGCTGCGCGGTGTGGCAGCCCTTGCGCGGCGGCCCTGGCCTGGGCAGCGGCAGTTTCATGCCACACGCGCTGGACGGCTGACATGCGCCACGTTCCCGGCGTTTCTCTTCAACGCAAGCTGCTGCTGTGGCTGCTGCTGCCACAGCTGGTGCTGTGGCTGTCGGGCGGTTTTCTGGCCTGGCGCATTGCGCTGCAGAACGGTGAAAAAGGCATCGACCAGACGCTGACCCAGTCGGTGCGCGCGCTGGCGCGGCAGATCAAGCCGATTGGCGACGGGCTGCTGGTGGACTTTCCAAAGGCCGCGCAGGACATCCTGGAGCAGGACCCGGCCGACCGCATCACCTACATGGTGTCGTCGCCCCCCGGGCGTTTCCTGCTGGGCAACGCCCAACTGCCCCCCCCGCCGCCCGTGGAAGTGGCCGTGGGTGAGGCGTTCTTGTACCAGGCCCGGGTGGACGACAAACCCGTGCGCGTGGCCCTGCTGGACGTGGACTATGGCACCGCATCCACCCGCCAGCGCCTGCGCGTGCAGGTCGCCCAAAGCCTCACGGTGCGCGAGCGCATTGCCCAGGAGCTGCTGGCGCAGATGCTGATCCCCATGGGCCTGATGGGGCTGGCGCTGAGCGCGCTGGTGTATGCGGGCGTGCTGCGCGGGCTGCAGCCCCTGAAGCGCCTGGAGGCGCAGATCGAGCAGGCCGGCGCCCGCCCCCATGGCGCCAGCAACCCCCTGCCCCCCATTGAGCTGACCTCGGCCCCCCAGGAAGTGCATTCGCTCGCCAGCACCATCAACCGCCTGCTCGATGCCGTGGCCCGGGGCCAGCAAAAGGAAAAGCGCTTTCTGAACGACGCCGCGCACCAGTTGCGCACACCGCTGGCAGGGCTGATCGGCCAGACCGAGCTGGCCCTGCACGAAAGCCACGAACCGGCCGTGCAGGCGCGCCTGCACAAAGTGCTGTCGGCCGCGCAGCGCAGCGCCCACCTGGTGCACCAGCTGCTGCAGCTGGCGCGCTCCGAGTCCACGGTGACCCTGCAGACCATCGACCTGGCCGCCCTGGCCCGCGAGGTGGCCCGCGAATGGGCCGCACGCGCCTTGGCGCAGGGCATGGACCTGGGCTATGAAGGCGATGAGCAGCTCATGGTGCAAGGGCAACCCTTGCTGCTGCGCGAAGCGCTCAACAACCTCATCGACAACGCGCTGCACTACGCGGGCCCGGGCGCCACCGTCACGGTGCGGGTGTCCACGGCCCCGGGCCGCAAGGCCCTGCTGGTGGTGGAAGACGACGGCCCCGGCGTGCCCCCCGAGCACCTCTCCGACCTGTTCGCGCGCTTTTGGCGCGGCTCGGACAAAGCCGGCGGCTGCGGCCTGGGCCTGTCCATCGTGAAGGGCATTGCGCAGCGGCACGGTGGCGACACCCTTGCCGAGCCCCTCGCGCCACACGGCCTGCGCGTGGGCCTCAAGATCCCGTTGCATTAAAAAAGCGCCCCGAGAGGCGCTTTTTTAGACGGGGCTTTTTCCCGCCAGCGAACCTGTTGACGCGTTTACACCGCCAGGATCAGCTTTTCCAGCTTCACCGCATCGGCCGCAAAGGCACGGATGCCCTCGGCCAGCTTCTCCGTGGCCATGGCGTCTTCGTTGAGCGCATAACGGAAACCGGCTTCGTCGTAGTTGACAACGGGCAGGTCCAGCTGGCGCGCCGCATCGGCGTTGAGCGCGGGCTGCAGCGGTGCGTCGCTCGCGGCCAATTGGGCCAGCAGCTCGGGCGCAATGGTCAGCAGGTCGCAGCCCGCCAGCGCCGTGATCTGGCCCACGTTGCGAAAGCTCGCACCCATCACCTCGGTGGCAATGCCGAAGTGCTTGTAGTGGTGGTAGATCTGCGTGACCGACAACACGCCCGGGTCGTTGGCACCGCTGCGCGCGGCTTCGTCCCAGCCCGCACCGGCCTGCTTCTTGTACCAGTCGTAGATGCGGCCCACAAAGGGCGAGATGAGCTGCACCTTGGCATCCCCACAGGCCACGGCCTGCGCGAACGAGAACAGCAGCGTGAGGTTGGTGTGAATGCCCTTGCGCTCCAGCTGCTCGGCGGCCTTGATGCCTTCCCAGGTGGAGGCGA
>JADMJR010000022.1 GCA_018780365.1 Acidovorax sp. | reverse complement strand
CACCTGCTCCTTGAGCGCGCGGCTGGTGGTCTGCAGCACGTTGCCGTGCACCTGCTGCTCCACACCGGCGGGGTTGACCATCAGGCCCGCGTCGTGCCCCACGACCACGCGGCGCACATGCACCTCGCCAGTCTTTTTGTTGACCTCCACATCGGCCACCCAGGCCGCCCAGGCGGCGCCAAAACCGGGCCATTTGCTGTGGATGTAGCGGGCATAGGCAAAGCCCTGGCCTTGCACCCAGTCACCATCCAGCTCGCGCTGCTGCGGACCGGTGCGGCGAATCCAGCCCGCCTTTTCGGCGGTGGCCTGCACCAGCTCGGCAGCGCGCGGGTCATCCAGCAACTGCAGGCGAAACTGCACCGGGTCCACACCCGCCGCCGTGGCCAACTCGTCCACATAGGATTCGTGCGCGAACGAGTTGGGCAGCGCCGACACGCCCCGCAGCCACGATGCGCGCACGATGGGCGGCATGTCGTTCACGGCCACGCGCAGGTTGTCGTACTGGTAGGGCGGGCGGGCCGTGCGGTCGCCCATCTCGTAGGCCTGCGCCACGGGCTCGATGGTGCGCGTGAGCAGCAGGGCCAGCGTGGGTGCGCCGTTGGAGGGGTAGGACGTCTCGAAGTCGTAGGCCGCCACGGTGCCATCGGCGTTGAGCCCGCCGCGCACCTGCATGAGCTGGGCCGTGCCCTTGGGCTCCCACAAATGCTCCTGCTCGCGCGTGAGCTGCACGCGCACCGGGGCGCCGACGGCGCGCGCGAGCAGTGCGGCGTCGGCCGCCACATCATCCGCGCCGTTGCGGCCATAGCAGCCTGCGGCCTCCATGCGGATGAGGTCGATGTCCACATCGGCCAGCCCCATCAGGCGGGCCAGGTCAGCACGCAGCACATGGGGGTTCTGCGTGCCCGCCCACACGGTCATGCGCGGGCGGCCCGTGCTGTCATCGCTGCGCCATTCGGCCACCGCGCACGATGGGCCGATGGAGCCGTGCATCTGGTACGGCCACACATAAGTGCGCGGCATGGGCTGGCCGTTGGCAGACAGCGCGGCCAGGGCGCCCTCCACATCGCCCTCGTCCACCAGGCGGCGCTGCGTGGCGGGGTTGGCGCGGATGGCCTGCTCCAGCGCCTCGGTGCTGTCCTGGCGCGGAAAACCCGGCCAGTCCTTCCAGCGCACCTTCAGCTCGCGCAGCGCCTGCTCGGCCTGCTCCTCGCGCTCGGCCACGATGCCGACGAAGTCGCGGATGACCACGACGGCGCGAATGCCGGGGATGTGGGCGATGGAGGACTGGTCCACCGATTCGAGCGTGTTGCCGATGAAGTCGCCATGGTCGGCCCCCGCATACGGCGGGCGCACCACGCTGCCATGCAGCATGCCAGGCACACGCATGTCGTGCACAAACACCAGCTCGCCGCTGACCTTGGCGGGGATGTCCACGCGGGGCACGGACTGGCCGACGAGGCGATAGTCCGCCGCTGGCTTGGTGGGCGTGGCGTCGGCCAGCTCCAGCATGGTGTGGGCGCCCACGAGCAGCGCGCCGTATGCCAGTTGGCGCGACGGGTCTGCGATGCACTGCACCACACCCGCACGCACCTGCAATTCATCGACCTTCACGCTCAGCTGCTCTGCGGCCTGCGCCACCAGCCAGTGGCGCGCCTGCGCGGCGGCGGTGCGCAAAGGCTTGGCGTGGATCTGGATGGATGCACTGGCAATGGTGGCGCCCTGGTTGGGCGCACGCGTGGTGTCGCCCAGCACCATGTTCACCTGGGCCAGCGGCACATCCAGTTCTTCGGCCACGATCTGCGCAAGCGCGGTGCGGATGCCGGTGCCCAGGTCCACATGGCCGTTGAGCGCGGTCACGCTGCCGTCGTCCCACACGGCGATCAGGATTTCAACGCCCTCGGCGGGGTTGCCCGCCACGAGCGCTGGCTGGCCTTTGACGGGCGGCGGCGCAGGCGGAGGATTGCGCACGACCAGCAGCACGCCATCGGCGGCATGAAAGTCGGCACGGGTCAGGGGTGCGTGGGCACGCAGGGAGGGTATGGCGCTCATGCCTGGGCCTCGCGCATCAGCACCGCCGCGCGCAATACGGCGCGGATGATTTCAATGTGGGTGCCGCAGCGGCACAGGTTGCCCGACAGCTCGCGGCGCACGGCGGCTTCATCGGGGTCGGGGTTTCGCTCCAGCAAGGCCACGGCCATCATCACCATGCCGTTCAGGCAGTAGCCGCATTGCGCGGCCTGTTCATCCACAAAGGCCTGCTGCACCGGGTGCAGGCCGTGGCGGTTGCCGCAGCGTGCAGGCAGGCCTTCCAGCGTGGTCACCTCGCGGCCCGCAGCGCCCTGCGCCGGGATCACACAGGCCCGCGCAGCCACACCATCCACCAGCACCGTGCACGCACCACACTGCCCCAGGCCACAGCCGTACTTGGGGCCGTTGAGGGCCATGTCGTTGCGCAGCACATGCAGCAGCGTGGCGCTGGTCGATGGGTTTTGCGGCAAAACACAGGGCTGGCCATTGACGACCACGGTAGGGGGCGAAGCGGGCGCAAGCATGTCTCTTTCGGCGGTCCTCAGCGTCGGAGCGACCCGGTGCGTGTGTACATCTCCAGGTCCACAAAGTTGGAGCCATTGTGGTTGTTCGGGCCGTACTGCAGCGGGAACTCGCCGATCTTGGTGGTGCCCATGTCTTCCATGGCCTTGATGAAACCTTCGCGCGTGAGGGCGCGGCCCGCGCGCTTGAGGCCCTCCACAAACACACGCGCAGCGATGTAGCCCTCCAGCATGGTGTAGCTGTCGATCTTCTCGCCCGCGTCCGCGCGGTCCTTGCGGTAATCGGCCACGATGGGCAGGCGGCTGGCCTGGGGCGATGGCACGATGCTGGCCGTGACCAGCCCTTCGATGCCGCCGTTCAGGCGCTGCGCGGAGCCCGGCGCGTCGGTGATGCCCACCGAGATGGTGTAGAGCGGTGATGCCGCACCCGCCGCCCGGTAGTCACGCAGGAACACCTCCACCATCTTGCCCGCCATGATCATCACCACGGCGCCGGGCTGGCCCTTGGTGAGCTGCGCCACCTGGGGCTTGGCGTCGGTGGCGGCGATCTCCATGGGCACGGACTCGATCACCTTGACCTTCAGGCCCTGCGCAATCTGCAGGCAGGTGTCGAGGTTGGACTTGCCAAACGCGCTGTTCTGGTAGATGACCGCAATGTTGTTGATGCCCAGCGTGGCCAGGTGGCCCACGATCTTGCGCAGCTCGGTCTCGTAGCTGGCGCGCACGTGGAACAAATAGCGGTTGTGCGTGGTGCGAAACGAGGTGGTGCCGACCAGTGGCGCAAACATGGGCACACCCGCCTTTTCGGCCATGGGCATGGCGGCAATGAGGTTGCCGGTGGCCACATAGCCGATGAGGGCAAAGACCTTGTCTTCATCAATGAGCTTGACGGTGTTCTCGGCCGTTTTCTTGGGCTCGTAGGCATCGTCGTGCGATACCAGCTCCAGCGTGCGCCCCTGCACGCCGCCGGTCTTGTTCACCTTGTCGAACGCCAGCGCAATGCCCGCCTTGTAGTCCACCCCAAAATCCTTGGCCGGGCCGGTGAACACCGCCGACTGCCCCACCTTGATGCGGGTGTCCGTCACCCCGGTTTCGGCAACCGAGGGGCCTGCCCAGGCCACCCCGGCGACCGCCAGGCCCACCATGGCGCTGCGGCGGTCGATGCATCCATCCTCCACTCCTCGACACTTCATGTAGTACTCCTTACATCAAAAGCCAAAGTTTCCGTGCGAGGGCAAACATCGTGCAAGTGCTTGTAGAGGTGTTTTTTGTAACCAACGGCACACGTGGGCCACACACCACACGCGCGCGTTGACAGCGGGTTCAGACGCTGAGGTAGGCGCGGCGCACCTCTTCGTTGGCAGCCAGCTCTTCCATGCTGGCCTGGTAGCGGATCTGGCCCTTTTCGAGCACGTAGGCGCGGTCGGACACCAGCTCGGCAAAGTGCATGTTCTGCTCGGACAGCAAGATGCTCACGCCCTGCTCCTTCAGCTCCAGAATCATGTGCGCCATCTGCTCCACGATGACGGGCGCCACGCCTTCGGAAGGCTCGTCCAGCAGCACCAGATACGGGTTGCCCATGAGCGTGCGCGCCACGGTCAGCATCTGCTGCTCGCCGCCGCTCATGCGGCCACCGGGGCGCTGGGGCATCTCGCCCAGGTTGGGGAAGAGTTTGAACAGCCGCTCGGGCGTCCACACCGGGGCTGACGTGCCATCGGGCCAGTGCCGTTCGGGCTGTCGGCCCACCTCCAGGTTTTCCATCACCGTGAGGTCGGTGAATACGCGGCGGTCCTCGGGCACAAAGCCCAGGCCCAGGCGTGCGGCGTCATGCGGGTCGCTTTTGGAGATGTCCCGGCCCATGAACTGGATTTGCCCCTTTCGTTTGGCGAGCATGCCCATCAGCGTCTTGAGCGTGGTGGATTTGCCGGCGCCGTTGCGGCCCATCAGGGCCACGACTTCGCCCCGGCGCACGTCCAAGTCCACGTCATATAGGATTTGCGCCGCGCCATACCAGGCCTGCAGCCCTTTGGCCTGCAGCAGCAGCTCTTTGGGTTCGTTGGTCGTCATGCTCATGCGGCCTCTGCAGCAGCGGCTGCCGTTTTCTTCTCGAAGGTCTTGCCGGTGCCGAAGTAAACCTCCTGCACCTTGGGGTGGTCGCGCAGCTCCAGCGGCTTGCCCTCGGCAATGAGCCGCCCGCGCGCCAACACGATCATGCGGTCGGCATAGGCGAACACCACGTCCATGCTGTGTTCGGTGAAGAGCACAGCCATGTTGCGGTCGATCACCAGTTGCTTGGTGAGCGCCATGAGTTCATTGCGCTCCTTGGGCGCCATGCCGGCGGTGGGTTCATCCATGAGCAGCAGCTTCGGGCTGTTGGCCATGGCGACGGCCAGTTCCACCCGTTTCACATCGCCATAGGCGAGCACGCTGCAGGGGCGGTCGGCTTGGGACTTCATGCCCACCTGGTCCAGCAGCGCCAGGGCTTCATCGCGCTTATGGTCCGCGGCCTTGCGCCACATCGAGAACAAACGGCTGTCGCTGGAGATCAGTGCCATCTGCACGTTCTCCACCACCGTGAGCGACGCAAAGGTTTCGGCGATCTGGAAGGTGCGGCCCACGCCCATGCGCCAGATGTCGCGCGGCTTGCGGCCCACCAGCTCCTGGCCATTGAGCTGGATGGAACCTGCATCGGCCGGCAGTTGGCCGTTGACCATGTTGAAGGTGGTGGACTTGCCCGCGCCGTTGGGGCCAATCAGCGCCAGCAGCTCACCCGCAGCCAGCTCGAAGTGGATGCCATCGACCGCTTTGACGCCACCAAAGGATTTACCCAGGCCTGTGACTTTGAGCAAGCTCATGCCGCACCCTCCTTCGCGTTCTTGGCTTCGCGCTGGTTGTCAAAAATCTGCTTGATGGCGCCCGCAATGCCCTGCGGGAAGAGCAGCACCAGGATCAGGATGATGCCGCCCAGCATGGCGCGCCAGTAGTCGGTGTTGCGCGCCACGGTATCGTGCAGCCAGGTGAAGGTGACGGCGCCCACCACGGGGCCCGCCAGCGTCTGGATGCCACCCAGCAGCACCATCACCAGGCCATCCACCGAGCGGCCCACGTGCAGCGTCTCGGGCGAGATGCTGCCTTTGGAGAACGCGAACAGCGCACCACCCAAACCTGCAAACAATCCAGCGATCACGAAGGCCGTCCATTGCATGCGCTTCACATCGATGCCAATGGCGTCTGCACGCAGCACCGAGTCACGCCCTGCGCGCAGCGCATAACCAAAGGGCGAGAACAGCACGCGGCGCAGCAGCAGCACGCCGCCCACTACCAGGGCCAGCGTGAGGTAGTAGTAATTGCGTTTGTCCGACAGCCACTCGGCAGGCCACACGCCCGTGAGGCCATTGCTGCCGCCCGTGAATCCATCCCACTGGTAGCAGATGGCCCAGGTGATCTGGGCAAACGCCAGCGTGAGCATGGCCAGGTAGACGCCCGACAGGCGCACACAGAACCAGCCGTAAAGCAGCGCACCCGCAGCCGCCGCCAGCGGCGCCAGCACCAGCGCCAATTCCATGGGAATACCCGCCGAACGCACCAGCAGTGCGGCGGCATAGGCGCCCAGGCCAAAATACGCCGCATGGCCGAACGAATGCATCCCAGCCGGGCCCATGATGAAGTGCAGGCTGGCCGCAAACAGCGCGGCGATCAGCAGATCAATCATCAGTACCGTGAGGTACGGCGAGCCCGTGGTCAGCAACGGCAGCAGTACCAGCGCCGCCACCAGCACCGCCCCGCCGATCTTGAACCAACGCTCGGGCTCACGCAGGGGCGCTTCGGGCAGGCCGGTGTTGCGGCTCACGCCCTGTGGCTTGCCCATGAGGCCCCAGGGGCGCCAGACCAGCACCACGGCCATCACCAAGAATTCCACCACCAGCGTGAGCTTGGAGAACGAAACGCTGATGCCAAAAATCTCGACGACGCCCAGCCAGATGCAGATGGCCTTGATCTCGGCGATCAGCAGGGCCGCCACATACGCGCCCGGAATGGAGCCCATGCCCCCCACCACCACCACCACAAAGGCAGCACCGATGGTGTTGAGGTCCATCTCCAGCGTGGCCGGCTCGCGCGGCAGTTGCAGCGCGCCGCCCAGGCCGGCCAGCAGAGCGCCCAGCGCGAACACCGCCGTGAACAGCCAGGCCTGGTTCACGCCCAGCGCGCTGACCATCTCGCGGTCTTGCGTGGCGGCGCGCACCAGCGTGCCCCAACGCGTGCGGGTGAGCAGCAGCCACAGCAGGCCCAGAACCACCGGCCCGACAACGATCAGAAACAGGTCGTAAGACGGAAACTGCCGACCCAAGATATTGACGGAGCCCGACAGCCCCGGTGCGCGCGGGCCCAGCAGCTCTTCAGGCCCCCAGAACCACAGCGCGGCGTCCTTGATGACCAGCACCAGCGCAAACGTGGCCAGCAGCTGGAACAGCTCGGGTGCCTTGTAGATGCGGCGCAGCAGCACCACCTCCACCAAAGCGCCCAACGCCCCCACCACGACGGCCGCCAGCAGCAGCGCAGGCCAGAAGCCCAGACCTGTACCCAGCTTGGCCACCAGCGAATAGGCCACGTAGATGCCCACCATGAAGAACGAGCCATGCGCAAAGTTCACGATGCGCGTGACGCCGAAGATCAGCGAGAGCCCGGCCCCCACCAGGAACAGCGAGGAAGCCCCCGCCAGTCCGTTGAGCAGCTGCACGATAAAACTCGAAAAACCCATCTCTGGTCTCCACGGCGCAAACTACGCACCGCCCACAAGCGTTGAAACTGGCGCACTCCAGACCAGGGCAGCCGAGCAAGGGCTGCCCCGCAGTGAGGGCTGCGTCCCCCTTCCCGCGCGCAGCGCGAGAGAAGGGGGAAGACGCGAAGCGTCTCAGGGGGTTGTTGCCTATTCAGCAGGACGCATTTTCTTGACTTCGTCGTTGCTAGGCTGGACCTTGGCACCATCGATGTAGCGGTAGTTCACCATCACGCCCTTGCCACCTTCGTTCTTGGTGCGGCCCACATAGCCCCCCATGGTGGACTGGTTGTCTTCAGGGCGGTACACGATGGGGCCAAACGGTGTGGACACCTGCAAGCCCTTGAACGCGGTCACAAGCTTTTCGGTGTCGGTGGAACCGGCCTTCTTCATGCCTTCGGCCAGCGACTTGATGGCGCTGTAGCCCACGATGGAGCCCAGGCGCGGGTAGTCGTTGAACTTGGCCTGGTAGGCGGTCTGGAAGGCCTTGTGCTCGGGCGTCTGGATGCCGTACCAGGGGTAGCCCGTGACGATCCAGCCGTTGGGCGCTTCGTCCTTGAGCGGGTCCATGTACTCGGGCTCGCCCGTCAGCAGGCTGACCACCTCACGGCCCTGGAACAGGCCCCGCGTGTTGCCTTCGCGCACAAACTTGGACAGGTCGGCGCCGAACAGCACGTTGAAGATCGCATCGGGCTTGGCATCGGCCAGGGCCTGCACCACGCTGCCGGAGTCGACCTTGCCCAGGGGCGGCGCCTGCTCGGCCACAAACTCCACGTCGGGCTGCGCGGCCTTGAGCAATTGCTTGAAGGTAGCCACGGCCGACTGGCCGTACTCGTAATTGGGGTACACCAGGGCCCAGCGCTTTTTCTTGAGCGCAACGGCTTCGGGCACCATCATCGACACCTGCATGTAGGTGGAGGGACGCAGGCGATACGTGTAGCGGTTGCCGTTCTGCCAGACGATCTTGTCGGTCAGGGGCTCACCAGCAAGGAAGAAAAACTTCTTTTGCTTGGCAAAGTCGGTCAGCGCCAACCCGATGTGCGAGAGGAACGATCCCGTGAGCACATCGACTTTTTCGCGCGACACCAGCTCTTCGGCAGCGCGCACGGCGTCGCCCGGGTTGGCGTTGTCGTCGCGGATGACAAGCTGGAGCTTTTTGCCCAGCACCCCGCCCGATGCGTTGATCTCATCGACCGCCAGCTCCATGCCTTTCTTGTAGGGCTCCAGGAAGGCGGGTTGCGCCTTGTAGCTGTTGATCTCGCCAATCTTGATGACATCCTGGGCGTGCACCACAGGGGCCAGCGTGAATGCCAGCGCGGCTGCGGCCGTGGCACGCATGAGGTTTCGTCGCATCGTCATGGGGAAACTCCTGAAGGGTGGGTTGGGAAGGGGATGGGAAAGCTGCTCGGGATGGTAGTGCGCGCTCAGCGCAGTCCATCCTCGCCTTTGATGTCGGAAACCTGAAGACCGCCAATGCGCGCCAGCGGGCGGCCGCTGTCGGTCACGACAATGGCCACCACGATTTCGTTGGCACGCGGCGCATCGGCCACGCGGGCCTCCATGGCGTCGAAGTGGCTGCGCACATAAGCGGCATCCTTGTGGCCCAGGGGCACGTCAATGGCCGTGCCCAGGCCGCCGATTTTTTTGCTGGATGGCACCAGGGCGGCGCCCTTCTCGACCGCCACACGCAACGGCGCGCCCAGCTTGGGGTGCAGGATGGCGGCGGCGTGCTCCAGCTCACCCGCTTCGCCCACGATGGCGGCCTTGCCGTAGCTGTGCGCCTGGCCAGGTGCGATACCCAGGGCCGCAACGCAGCGGGCACCCAGCAGCGCGCCCAGCTCTTCACCGATGACCACCAGCTCGTCGAGGTTCTCGACATAGCGGCCTGCGCAGGGGTTCTCGATCACGGCCATGGCCAGCGCCTTGCGCACGGGCGGCAGCACGTCGCGCCCCATCTCCACGCGGACTTCGTCAGTTTGAACAATGATCTTCCGGATCTTGGCGGACATGTGTGGGTCTCCTTGGGTCTTGTAATGGGCAGTCGATCAGCGCAGGCCGTTCCACTGGCTGATGTCTGCAGCCTTGAGGCCTCCGACGCGGGCATGGATGCGAGCACCGGTGGACATGGCCAGGATGAAGACAATTTCATCCGACACCGGCGCGCCGGGCACACGCACTTCGATCGCGTCGAAATGGCTGCGCACGTAGCTCGCGTTGATGTGTGTCAGTGGCACATCCAGCGCCGCGCCGGGGCCGCCGACCTTCTTGGTGGAAGGCACGATGGACAGCGCGTTGGCGGGCTGTCCCGTCTTCTCTTCAGCCTGGCCCTTGGCGTAGGCGTTGCGGTCGCCCTTCCAGCCCAGCAGTTCGCGCATGGCGTAACCGCCGGGCACATGCCACAGCGCGCCATGCTCCAGTTCGCCCGCCGCCCCCACGATGGCGCCCTTGCCATAAGTCTCGATGCGTTCGGCAGGCACGGCCATGGCCTTCAGGAGGCGCTGGGCCATGTCCAGCCCCACATCCTGCAAGGCATCCATCATGGGCAGGATGTCCGGCTCGTACCGGCCCGCAAACGGGTTGGTCAGCACCGCGCCAATGGCACCACGCAGCAGCGGCACGTCGGCCGCCGGCCCGAATTCGTGCCGGATTTCCTCAAGATGGGTGAAAACGCGTCGTATCTGGATCATTTTGGAGACCTGTGCAATTCGTTAAGCAAATACTGAACCAACTTCCGATTCCGTCACCGCATCTTGGGGCCACACGGCACCGGCCAGGGCTTGGGGTGCCGCAGTCGCCACCAACTGCCCCTGGCACGCCAGCAGTGCAAACCACAGCAGGCCGCCGGACTGCAATTCTTGCGCTTTTTGCAGCCCCTGCTGCAAGGCCCGGCGCACCAACTCCTCGGGCAAGACTGGCACATCCACAGTGACAGGAATGGCACCCAGATCACTGTCGTCCCGCACCTGCCACGCGGGCCTGCGGACAATCCGCGCATCCGCCACATCCACCGCGTTGGCCACGATGGTCGCTGCCGCATCGGCCTGCGCGGCCGTGCGTGCCAGCACCGTGACACTGTCGGCAATGCCCAGCGACTGGCTGCGCCCGCGCCAGCCGCTGGTGGCCACACCGCGCACTGGCATGGCGCTGGTGATACGGATCTGCCCATCCAGCGCCAAGCCACCCTGCAGCTGTGCGGCATCCAGTGTGGCGATGTCAGCGTACACCCCCACCGTGACCGACTGGTCCGGTGCCAAGTGCAGCGCAATGTCACCACCATTGTTGACCCAGGCGCGGTCGATGCCGTCCTGGGCATAACTGCGCAGAACCTCCTGCGCCACAGCGCCGGCCACGGCGGCCATCGGCGTGATGAAACCCGCGCGATAGGGCATGCAGGCATCCCACATGCGGCGTGCCACCCGTCCGCGCAAGGGGCACACGGCCCCCACCGGTGCGCGCAAGGCCGGGAGTTCATTCACCAACTCCTGCAACAGCCCCTCAAACCGCTGCCACGCACGCTCATGCGCCTGGGCCACGGCACCAGGGTTTCCATCGGCCTGGAGGATGAGGTCCATCGGCCCATGCTGGAAATGCCAGCGGCCATCGGGCAAGAGGTTGCGGCAGGCGTGCATGCGGCGCGTCCGTTCAACCCAACTGGGGCGGGCGGCCCAGCGGCCAGGGGTTGGCGGCCGGCAGTTTCTGCCAGGCCAGCGCCTGGGGAGCGCCATCGTTGTGCCAGGCGCCGTGCGCCAGCACCTCGCGCAGGCTGCGGATCTGGTCCGTGTGGCCACCCAGCGCTTCGTAGTCCGCACGCCGCATGCTGAACTCGATGGGCGCGACGATGGCGGGTGTGGGCACGGTGCCAAAGCTGTTGTCGGGCATGCGCAGCACGTCGGCCATCACGGTGATGCCGCCGCCCGGCCACACATAGGCCGGTGCGCCGCCACAGGTCACATTGACCAGCGCATTTTTGATGGAGCGCGTGAGCAGCACCGGATTTTCGGTGACCCCCGCGCGCAGGCTGCCACCTGCCCCGCCGAGGAACAGCACGGACGCGAGCGAAGGCTCGCAGTTTTCGCCGATGCGGTCCACAATGCGGCGCACCTCGGCCGGCATCTCGGCCTCGACCGGATGGAGTTGCTCGTCCAGCACGTACCAGGAGGCATGCTCCCCCGTGGTGGAGGTCATCAACAAGCGCAGCCCCGGCCAGGCCACGGATTCGTCCCAGCCCTCAATGATGGACAGCGGGTCGGCAATGTCGGTGCCGCCCCAGCCTGTGCCCGGGTTGGCCACCTGAAAGTAGCGGCCCGGTGTGGACTTGCGCCCACGCATCTGGATGCCCGAGGGCTTCATGTCCAGGCAACGGCCCGCCTGGTGTTCGGTCAATACGCCAGTGATGTGGTCATCCACCACCACCACCTCGTCGGCCTGGCCGAAGAACTGGCGCGCGAAGATGCCGATGGCCGCCGAGCCACAGCCCACGCGCATGCGCTGCTCGGCCACACCGTTGACGATGGGCGCGCGCCCGGCCTGGATCACGAGCTGCGAGCCGCCGTCGATGGTGAACTCCACGGCCTGCTTGTTGCCCAGCAGCTGCATCATCTCGGCGGTGATGCGGCCTTCCTTCTTGGTGCCGCCCGTGAGGTGATGCACACCGCCAAGCGACAACATCTGCGAGCCGTATTCCGCCGTGGTCACATGGCCCACCACCTCGCCCTTGCAGCGCACATTGGCCTGCTCGGAGCCGAGGAAGCGGTCGGTGTCGATCTTCACCTTGAAGCTGCAGTAGCTGAAAATGCCCTCGGTGACCACGGTCACCATGTCCACGCCATCGGTTTGGGAGCCCACGATGAAAGGCGCGGGCTTGTAGTCGGGGTAGGTGGTGGACGAGCCCACGCCTGTCACGAACACCTCTTGCGTGAGCAGCAGGTCGCCGTTCCATGCGGGCGCTGCTGCAGCTTCTTCTGCACCGGTATCCGCATCGGCGGCCGGTTGGGCTCGGC
The DNA here is from genome assembly GCA_018780365.1 of Acidovorax sp. Taxonomy (GTDB): domain Bacteria; phylum Pseudomonadota; class Gammaproteobacteria; order Burkholderiales; family Burkholderiaceae_C; genus Acidovorax. Next base: position 7,623 of record JADMJR010000022.1, on the reverse strand, counting down.
CCGCAAACGGCACCAGCGTGGCCTCACCCGCATCCAATGTCTTGCGCAGCAGCACCACCGGGTCCAGCCGCACGAGCATGCCCGCCTGGTTGGCATAACGGTCGCAGGCGCCTGCACGGCCTTCCGAAATCTGGCACAGCACCGGGCACGCGTTGCACTCGACCTTGGCGGCGTTCATGCGCTCGTTGCGGGGCCGGGCGCGCTCCAGCACCTGCGGCAGCTCTGGCGCATCCATGCCCGGTAGCCCATCGGTCTTGGTGTGTTCAGTCATCGTGGCGGCCCATTCAATGCATTGTTGCAAGTGCTTGTATGCGCATTGCATTTTGTGTAGCATTCACTTAACTTAAATGTTGTGAACACTACATTTGATGCCAATGTAGCGGAATCAATCACACTCCGCAATGGTGTTTTCGCACCCCCAAAACTGGTGCACAAGGAGCCCCAAAATGACGCACGTTGTGACGGATGCCTGTATTCGGTGCAAGTACACCGACTGCGTCGATGTCTGCCCGGTGGACTGCTTCAAGGAGGGGCCGGAGTACCTGGTGATCGACCCGGACGAATGCATCGACTGCGCGGTGTGCATTCCCGAGTGCCCGGCCAACGCGATCTGCGCCGAAGACGATCTACCGCAAGACATGGAAATCTTCCTGCAGTTCAACAAAAAACTGGCGCCCACGCTGCCCACAATCACCAAAAGAAAAGCGGCTTTGCCAGATGCGGAACAATGGAGGGTTGTGAGCCACAAGCTTTCAGGCCTGAACATTGCGCTGTAGAGCGCTTGGGGCCCTGAATCTGAGCCAGCTTCAGCCAGATTTCTTATTTGTTTCCAACTTTTCCATCTAACGCACCATGAGCGCCTTTCTTGAAGAACGCGTCCTGTCCGTCCACCACTGGACGGACCGCCTTTTCTCCTTCACCACCACACGCGACACCGCGCTGCGCTTCTCCAACGGCCATTTCACGATGATTGGCCTGCGCGGAGAAAACGGCAAACCCCTGCTGCGCGCCTACAGCATTGCCAGCGCCAACTACGAAGAACACCTCGAATTTCTGTCGATCAAGGTGCCCGACGGCCCGCTGACCTCGCGCCTGCAGCACATCCAGGTGGGCGACACCATCGTGGTGGGCAAGAAGCCCACCGGCACCCTGCTGATCGACTACCTGCTGCCCGCCAAGCGCCTGTACATGCTCTCCACCGGCACGGGCGTGGCACCGTTCCTGAGCCTGATGCGCGACCCCGAGACCTACGAAAAGTTCGAGGAAGTCATCCTGGTGCACGGCGTGCGTGAAGTGAAGGAACTGGCCTACCACGACTACATCACCGAGGAGCTGCCAAAGCACGAGTTCCTGGGCGAGATCGTGAGCAAGCAGCTCAAGTACTACCCCACGGTGACGCGCGAAGAGTTCCGCAACCAAGGCCGCGTGACCACCGTGATCGAAAACGGCCAGCTCGCCCGCGACCTGGGCCTGCCCGCGCTCAACCCGGTGGAAGACCGCGTGATGATCTGCGGCAGCCCCGAGATGCTGCGCGACCTGAAGCACATGATGGAAGAGCGCGGCTTCAAGGAAGGCAACACCACGAAGCCGGGTGACTTCGTGATCGAACGCGCGTTCGCAGAGCAGTGATCCCCGGCGGCCCCCGCCTGGGGGCCCGCCCCATCCACCAGGACCCGCCATGTCTGCCACTCCACCCAAGACCCGGACCGCGTCCACCCGCTCCGCATCCGCCCGCAAGAGCAAGACGGGCGTGCGCGAGCAGGCCGCACAGACCACGCGCGACAACATCCTGAAGGCGGCGACCAAGGTGTTCGCCCGCTACGGCTACGAAGGCGGCAGCGTGGAGAAGATCTCCAAGGCGGCCAAGTCCTTCGACCGGATGATCTATTACTACTTCGGCAGCAAGGAAGGCCTGTTCATCGAGGTGCTGGAGGAAACCTACCGGCGCATGAACGATGCGGAATCCAAACTCGACCTGGACACCGCCAAACCGGTGGAGGCGCTGCAGGCGGTGATCCGCTTTGTGGTGGGCTACTACCGCAAGAACCCCGAGTTCATCACGCTGCTCAACACCGAGAACCTGCACAAGGGCAAGCACATCTCCAAGTCGATGCGCGCCCGCGAATACTCGTCGCCCGCCATCGAGGTGATCCGCCGCGTACTCGAAAGCGGCCAGGCGCAGGGCCTGTTCCGCAAGGACGTGTCGGCACGCGATGTTTACCTGCTGATCGCCGCCACGGGCTACTTCTACATGTCCAACCGGCACACACTCTCGGCCTTTCTGGGCGAGGACCTGGAGACGCCCGACGCGCTGGCGCACTGGGAATCGTTTGTCATCGACAGCGTGCTGCGCACCGTGGCACCCGGCCCCAGCCTGCCCAGGGGCAGGGTCGCAGCGGCCTGATTCAACAAGAGATTTTTCCCTGCGGGGTGCCGCATGGTGCCCCGCCCACCACCCCACGAGGAGAATCCATGGCAGAAGCAGCAGCAGGCGGCAAGTCGGGCAAGGTCGTCATCCAGAACATCGGTCTTTTGTTGTCGGGCGACCTGGACCGCCCCATCCTCGACGCCGACACCATCGTGGTGAATGACGGCCTCATCGTGGCCGTGGGCCGCTACAAGGACTGCGACACCGAACACGCTCAGACCGTGATTGACGCGCGCCAGACCTGCGTGGCGCCCGGCCTGATCGACAGCCACGTGCACCCGGTCTTTGGCGACTGGACGCCGCGCCAGAACCAGATCGGCTGGATCGACTCGACCATGAACGGCGGCGTGACCACCATGGTCTCGGCCGGTGAAGTGCACCTGCCCGGCCGGCCCAAGGACATCGTGGGCCTGAAGGCGCTGGCCATCACCGCGCAGCGCTCGTTCGACAACTTCCGCCCCGGTGGCGTGAAGGTGATTGCGGGCGCCCCCGTGATCGAAAAAGGCATGACCGAGCAGGACTTCAAGGACCTGGCCGATGCCGGCGTGACGCTGCTGGGCGAAGTGGGCCTGGGCTCCGTCAAGGCGGGCTACGAGGCCAAAGAGATGGTGGCCTGGGCACGCAAGCACGGTATCCAGAGCACCATCCACACGGGCGGCCCGTCCATCCCGGGCTCGGGCCTGATCGACAAGGACGTGGTGCTGGAGGCCGATGCCGACGTGATCGGCCACATCAACGGCGGCCACACCTCGCTGCCCTGGAAACATGTGTGCGAGCTGTGCGAGAAATCCTCGCGCGCCATCGAGCTGGTGCACAACGGCAACGAGAAAATTGCCATCCAGGCGGCACGTGCGGCCATCGAACTCAAGTGCCCGCACCGCGTGATCCTGGGCACCGACGGCCCTGCGGGCTCGGGCGTGCAGCCGCTGGGCATGCTGCGCATGATTGCCTTGATCTCCAGCTTTGCCGACATCCCCGCCGAGCTGGTGTTCTGCTTTGCCACGGGCAACACGGCACGCATCCGCAACCTGAACTGCGGCCTGGTCGAAGTGGGCCGCGCGGCCGACTTCGTCTTCATGGACCGCGCCCAGCACACCGCCGGTGCCACGCTGCTCGAAAGCGTGCAGCTGGGCGACATCCCCGGCATCGGCATGGTGATGATCGACGGCCTGGTGCGCTGCGGGCGCAGCCGCAACACGCCGCCTGCGACCGAGATCCCGGTGGTGCTGTAGCCCGCCACCAGCGGCGATAAAAACAAAGCCCGCGCAAGCGGGCTTTGTTTTGCGGGGCGCAGCGGACTCATACCGATGTGCATTCAAAGATAGAAAACCGTTCACGCTGAGCTTGCCGAAGCGCCGCGCGAGGCTTCGACAAGCCTGTCCTGAGCCAGTCGACGGGCTCAGCCCGAGCGGTTCTGATGGGTCGAACGAGGGTCCATATCAGTAGGTGTCCGACACCCTCACCGCACCCGGCTGCGGCTGGGCATAGGGGTCTGCAGCGCGCGCCGAGCCGCCCTGGTCCACGCGGAAGCCCTTGCCCTGCAGCACCACGGGCGTGCCCACCGCCGTGGGTTCGGCGCGCTGAAAGTGGCGCAACGAGCCATCCTCCATGCGCACCGCCACCTGGTAGACCGTGTGGGTGCGCGTGCGCTCTTCCACCTTGTGGCCCACATAGCCGCCGCCCACAGCGCCCAGCACCGTGGCGGCCGTGCGGCCACTGCCCTTGCCGATCTGGTTGCCCACCACGGCGCCCAGCACACCACCGGCCACCGCACCCACGCCCGTGGCAGGCGCGGCCTGTTGCACGGCCTGCACGGACTCGACCCGGCCACAGCTGCGGCACACCGGTGCGGCGGCCCGCACAGGCTGCGCGGGGCCTGCGCCCAGGGGGGTGCCCTGGCCGCCCGGCATCTCTGCAGGGCGCTGCGCAGACTGGCCCTGAGGCGTCCGGCCATTTGCTACGCTATTGATAGCTGACTGCGCATACTGGTAGCGCGCAGGAGGCTGTTTTTCTTCAATAATTTCTGCTTCTGGCGTACGGGGTGTGGCAGCCAGCTGCGCGGGCGCCAGGGCCGGGGCGCTGGCCACGGCGGGCGCGCGTTGTTGTTGCCACACCAGGGTGGCGCCCAGCGCCAGCACGCTCACGCCCAGCACGCCAATAGCGGCCCACATCCATTTCAGGGCAGGCCCTGCGGGGGCGGTAACGGCGCCGGGGGCCAGGGGGGTGGAGCGTCGTATGGTCAGGTTCATGGTTGTGTCCTTGCAGAGGGGGCGGCAGGCAGTGGGCTTTGCAGCAATCCCCCACCAACGCCCCGAAGCGCCCGAAGGTACACAGGCTGTGCCCCCACCACGCTGCGGTTTTGTAAAGAGCCGTAAACGCCTGTTGCATTGTTTGCGGGCGCAGATGCTGCGTTTCTGCGCCCGAAGCCGTGCGCCGTCGCGTGGGCCCGGGCGCACGCCGCCCCGCACAGACTTGCCAATGCTTACAACCGGGTGGCCCGTGCATGCCACCCACCAGCGCCCGCAACCCCGGACCTGCACGCGATCTCGCAGGTGACAGCACAGGGGCCAGCCCGCGACTAGCATGAAGCACTGATGCCTGAACACCGCCTCCGTGCAGTGCCAGGCAGCCTTGCCCCGTCACCGCGCCACACACCTTCGTCCGCTCTTTTTCGCCCCCCACCAGAGCAGCAGCCCCCCGGCGGCGCGCGGCCACCCACTCTTTCTTTCTCTCTTCCCCCTTCACGAAAGCGATTCCCATGAGCGTCAAGCAACTCTTCGATCTCTCCGGCCAGGTCGCCCTGGTCACCGGCGGCTCGCGCGGCCTGGGCCTGCAGATGGCCGAGGCCCTGGGCGAGATGGGGGCCCAACTCGCCATCACGGCGCGCAAGGCCGATGAACTGGCCGAGGCCAAAAGCCACCTGGAAGCCCTGGGCTACGAGGTGCTGACCGTGGTCAACGACCTGCAGAAAACCGAAGACATCCCCGCCCTGGTGGACCAGGTGGTCGAACGCTTCGGCACCATCGACATCCTCGTGAACAACGCGGGCGCCACCTGGGGCGCCAAGGCCGAGGACTACCCCGACGCCGCCTGGCACAAGGTGATGGACCTGAATGTGAGCGCGCCGTTTTTCCTGTCGCGCGAGGTAGGCAAGCGCTGCATGATCCCGCGCGGCAAGGGTTCGATCATCGTCACGGCCTCGGTGGCTGCGCTCAAGGGCACGCCCCCGGGCATGAACACCATTGCCTACAACACCTCCAAGGCTGCCGCCCTGCACTTTGCGCGCACGCTGGCGTCCGAATGGGGGCACTACGGCATCCGCGTCAACGCGATCTGCCCCGGCTTCTTCCCCAGCAAGATGGCCAGCGGCCTGATCGAAAAACTGGGCCCCGCCATGATCGAGCGCACCCCGCTGCGCCGCATCGGCGGCGAAGAGGACCTTAAAGGTGCGGTGGTGTTCCTGGCGTCCAACGCCTCGCGCCACATCACGGGCGAGTCCATCGTGGTCGATGGCGGCGCCAGCCTGATCTGACCCCCACCCGATCTCACTGCCAAGGATTCGCCATGGATTTCACCTACACCCCCAAAGTCATAGCCCTGCAGCAGCGCCTGACGGCGTTCATGGAGGAACATATCTACCCCGCCGAATCGGTGTACCACCACGAGGTGGCCGCCCACCGCAAGGCCGGCAACCCCTGGCAACCCACCCGGGTGATGGAAGACCTCAAGGCCAAGGCCCGCGCGGCCGACCTGTGGAACCTGTTCCTGCCCGAGTCCAACCTGGGCGCGGGCCTGACCAACCTCGAATACGCGCCCCTGTGCGAGATCATGGGCCGCTCGCACATTGCGCCCGAGGCCTTCAACTGTTCGGCACCCGACACCGGCAACATGGAGACGCTGGCGCGCTATGCCACGCCCGAGCAGCAACAGCGCTGGCTGCTGCCGCTGCTCGACGGCACCATCCGCTCGGCCTTTGCCATGACGGAGCCCGACGTGGCCTCGTCGGATGCCACCAACATCGAAGCCCGCATCGTGCGCGATGGCGACCACTACGTGATCAACGGCCGCAAGTGGTGGACCTCGGGCGCACCCGACCCGCGCTGCAAGATCCTGATCTTCATGGGCAAGACCGACCCCGACCATGCCAACCGGCACCAGCAGCAGTCGATGGTCCTCGTGCCCATGGACACGCCCGGCGTGACCATGGAGCGCGCCCTGCCCGTGTTCGGCTACGACCACGCACCCCACGGCCACGGCGAGGTGAGCTTTGAGAACGTGCGCGTGCCGGTGTCCAACATCCTGCTGGGCGAGGGGCGCGGTTTCGAGATCGCCCAGGGGCGCCTGGGCCCCGGGCGTATCCACCACTGCATGCGCCTCATCGGCGTGGCCGAGCGCGCGCTGGAGCTGATGTGCCAACGCGCCCTGGGCCGCGTGGCCTTCCACCGGCCGGTGGCCGACCAGGGCGTGACGCGCGAGCGCATTGCCAATGCCCGCATCCTGATCGACCAGGCACGTTTTCTGGTGCTCAACGCCGCGCAGATGATGGACACGGTGGGCAACAAGGTGGCGCGCAAGGAGATCGCGATGATCAAGGTGGCCGCGCCCAGCATGGCCTGCCAGGTGATCGACTGGGCGATGCAGGTGCATGGCGGCGGCGGCGTGAGCGACGACTTCCCGCTGGCAGCGGCCTACGCCCAGGCCCGCACCCTGCGGTTTGCCGACGGCCCCGACGAGGTGCACCGCAACGCCATCGCCAAGGACGAACTGGCCCGCCACCTGAAACGCGCATGATGACGACGGCGGCGGGTGCCCTGCCCCGCCCGCCCGACGACGCCTGAGAAGGTGTGAACGAACCCGAGGAGCCCTCCCCATGTCCGACCGCCACCTGGCGCACTGGCCACCCGGTCTGCCCCGCCACCTCACGCTGCCGCAGACCCACCTGTTCCACAACGCCGAGGTGTCGGCCGCGCGCTTTCCGGACAAGCCCTTTCTGGTGTTCTACGACACGCTGGTGACCTTCCGCCAGTTCCAGCAGCAGGCGGAGCACATTGCGGGCTTCTTGCAGCAAGTGTGTGGCGTGAAGGCGGGCGACCGGGTGCTGCTGTACATGCAGAACAGCCCGCAGTGGATTCTGGCGTTCTACGGCATCCTGCGCGCCAACGCGGTGGTGGTGCCGGTGAACCCCATGAACCTCA
>JADMJR010000153.1 GCA_018780365.1 Acidovorax sp. | reverse complement strand
ATCAAAAGCAAAGCACGCAGAGGGGAGGGGCCCTGGTGCGTGCTTTTTTGTTTTTTTGCTCTCTCTGGTCCTCTCGGACCTTCTCTGTGGGGCCTGCCATCGCCAGCGCAAGTGCTGCCAGGCCCATCCGGCCCATCTGGAGGGGGGCTCTCGTTCGCAGGTTCATCGCCCGCCGCGTGGTGTTGTTACCTTGCAATTTGTACGCAAACGTAACAGAAAGCGCTATGCTGATCCTGTTGCTCGGCCGACGGGCTGGCCGGGCGGACAGTAGCTTCTGTGTGCGCCTGTCGTCTGCGAGGAGTTTCCTCATGGTCTGTGGTTTTGCCACCCCGGCTTTGTGCGCTGATCGCTGCGGGCCGACCGTTTTGTGTGACGGCCTGGCGCTTGCTCATGCCTGCCCGCCAGGGGCTTTGGCCCAGGCGCTGCGGCCCGGGCATGGCCGTGCCCGCCACCTCTGCCACCCCTGCAATCTCCTTCGCGCTCGCTCTGATTCCTGCGTGCCCGGCCGCGTGCGCACGGCCGGGTGGGCATGCCGATCCCGTCCATCCTTACCAGGAGAGTTGCCATGAGCCAGTTCAAGATATCCACCCGCCTTGCTGGATTGCTCGCCGCCTTGTGCCTGCTGGTGCTGCTGGTGGGGGGGGCCGGGTTGTTTGGCATGGGGCAGTCCAACACCGGGCTCAAGTCGGTGTATGACGACCGGGTGGTGCCGCTCAAGCAGATCAAGGTGGTGGCGGACATGTATGCCGTCAACGTGGTGGACACCGCCCACAAGGTGCGCGACGGCGCCATGACGCCCGCGCAGGGCCTGCAGTCGGTGGCCGATGCGCGCAAGGCCATCGATGCCAACTGGAAAGCCTACCTGGCCACACAGCTGGCGCCGGAGGAAACCCAGCTGGTGGCGCGCTTCAAGCCCCTGCAGGCAACGGCGGACGCGGCCACGGAGACACTGGCCGGGCATTTCAAGTCGGGTGACATGGCCGCGCTGACCAGCTACGCCGCCAAGGAGATGTACCCCGCCATCGACCCGCTGCAGGACGTGCTGGGGCAGCTGATGCAGGTGCAGCTTGACTACGCCAAGGCCGAATACGACCGTGCCGAGGCGAGCTTCCAGACCATTCGCGCGCTGGTGCTCACGGCCGTGGTGCTGGGCATCCTGCTGGCGGTGCTGATGGGCGGCGCCATGATCCGGCAGATCTCGCGCGCCCTGGGCAATGCGGTGCAGATCACCGACTCGGTGGCGCAGGGCGACCTCACGGTGCCCATCCATGCCCGGGGCAAGGACGAGATTGCCCAGTTGCTCGGTGGCCTGACCACCATGCGCGACAACCTCGCCCATGTGGTGTCGGGCGTGCGGGGCAACGCCCAGGGTGTGGCATCGGCCAGTGCCGAAATTGCCTCGGGCAACAACGACCTGTCCATGCGCACCGAGCAGCAGGCCAGCGCGCTGCAGGAGACGGCCGCATCGATGGAAGAGCTGAGCTCCACGGTCAAGCAAAACGCCGACAACGCGCGCCAGGCCAATCAGCTGGCGATGAGCGCATCCACCGTCGCGGGGCAGGGCGGTGATGTGGTGGCCGAGGTGGTGACCACCATGAAGGGCATCAACGACAGCAGCAAGAAAATCGCCGACATCATCAGCGTGATCGACGGCATTGCGTTCCAGACCAACATCCTGGCATTGAACGCGGCGGTAGAGGCTGCCCGGGCTGGCGAGCAGGGCCGGGGCTTTGCCGTGGTGGCGGGCGAGGTGCGCAGCCTCGCGCAGCGCAGTGCCGAGGCGGCCAAGGAGATCAAGTCGCTGATCACCGCCAGCGTGGAGCGGGTGGAGCAGGGCACAGCGCTGGTGGACAAGGCGGGCACCACCATGACCGAGGTGGTAGGGGCCATCCGCCGCGTGACCGACATCATGGGGGAGATCAGCGCCGCCAGCAGCGAGCAGAGCACGGGCGTCTCGCAGGTGGGCGAGGCGGTCACACAGATGGACCAGGTCACGCAGCAGAACGCCGCGCTGGTTGAGGAAATGGCCGCCGCCGCCGGTAGCTTGAGCCACCAGGCCCAGGCGCTGGTGGGGGCCGTGGCGGTGTTCAAGCTGTCGACCGACCAGGCGCAGGCGTCGCAGCCGGTCGCAGCAACCGCCCCGGTGGCGGCGGCGCCACGCCCCACACCGGTGGCATCGCCTGTGGGTGGTGGTAGTGGTGCTGGCGCGGGCCACACGGCGTTCAAGAAAACACTGGCGGTGCGGGCCGCGCCAGCCGGCTCTGCCAGAAAGCCGGCGGCCACTGCCGCCCCCGGCGCAGCGGCCAAGGCCACCCAGCCGGTGGCGGCGGGCGCAGAGGACGACTGGGAGAGCTTTTGACTGGGGCCTGCAAGCCGCACAAGGCCAGGGCCTGGCAAGGCGGTCTGTGGCGCCGCAGCCTGGCGAGTGGCCAGCGCGCCTGACCGAGGCCGTCGTGGGCCGTGGTGTGTCAGGCTGTTTTGAAGGGGCTGCGCGCCTGCAGTTCGCCGAGGTAGTCTTCTACCCCGGCGCTCTCACGCTGCAAAAACCGCTCCACCGCTTCGGCAAACGCCGGGTGCGCGAGCCAGTGTGCGCTGGTGGCCTGCACGGGCAGCAGGGCGCGGGCCATCTTGTGTTCGCCCTGGGCGCCGCCTTCAAAGCGCTGCACACCATGGTCGATGCACCACTGCAGGGGCTGGTAGTAGCAGGCCTCAAAGTGCAGGCAGTCCACGCGCTCCAGCGCGCCCCAGTACCGGCCGTAGGCTACCCATTTTTGGTCTTTTTGGCCGCTGGCGCCTGATGGTAAAGCGCTAATAGCTATCAAACTGCTAGCAATGGGCAGGCCCTCACGCTCGGCCACAAACAGCAGCCAGGCCTCGGGCATGTGCGCCGCCATGCGGGCGAAGAAGTCCCTCGTGAGGTAGGGCGGGTTGCCGTGTTCGAGGTAAGTGCGTTCGTAGCAGCGGTAGAAAAAATCCCAGTCCGCCGCGCTGATGTCCGCGCCGCGTGACCAGCGAAACGTGACCCCGGCATCCGCCACGCGGCGGCGCTCCTGGCGGATCTTCTTGCGCTTGTCCTGGGCGAGGCTGGCGAGGAAGTGGTCGAAGTCTTTGAAGGGTTGGTTTGAGCCGCCGAAGGGCGAGGACGCTTCGGAGGGAAGCGCCGAAGACGAATCGACCAGCGTGGGGGCCACGTTCTTCCAGTGGAACTGCACGGTGTGCCGCAGCATCAGGTCCTGCTGCGCACTGGTCAGCACATCGTCGTCGCTGGCAAACAGGATGTGCACGGACGACACGTTTTCGTCCTCGCACCACTGGCACACCGCCTGCACCAGCAGAGCGCGTGCAGCATCGTCACGGGCCAAAAGGCGGCTGCCCGGCACGGGGGTGAAGGGCACGGCGATCACGGCCTTGGGGTAGTAGGGCACACCGTGCTGCTCGTAGGCACTGGCCCAGGCCCAGTCGAAGACGTATTCGCCGTAGGAATGGTTCTTGAGGTACAGCGGGCAGGCCGCAATCAAGGTGTCACCGTCCCACAGGGTCATGAAACGTGGCGCCCAGCCGGTGCGGGGCGTGGCGCTGTCGCTTGTCTCCAGGGCGGCCAGGTACTCGTGGCGCATGAAGGGCGTGGGGTGGCTTTGTTGGTCCAGCAGGGTGTTCCAGGCCGCTGTATCCACCTCCAGCACAGAGGCAAGTACGCGGGCGATAATGGCAGATTCAGCCATGCACGCCCCGGTTTTGTTTTGCAAGCTGCGGGCCCGTGTGGGCGATATTCAACCTGGCCGCAGGGGCCGATTCCAGTTCCATGACGCTCTCCATTTGCACTGCGCAGCTCAACTTTGTCGTGGGCGACATGCCCGGCAACGCCCAAAAGATCATTGCGGCGGCCCGCGAGGCCTATGCCCAGGGGGCAAGATTGCTGCTGACGCCCGAGCTGGCGATTTGCGGCTACGCGGCCGAAGACCTGTTCCTGCGCCCCGCGTTCATTGCGGCCTGTGATGATGCCGTGAAAACCGTGGCCCGCGAGACGGCAGGGTTGAAAGGCCTGGCCATCGTGCTGGGCCACCCGCAGGCCGTGGTGCCCGATGCGCCTGCATTCAGCGCCTGCTTCAACGCCGCCAGCGTGCTGCGCGACGGGCAGATCGAGCAGACCTATGCCAAGCGCGAGCTGCCCAACTACCAGGTGTTTGACGAACGCCGCTACTTTGTGGCGGGCAGTGCGCCCTGCGTGTTCGAGGTGGAAGGCGTGCGCGTGGGCGTGCTGGTGTGCGAAGACGCCTGGTTTGCCGCCCCCGCACGGGATGCCGCAGCGGCGGGTGCACAGCTGCTGGCGGTCATCAACGCATCGCCTTTCCATCTGGGCAAAGGCGCCGAGCGTGAGCAGACCATGCGTGAGCGTGTGGCCGAGACGGGCTTGCCACTGGTGTACGCGCACCTGGTCGGCGGCCAGGATGAGGTCGTGTTTGAAGGCCGCTCGTTCGCGCTCAACGCCAATGGCTCGGTGGCTTGCCGGGGGCCTGGTTTTGAAGAAAAACTGGTGTTTGCGCGCATCCATCAAGCGCAAGCCGCTATCAAAATTGAAGCGGACATCGCGCCGGAGAAAAGCCTGGAGGCCGACCTGTGGGACGCGCTGGTGCTGGGCGTGCGCGACTATGTGGGCAAGAACGGCTTTCCGGGTGCGCTGCTGGGCCTGTCGGGCGGCATCGACTCGGCCCTGGTGCTGGCGGTTGCCGTGGACGCGCTGGGGGCAGACAAGGTGCGCACGGTGATGATGCCTTCGCCCTACACGGCCGACATCAGCTGGATCGACGCACGTGACATGGCCACGCGCATGGGCGTGCGTTATGACGAAATCTCGATCCAACCGCAGTTCGAGGCCTTCAAGGCCGCGCTGGCCAGCGATTTTGCGGGCCTGGCCGAAGACACCACCGAAGAGAACCTGCAGGCGCGCATCCGGGGCACGCTGCTCATGGCGCTGTCCAACAAGTTCGGCGCCATCGTGCTCACCACGGGCAACAAGAGCGAGATGTCCACGGGCTACTGCACGCTGTATGGCGACATGGCGGGTGGCTTTGCGGTGATCAAGGACGTGGCCAAGACCCGCGTGTTCGACCTGGCCCGCTGGCGCAACGCCAACGACCCGTATGGCACGGGCGTGGGTCCCATCCCCGAACGCATCATCACGCGCCCGCCCAGCGCCGAGCTGCGGCCCGACCAGAAGGACCAGGACAGCCTGCCGCCCTATGATGTGCTGGACGCCATCGTGGCCCGCTACATGGAGAACGATGAGCCCATCGAGTCCATCATCGCCAGCGGCTTTGCGCGCGCCGATGTGGAGCGTGTGACGCGCCTCATCAAGCTCAACGAATACAAACGCCGCCAGGCGCCCGTAGGGATAAGGGTGACGCGCCGCAGCTTCGGCAAGGACTGGCGTTACCCTATCACCAGCAAATTCAGGGCGTGACGCTTCGGCGCTGCGCCTTCAGCCCCCCAATTTTTTACATCCTCCAGGAGACACGCCATGAAAATGATCACCGCCGTCATCAAGCCCTTCAAGCTCGAAGAAGTCCGCGAAGCCCTGGCCGAATGTGGCGTGACCGGCCTCACCGTGACCGAGGTGAAGGGTTTTGGCCGCCAGAAGGGCCACACCGAGCTGTACCGTGGCGCAGAGTACGTGGTGGATTTTCTGCCCAAGGTGAAGGTCGAGGTCGTCGTGAAGACCGAGGACGTGGACCGCTGCGTGGACGCCATCGTGAACGTGGCACGCACCGGCAAGATCGGCGACGGCAAGATTTTTGTGACGGCTGTGGAGCGTGTGGTGCGAATTCGCACCGGTGATCTGGACGACGCGGCGGTATAAGCTCCCCCTGAGTCGCTTCGCGCCTTCCCCCTGGGGGGACTGGCAAAGCCAGCTCCACGGTGGCACTGGCCTTGCGCTGCGCCAGTTTTTGAAGGCCGTCAGATCACCGAGCGCAGCGGGACGGGGGCTTGGTCTGGCCCCGCGTCTTGCACCAGCGTGCGCAGCAGGGCCTCGGCATCGGTGGATGCGTGCAGCAGGCCCATCTGCCATTCCCCCATGAAGCCGCTGGCCACGCTGGTCTGCAAAAAGCCCAGCAGGCCGTCGTAGTAGCCGGCCACATTGAGCAGGCCCAGGGGCTTGTCGTGGTAGCCCAGCTGGCGCCAGGTCCACACTTCAAACAGTTCTTCAAAGGTGCCGATGCCGCCGGGCAGGGCCAAAAAGGCATCGCTGCGTTCGGCCATCAGGGCCTTGCGTTCGTGCATGGTCTGCACGATGTGCAGCTCGTCGCATTGGCGGTTGGCCAGTTCCTTGTCGACCAGGGCCTGGGGAATCACGCCCACCACGCGGCCACCCGCCAGGCGTGTGGCTTCAGCCACGGTGCCCATCAGGCCGCTGCGGCCGCCGCCGTACACCAGCTGGCCGCCATGGCGGCCGATCCAGGTGCCGACGGCCTTTGCAGCATCGGCAAAGGCGGGGTTCTCGCCGGGGCGCGAGCCGCAGTACACACACACAGAAAATGTGGGTTCAGCCATGGAAAAACCTCTGAAAAACAGCCGCCGCCCAGATTCCGATACACAGCAGCAGGGCCAGCAGAACGGCCGCACTGCCCATGTCCTTGGCGCGTTTGGACAGGTCATGCCACTCGGGCCCAATGCGGTCGATGGCGGTTTCGATGCCGGTGTTGAGCAGCTCCACGATCATCACGATCACGACCGAACCGGCCAGCAGCGCCACCTCGACCCAGCTGCGCCCCAGCCAGAGCGACAGGGGCAGCAGGACCATGGCGGCGATGGCCTCCTGGCGAAACGCCTTTTCGTTCCAGCCGGCGCGCAGCCCTTCGATGGAATAGCCCGCGGCGTGCCAGATGCGATTCAGGCCCGAGCGGGCTTTTTGGGGGTTGGCTGGTGCCGCTGAAGAAGGAGAGGATGTGGACATGGGCTTATTTTTTGGGGAGTTCATAGTGCACCAGCCGGGTGCCTGCCAGCGCGTCGTGCCAGAACTGTTGCGCGGGGTGAAAGCGGCTCAGCAGGGCCCAGATGGCGACCCAGCCCCCCAGGAGCACCAGGACTTCCAGGGCGGGCACGCGGAACATGTAGGCCGCCAGGGGTGGCAAAAACCACAGCCAACTGAGCACATAGCGCAGCAGTGCGCGTGCCTGGGTGATCGGCTGTCCATCCTTGCCCACCACGCGGATGTGCCAGGTCTTTTGCGCCAGGGTCTGTCCTTTGGCCCAGAACCAGGTGAAATAAATGCCGAACACCACGAACAGGAAGGCCTGCAGTGCGTGGCGGTTGTCCATGGCATTGCGGGTCTGGCTCAGGGTGCCGAAGAGATAACCTGCAATGAAAACCACGCCGAACATCAGCATGCCCTCATACAGCCAGCAGGCCATGCGCCGCCACAGGTTGGGCGTGGTGGTGCCGGACTGTGCGGTTGGGGCGAGGCGGGTGCCAGCCTGCGGGGATGGTTGGGTGGGGGGAGAAGCGGACATTCCAGGTGTCAGGCCCATCAAGGCCAAGGCAGGTTGCAAACCTACTGAGGATACAGGCCTGAGTTGTCGGGGGTCACGGGTTGTGGTGCCGCAGTGCCAGTGCCCTCGGCAGCCGGCCCCGTCCCCAGCGGAGGCAGTGCCGCCGGTACCGCTATGGGCACAGCCACGGGAGCGGTTTCTACGCCTGCGGAAGCTGGGGTGGTATTGAGAGGGGGTGTTGGTGAGCCCACCGCGGGGGGCGCCATGGGCGTCACCGGAGCAGCTACGCGAGGGCCTTGGTCAACAACGGGCGGAATCTTGGGGGCATTCGGGCGGCTGGGGTTGGCCTCTGTTGCGGCCGGCACCTGTGCCAGCTTCTTGGGCGAAACGGGGCGCAAGGCCGTGGCCGCGCCCGTGGGCTTGGGCGCCGCCCTGGCAGCCAGCTCACGACGCTCTTCATCGGACAAGGCCTGGTAGGCCTCCCACTGTGCGCGCTTGTCGTCGCGAGCCAACCGGTTGGTGACGGCGTAGTTGAGCCGCGCCTGGTTACGCTGCTGGGCGCTCAGGCTGGCCCAGTCGGTGATGCGGTCGTGGAACTTCTTCTGTTCTTCTTCCGAGAGTGTGGGGTAGTTGGAGGCCAGTGTCAGCCACCGGCGTTTTTGTGCTTCGCTGATCAGCGACCAGCGCTCGGCCAGCGGATACAGCGCCATTTTTTGCGGGGTGTTCAGCGTTTCCCAGCCAGGGCCTGACGGGGTCTGGGGTTGGGCGGTTGCACTGGCGGCTGTGGGCGTGCGCGCATTGTTCGGGCTGGCGACCGCAGCTTCAGCACCAGCTTGCAGCAATGTCCCGGGGGCCATGCGCATTTGCACCCACACCTGGCTTCCCACGACGGTGAATGCGCCCAGAAGCGCCAAAGCCAGCACAAAGGCTGGCAGAGGGGCGGGGGTGTCGGAAGGGCGTGGGGGCATGCAGTCCAGGGTCAGGCCGTTCAGTTCGGCTGCGCGGAGGTCTTGAGGAATTGTACGAAGCCCGGATCGGCGTAGGCGGCTGGGGGCAGGTCATCGGTCAGCAAGGCTGCGTCCACTTCGGCCACGTCGTTGGCACTGAGCTCATCCTGCGCGGTATTGATCACCACCAGGCCCACCACCAGTGCCAGCAGCGGAATGGCCGAAACCAGTGCGTTCCACCAGCCACCGCCTTCGTTGCCACGGCCCAGGGTGGCGGTGCTGCCTGCACCGATGACCACTGTTGCCGGGGCTGTGCGCCGCACCGGGGCTGCGACCTTGCGTTTGGCCAGTGCCTGCATGCGCGAGGCGCGCAGGCGCTCGGAAATGTCGTAAGGCAATTCATCGGTCCCGCTGGACAGGCGGGCCGTGACGCGCAGCGCAAAGCGCTCGGCGGCAACTTCAGCGTGGGTCGATGGGGTCTGTGCAGTGTTTTTCATGGCTCGATTCCTTTGGCCTTCAGTGCCTTGCTGAGGGTTTGTATGGCGCGAAAGCAGTGGGTTTTGACGCTGCCTTCCGAGCAGCCCATTGCGGCTGCTGTCTCTGCGACATCCATTTCCTCCCAATAACGCATCAGGAACGCTTCCCGTTGACGTGGGGGCAGTTCGGCGATTTCGGCTTCGATGCCGTGAAAGATCTGCGCCCGGCGGGTCAGATCCTCGGCGCTCTCTGCCCGTTCCCCATCGTCTGGTCCTGAATACGCTTCCAGCAGATCAAAATCCATGCCATCTTCGCCAGGGCCTTCAAAGTCGCTCATGCTCGAAAACAGTGCATTGCGGGTTTTTTGGCGCCGAAACCAGTCCAGTGTGCAGTTGGACAGGATGCGCTGGTAGAGCATGGGGAGTTCCGCTGCGGGCTTGTCTCCGTAGTGTTCGGCCAGCTTGAGCATGCTGTCCTGCACGATATCCAGCGCCGCTTCCTCATTGCGAACGTGGTAGACCGAGCGCTTGAAGGCACGCTTTTCTACACTTTTGAGGAAATCGGAGAGTTCTTGTTCGGTTGCCAAGACGGATCAGCCCGGGGAGGGGACAGTGCCAAAGCGCTGAGAAAGCGGCTGTTTGACACGGTAAAGCCGGTGATTATCGCATCCACAGGGGTTTTTTTCGGTCAGAGTAGGTTTTGAGTGTGTTGCAGTGCGATAATTGACGTTGCAATTCAAAGGCAAACGGGTCACGGTCCGGCGCGGCAATCATCCCGCCCATGTCCTTGGCCTCAAGTTCCAAGCTGGCTTCACAAGAGCGCATGTTAGGAGCACCCAAGGTTTTTCGTCAGAGAAATTCACAAAGGTTGATCGATCATGGAAATCTCCAAGGCAGAACTCACGTCTGCAGCCGCAGCCTCGCAAGGCGCCGCTTCCTCTGCTTCCCCTTCGCAAGCTTCTCAGGACCTGATGGGTTCTGAAATCCTCATCAAGTCGCTCCAGGCCGAGAACGTCCAGTACATCTGGGGTTACCCCGGTGGTGCCGTTCTTTACATCTACGACGCGCTCTACAAGCAAGACACCATCCAGCACGTGCTGGTGCGTCATGAGCAGGCCGCCGTCCACGCCGCCGATGGCTATGCCCGCGCTACCGGTGAAGTCGGCGTCGCGCTGGTCACTTCGGGCCCGGGCCTGACCAATGCCGTGACCGGCATCGCCACCGCGTACATGGATTCGATCCCCATGGTGATCATCTCCGGCCAGGTGCCCACGCCCGCCATCGGGCTGGATGCCTTCCAGGAGTGCGACACCGTTGGCATCACCCGTCCCATCGTCAAGCACAACTTTCTCGTCAAGGACCCGCGCGATCTGGCCGCGACGATGAAGAAGGCCTTCCACATCGCCCGCACCGGCCGGCCCGGCCCCGTGGTGGTGGACGTGCCCAAGGACGTTTCCTTCAAGAAGGTGCCTTACAGCGGTTATCCACAAAGTGTGGAAATGCGTTCGTACAACCCCGTGCGCAAAGGCCATGGTGGCCAGATCCGCAAGGCGTTGCAATTGCTGCTGGCGGCCAAGCGCCCTTATATCTACACCGGCGGCGGCGTGCTGCTGGGCAATGCCACCAACGAGTTGCGCACGTTGGTGGACATGCTGGGCTACCCGGTCACGAACACGCTGATGGGCCTGGGTGCCTATCCGGCCAGCGACCGCAAGTTCCTGGGCATGCTGGGCATGCACGGCACCATCGAAGCCAACAACGCGATGCAGAACTGCGACGTGCTGCTGGCCGTGGGCGCCCGGTTTGACGACCGCGTGATCGGCAACCCCAAGCACTTCGCGCAGAACGACCGCAAGATCATCCACGTGGACATCGATCCGTCGAGCATCTCCAAGCGCGTGAAGGTCGACATTCCTATCGTCGGCGACGTGAAGGACGTGCTCACCGAGCTGATCTCCATGATCCGCGAGAGCAGCACGCGTCCTGACGCGGGTGCTCTGGCTGCCTGGTGGGACACCATCGAAGGCTGGCGCAAGCGCGACTGCCTGAAGTACAGCATGGGCAGCCCCGACGTGATCAAGCCGCAGTACGTGGTCGAGACGCTGTGGAACATGACCAAGGATGCGGACACCTACATCACGTCCGACGTGGGCCAGCACCAGATGTGGGCCGCGCAGTACTACCGCTTTGATGAGCCACGCCGCTGGATCAACTCGGGCGGCCTGGGCACCATGGGCGTGGGCATTCCCTACGCCATGGGCATCAAGCTGGCCAAGCCGCAATCGGAAGTGTTCTGCATCACCGGCGAAGGCTCGGTGCAGATGAACATCCAGGAACTGTCCACCTGCCTGCAGTACAACACGCCGATCAAGATCTGCTCGTTGAACAACCGCTACCTGGGCATGGTGCGCCAGTGGCAGGAGATCGAATACTCCGGCCGCTACAGCCACAGCTACATGGACGCACTGCCCAACTTCGTGAAGCTGGCCGAGGCCTATGGCCATGTGGGCCTGCTGATCGAGCACCCCAAGGATGTCGAGCCTGCGCTGCGCGAGGCGCGCAAGCTCAAGGATCGCACGGTGTTTCTGGACTTCCGCACCGACCCCACCGAGAACGTGTTCCCGATGGTGCAGGCGGGCAAGGGCATCACCGAAATGTTGCTGGGGTCGGAAGACCTTTAAGCAAAATAGGTCTCTGGCGCCTGTCCATCAAGCGCCAATAGCTATCAAATAGATAGCAATCACTTTTTTTGACGAATCTATTGCCTGCCAAGCCCGTGTATTACCGTGCACGGGGGAGGGCAGCGAAAAGAGGAATCTCTTCATCATGAAACACATCATTGCCGTTCTGCTGGAAAACGAACCCGGCGCGCTCTCGCGCGTGGTGGGCCTGTTCTCTGCCCGTGGCTACAACATCGAATCGCTCACCGTGGCGCCTACCGAGGATCCATCGCTCTCGCGCATGACGATCCAGACCACGGGCTCCGACGACGTGATCGAGCAGATCACCAAGCACCTGAACCGCCTCATTGAGGTCGTGAAGGTGGTCGACCTCACCGAAGGTGCCTACACCGAGCGCGAGCTCATGATGGTGAAGGTGCGCGCGGTGGGCAAGGAGCGCGAGGAGATGAAGCGCATGGCCGACATCTTCCGTGGCCGCATCATCGACGTGACCGAGAAGAGCTACACCATCGAGCTCACCGGCGACCAGTCCAAGAACGATGCCTTTTTGCAGGCCATTGACCGCACGGCGATCCTGGAAACCGTCCGCACCGGTGCCAGCGGCATCGGCCGCGGCGAGCGCATCCTGCGCGTGTAAGACAATTCCCTGTTTTCATTTTTCACCCCAACAACGTATTTCAACCGGAGCGACCCATGAAAGTTTTCTACGACAAAGACACCGACCTGAGCCTGATCAAGGGCAAGACCGTGGCCATCATCGGCTACGGCTCGCAGGGCCATGCCCACGCACAAAACCTGAACGACAGTGGCGTGAAGGTCGTGGTCGGCCTGCGCAAGGGTGGTGCCTCGTGGGACAAGGTTGGCAAAGCCGGCCTGACGGTGATGGAAGTCAACGACGCCGTGAAGGCCGCCGACGTGGTCATGATCTTGCTGCCTGACGAAGACATCGCAGCGGTCTACAAGAACAACGTGGAACCCAACATCAAGCAAGGCGCCTCGCTGGCTTTTGCCCACGGTTTCAACGTGCACTACAACCAGGTCGTGCCCCGCGCTGACCTGGACGTGTGGATGGTGGCCCCCAAGGCCCCTGGCCACACGGTGCGCAACACCTACACCCAAGGCGGCGGCGTGCCCCACCTGGTCGCTGTGCACCAGGACAAGTCCGGCAAGGCCCGTGACCTGGCCTTGAGCTACGCGGCAGCCAACGGCGGCGGCAAGGCCGGCATCATCGAGACCAACTTCAAGGAAGAAACCGAGACCGACCTGTTCGGCGAGCAGGCCGTGTTGTGCGGTGGTGCGGTCGAGCTGATCAAGATGGGTTACGAAACCCTGGTCGAAGCCGGCTACGCCCCTGAAATGGCCTACTTCGAGTGCCTGCACGAGCTCAAGCTCATCGTGGACCTGATCTACGAAGGTGGCATCGCCAACATGAACTACTCGATCTCGAACAATGCCGAGTATGGCGAGTACGTGACCGGTCCTGAAGTGATCAACGAAGAGTCGCGCGCCGCCATGCGCAATGCTCTGAAGCGCATCCAGAACGGCGACTACGCCAAGATGTTCATCCAGGAAGGCCGCCTCAACTACCCGAGCATGACGGCTCGTCGCCGCAACACGGCCGACCACAGCATCGAAGTGGTGGGTGCCCAGCTGCGCGCCATGATGCCCTGGATCGCCAAGAACAAGCTGGTCGACCAGACCCGCAACTGATACTTCCCCGTGAAGCATCCCAAGGCCACCTCGGTGGCCTTTTTTGTTGCCGGGCGACCTTGTATGCAGGCGCTACACTGCGGCCTTCGCCTTTTGCATGTGCGGCGGTCGGTCTGCGTTGCGGGTGATGAGTGAATACTATAAATTTTGTAGCTGCTTGCGCTTGATGGGCGGGCGCTGGAGGTCTTTTTGATGCATGACGGCAATGAATCCACCGACAACCCTGGGGTGATGGTGCGCAAGCGGCGCAAGGGCATCTACATTCTGCCCAACCTGTTCACGCTGGCGGCATTGTTCGGGGGCTTCTATTCCGTCGTGATGGCCATGAATGGCCGATTCGACCAGGCTGCCATAGGGGTGTTCTGTGCCATGGTGCTCGACAGCCTGGACGGGCGCGTGGCCCGTATGACCAATACACAAAGTGCTTTTGGCGAGCAGATGGATTCGCTGTCCGACATGGTGTCCTTTGGTGCGGCGCCTGCGTTGATCGCCTACGAATGGTCCTTGCAGGGCCTGGGCCGCTGGGGGTGGATTGCCGCGTTTGTGTACTGCGCCTGCGCAGCACTGCGGCTGGCGCGTTTCAATGTGAACACCGGCGTGGTGGACAAGCGCTACTTCCAGGGCCTGCCTTCGCCGGCTGCCGCCGCGTTGGTTGCGGGCTTCATTTGGCTGATGACGGAACTGGGTGTGCATCCCGGCGAGGATTCGTGGCTCACCTGGTCGCAGATCACCTGGATCATGTTCGCCTTCACGCTGTATTCGGGCCTGACGATGGTGACCAACGTGCCGTTCTATAGCTTCAAGGACGTGCAGATGAAAAAAAGCGTGCCCTTTGCCGCCATCGTGCTGATTGCGCTGGGCATTGCCGTGATCAACATCCATCCGCCCATCGTGCTGTTCGGCGTGTTCGTTTTTTATGGTGTCAGCGGCTACGGCGTGTATGCCTGGCGCAAGGCCAAAGGGCAGCACAGCAGCGTGATCAGCACCTCCACCGATGAGCCGGACGAGCGCGGGCTGCACAAGTGACCACCAACGCTGCAGTGCACTTGTGCTACATTGCGCTGCATGAACATGTTTGCACTGGCTCTACTGCTACCTCCCCACGGGCGGAGACAGTAGGCGCACGCGCACACTTTTTCCACAAAGGCCCGTATGCACCCGCAACGGGCCTTTTGCTTTGGGCGCCAGATTTTTGACGTTGCGGGACCCCACCCACCGAGAGATACCAGGAGAACAACATGGCTGACAAACTGATCATTTTCGACACCACCTTGCGCGATGGAGAGCAATCCCCTGGCGCTTCGATGACCAAGGACGAAAAGCTGCGCATCGCTCGCCAGCTGGAGCGCCTGAAGGTGGACGTGATTGAGGCCGGTTTTGCGGCCAGCTCCAACGGTGATTTCGAGGCCGTGCAGTCCATCGCCAACGCGATCAAGGACTCGACCATCTGCTCGCTCTCACGCGCCAACGACCGCGACATCTCTCGCGCAGCCGAGGCGCTCAAGGGCGCCAACAGCGCGCGCATCCATACCTTCATCGCCACCTCGGCGCTGCACATGGAAAAGAAGCTGCGCATGACGCCCGAGCAGGTGCTGGAGCAGGCCAAACAATCCGTGCGTTTTGCGCGCAACCTGGTGGCCGACGTCGAGTTCAGCCCCGAAGACGGCTACCGCAGCGACCCGGACTTCCTGTGCCGCGTGCTCGAAGCGGTGATTGCCGAGGGCGCCACCACCATCAACGTGCCCGACACCGTGGGCTACGCTATCCCCGAGCTGTACGGCAATTTCATCAAGACACTGCGCGAACGCATTCCCAACAGCGACAAGGCCATCTGGTCCGTGCACTGCCACAACGACCTGGGCATGGCCGTGGCCAACTCGCTGGCCGGCGTGAAGATCGGTGGCGCTCGTCAGGTCGAGTGCACCATCAACGGCCTGGGTGAGCGCGCGGGCAATTGCTCGCTCGAAGAAGTTGTCATGGCCATCAAGACGCGCCGCGACTACTTCGACCTGGACCTCAACATCGATGCCAAACACATCGTGGCCGCCAGCCGCATGGTCAGCCAGACCACCGGCTTCGTGGTGCAGCCCAACAAGGCTGTGGTGGGGGCCAACGCTTTCGCCCACGCCAGCGGCATCCACCAGGACGGCGTGCTCAAGGCGCGCGATACCTACGAGATCATGCGCGCTGAAGACGTGGGCTGGAGCGCCAACAAGATCGTGCTGGGCAAACTCAGCGGCCGCAACGCCTTCAAGCAACGCCTGCAGGAGCTGGGCGTGAGTTTGGACAGCGAGACCGAGATCAACGCCGCCTTCACCCGCTTCAAGGAACTGGCCGACCGCAAGAGCGAGATCTTTGACGAAGACATCCTGGCCCTGGTCAGCGACGAAAGTGTGACGGCCGAAAAAGAGCAGTACGGCTTCGTCTCGCTGTTCCAGCAGAGCGAGACCGGCGAGCAACCGCGTGCGCGCATCGTCTTCACGGTGGATGGGCATGAGGTGCGTGGCGAGTCCGAAGGCAATGGCCCCGTGGATGCGTCACTCAAGGCCATCGAGTCGCACGTCAAGAGTGGCGCTGAGATGGTGCTCTATTCGGTGAACGCCATCAGTGGTTCGACGGAGAGCCAGGGGGAGGTCACCGTGCGCTTGCAAAACAGTGGCCGGGTCGTCAATGGTGTGGGTGCAGACCCTGACATTGTGGTGGCTTCTGCCAAGGCCTACCTCAGTGCGCTGAACAAGTTACAAAGTAAAGCCGATCGGGTTGCGGCCCAAGGCTGAGCGATCAATTTATAATTTCACTCACTTTCTTGGAAAGTCGCGCAAGGTATTGATCTTGCGCGACTTTTTTTGATTCTGTACACTGCTCAACACTTATTACCGTTTGGAGCACTTTGATGCACCATCGCCACCGCGCTGCAGTGAATCGTTTTTTCCGGCTCCTGGGTCTTGCTGTCGTGAGCGCCGCCCTGGTGGGGCCACTCGCACATGCAGGCGAACAAAAAAAGGCCGCTGCCAAAAAGCAGCAGGCGAGTTCTGTGAACGCCAAGCGGGCGGTTGCGCCACGCAAGGTGGCCGCCAATGCCAACAGCAAGGCTGTGCGGGCCACGGCCAAGACGGTCAAAGCGCCCACCCGGGTGGCTTTTGTTCCGGCCAGGCAGTCGTTTGGGCAAATTGCCGGCCTTCACGAAGTGAATGATCCACTGGATCTCAAGTCCAGCGTCGCGCTGGTGATGGACCAGGATACGCATGAGGTGCTGCTCAGCAAGAACGACCATGCCGTGTTGCCTATTGCGTCCCTGACCAAGCTCATGACGGGCATGCTCATCTCGCAGGCCAAGCTGCCCATGGATGAGCCCCTGACGATCACCCAGGACGATGTGGATACCGAGAAGGGCAGTCGTTCGCGCTTGACCGTCGGGACTACGCTGACGCGCGGTGAAATGCTGCATCTGGCGCTCATGTCCAGTGAGAATCGGGCTGCGCATGCGCTGGGCCGCACCTACCCTGGCGGGCTGGAGGTTTTTGTGGCCCAGATGAATGCCAAGGCGCGTCTGCTGGGAATGACCGACACGCGCTATGTAGAGCCCACGGGGCTGTCGAGCCGCAACCAGTCCAGTGCACGCGATCTTGCTACCCTGGTGAATGTGGCACACGGTGATCCTTTGCTGCGCGAGCTGTCCACCTCGCCGGGTTATGAGGTGGCTGTGGGGCGTAAAACCCTGCAGTACAACAATACCAATGGTCTCGTGAAGAATCCGACTTGGGATATTGGCCTGCAAAAGACCGGTTACATCTCTGAGGCAGGCCGTTGCCTGGTGATGCAGGTCCAGGTGGCTGGGCGCAAGTTGATCATGGTGTTTCTGGATTCGGCGGGCAAGTTCAGCCGCCTGGGGGATGCGGAGCGGGTTCGCCATTGGGTGGAGTCCACTCCAGCGTTGGCGGCTCCTTTGCACTCCGCCCGAGGTCCCAACGGCTGAGGCTGATAGATTGGCACAGCAAGCGCCCGCCCGGTAGGCTGGATGGTCTATCGGGCCTTTTTTTGCCTGGAATTTGTAGGGGCCTGGGCCGCCCTTGTGCCCCCTTGTGCCGTGTGGCACGGCTGGCGGTGTGAAGCGCTGAAAGCGCCAGTGGTGGAAAAAGAAAGCGCCTATTAGCGCAGGTCTTCGGCGCGGTTGTTTGCCACCATGTCGTGGGCCGTGTCTGCGCTGGACACGTGGCCCAAGGCCAGGGATATTTCGTTGGCGGTGGCCTGCAGCTTGGGTAGCCAGCCTTCGTCCAGCCGGTCAGCGGGGGCGGAAATGGACAAGCCCGCCACCAGTTTGCCCTGGTCGTCATACACACCGGCGGCCATGCAGCGCACACCCAACTCCAACTCTTCATTGTCTCGGGCAATGCCGTATTGCCGTGCCTTTGCCAGTTCCCTTTCCAGGATGGGCAGTTGGGTGATGCTGTTGCGTGTGTGGCCTGCGAGCCCGGTGCGCGTGGCATAGGCTCGAACACGTTGGGGGTCGTCCAGTGCCAGGAAGAGCTTGCCTGTAGAGGTCAGGTGCAATGGGGCGCGGCCACCGATGGCGCGTACCACCTGCATGCCCGAGCGTTCGCTGTACGCGCGCTCCACATACACAATCTCGTCGCCCTGGCGCATGCTCAGATTGACGGGCTGCTGGATCAGTTTGTGCAGGTTGCGCATGGGTGTCAGGGCGGCATCGCGTACGCTCAGGCGGGCTTTGACGAGGTTGCCAAGCTCCAGCAGCCGCATGCCCAGCCGGTAGCTGCCGGACTCGGGGCGGTCGACGAACCGGCCAATGGTCAAGTCGTTCAGAATGCGGTGGGTGGTGGACGGGTGCAGCCCTGTCTTTTCGCTGATCTCTTTCAGGGAGATTGCATCTTCGCGGGATGCCAGCACATCGATCAACGTAAACATGCGCTCAAGCACTTGAACGCTGGGTTTGACGGGGATGCTGGGATCGATTTTTTTCATGGGCGGCAATGGAACGAAAGCCGCTGCATCTTACCTTGTGAAATATCGTTGCGTGTTCATGTGCCGGGGGTGGGGGAGGCCTGCCCGCGATGCCACACTCCCTCTGTACGGATTTCGTGCGGATGAAAACGCGCCTTGTAGTTCATTTTGGGGCTGGCTTCGATCCAGTAGCCCAGGTACACGTGGGCCAGGTCGAGTGAGCGGGCCTGTGCGATCTGCCAGAGAACGTTGTAGGTGCCGTAGCTGCAGTGGGGCTCAGGCTCATAAAAGGTGTAGACCGCCGACAGGCCATCATCGAGCACATCCAGGATGGAGACCATCTTCAGGGCACCGGGCTCCCCTGATGCATCGGTCTCCCGAAATTCCACCAGCCGCGAATTGACCCGGCTCTGCAGCAGGAACTGTGTGTACTGGTCAATGCTGTCGTGGTCCATGCCGCCACCAGCATGGCGCCCGTTCTGATAGCGCAGGTACAGCTGGTAGTGCTCTGGCACAAAACACAGGCGCAGCACCCGTGCCTGCAGGCCGGCGTGGCGAGCAGCCGCGCGTCTCTGACTGCGGTCGGGCTGGAACTCGTTGACCAACACCCGCAGCGGCGTGCATGCCTGGCATCCGTCGCAGTACGGCCGGTAGGTGAACATGCCGCTGCGGCGAAACCCCTTGGCGACCAGGTCGGAGTACATGTCGCTCTGGATCAGGTGGCTGGGCGTGGCGACCTGCGAGCGCGCCTGCCGGTCCGGCAGATAGCTGCAGGGGTAGGGGGCTGTCGCATAGAACTGCAAGGTCTGCAGCGGAAGGTCGTTGAGTTGCGTCATGCCTGGAGGGTCGTTGTGGGCAGCAGCTCGTTCCAGTATACGGGGTCAAATGTCCAGGGGATGGGTGGCTGGCTTCGGACCTTTTCGACGTGCAGCAGGAACTCGGCGCGGGGGATTTCCCTTCCGCCCAACGAGGCCAGGTGCTGCGTATTTTGCTGGCAATCGATCATGCCAATGCCATGGTGGCGGCACAGGCCCACCAGGGCAGACAGTGCAATCTTGGAGGCATCGGTGGCGTGGGCAAACATGGATTCACCAAACACGGCGCGGCCAATGGCCACGCAATAAAGGCCGCCGAGCAGCTTGCCGTTGACCCAGGTTTCCACGCTGTGGGCGTGGCCGGCAGCGTGCAGGCGGGTATAGGCCTCGACCATTTCGGGCACGATCCAGGTGCCTGCCTGACCGTCACGCTCCTTGGTTGCGCATGCGGTGATGACCTCCCTGAATGCATGGTTCACGCGAATCTCGCAATGCACCTGTGAGCGAAAGGCTTGCAAGGTTTTGCGCAGGGACCGGTGCAGCCGGAACTCCGGGACAGGTAGCACCATGCGGGGGTCTGGTGCCCACCACAGGATGGGTTGACCGGGGCCGTACCAGGGAAAGGTGCCTTGTCCGTATGCGGCGCACAGGTGCTGAACGTCCAATGCGCCCCCTGCGGCCAGCAAGCCAGGTGCGGGATCGCTTGGGCCCCAGGCGGTGGCAGGGGCGGGCAGGGGGTCTTCGGGTTCCAGCCAGGGCAGTTGCGGGGGCATGGTGGCGGTGGGCAAAGACAGCATTGTCCGGCATGCGCAGTCAGTGGGGTGGTGTTGCTGTGGGCAACAAAAAAGCCCTGCACTAGAATCTAGTGCAGGGCTTTCTGAGTGGCTCCTCGACCTGGGCTCGAACCAGGGACCTACGGATTAACAGTCCGGCGCTCTACCGACTGAGCTATCGAGGAATAAATCTTTGCTGCTTTTGTCTCTGAGCAAAAAGGCCAACCCTTGCGGATTGGCCAAAGTGCTTGAATCTGTTGGTGGTGATGGGCGGAATCGAACCGCCGACCTATGGGTTATGAATCCATCGCTC
>JADMJR010000315.1 GCA_018780365.1 Acidovorax sp. | reverse complement strand
TCATCAACTACGACTACGCCAAGTACGGCGCCAGCGCCGAGCGCCGCCGCCTGATCGCGCGCTGGGAGAAGGATGTCCAGAACGCGGCGCGCTGATGGTGGCCGCGACGGATGCGATGGGGGCAGCACCCCGGCGGGCGGGCTCGGCCAACCGGCCCCTGTGGGCCTGGGTGCTGATCGGGGTGCTGGGCTACCTGCTGTTGCCCTGGTATGCGCAGCAGGACGCCAACGGCCTGCTGGCCGTGGGCCAGGTGTGGGGCGATGCGCAGGCGGCCAATGGCCTGCTGCAGGCCGCGCAGCATGGGCGCCCCTGGCTGTGGCTGGGCCTGCTGGGCCTGGCCGTGGCGGGCGCGGGGGCGGCCCTGCCTGCGGGCCGCCAGCAAGGCAGCGTGCTGGCGGCGGGCGGTGCGCTGGGGCTTGCCGCCCTGCTGCTCAGCGGCTTTGCAATCGGCGCGCGGGGCTGGGCCTTTGACTGGATGAACACCAGCCTGGGCGAGCTGGGCATGCGCCAGCCGGGCATGGGTTGGGGCGGCTTTGTGGTGCTGTCGGCGCTGCTGGTCTTGATGGCATTTGGCATTGCGCGGCGCGGTTTCTTCAAGGGCGATCTGTTTGTGGCGGCCGCCGTGTTGGGCTGCGGCAGCCTGCTGGCGCTGTTCATCGTGTTCCCGGTGCTCAAGGCGCTGTCGGCGGCGTTTTTTCTCGAAGACGGCCCGTTTTCGCTGGGTGTGCTGTGGGAGCGCATGGCGCACGAGCGCAACTTTGGCCTCGCCTGCCTCGGTGGTGGGCAGCGTTGTGGCGTGGCGTGGAACACGCTGTTCCTGGGGCTGATGACCGCCACCAGCACCACGCTCTTGGGCACCTTCATGGCGCTGATGGCCGAGCGTGCCTCGCGCCGCTATGCCCGGCCGCTGAACATCGTGGCGCTGCTGCCCATCATCACGCCGCCGTTTGTGGTGGGCCTGGGGCTCATCCTGCTGTTTGGCCGTGCGGGCGTGTTCAACCAGTTCCTCGAATACGCGTTTGGCATCACGCCCACGCGCTGGTTCTACGGCTGGTTGGGCGTGTGGGTGGCGCAGACCTTTGCGTTCACGCCCATTGCCTTCATGATCATGCGAGGGGTGGTGCAGGGCGTGGCCCCCAGCCTGGAAGAGGCCGCGCAAACCCTGCGCGCCAGCCCGCACCAGACTTTCATGACCGTGACTCTGCCGCTGCTCAAGCCCGGCCTGGCCAACGCGTTTCTGGTGGGCTTCATTGAAAGCATGGCCGACTTCGGCAACCCCATCGTGGTGGGCGGGCAGTTCTCAGTGCTCTCCACCGAAATCTTCTTCGCCATCGTGGGCGCGCAGTACGACCAGGGGCGTGCGGCGTCGCTGGCCTGGATCCTCACGTTCTTTGCGCTCACCGTGTTTGCCATCCAGCGCGGGCTGCTGGGCAAGCAGAACTTCACCACCGTATCGGGCAAGGGCGATGCGGGCATTGCCATGCCGCTGCCCACCGGCGTGCGCCGCGTGGTGCATTCCATCGCGCTGCCCTGGATGGCCTTCACGCTCATCGTCTACCTGTTTGCACTGGCGGGCGGTTTTGTGCAGACCTGGGGGCGCGACTACACCATCACGCTGGCGCATTTTCGCACCGCGTTCAGCGTGGACTGGGGCGAGTTTGGTGTGGTGTGGGCGGGCACGGCCTGGAACTCGTTCTTCACCACCATCAAGCTCGCGGCCATCTCGGCGCCGCTCACGGCCACGCTGGGCATTGGCATCGCCTGGCTGCTGGCGCGCACCGAGTTCCGGGGGCAGGGCGCGTTCGAGTTCGCTGCGCTGCTGGCCTTCGCCATCCCGGGCACCGTGCTGGGCGTGAGCTACATCCTGGCCTTCAACGTGCCACCGTTTGAGCTGACGGGCACGGCGCTCATCATTGTGTTGTGCTTCATGTTCCGCAACCTGCCGGTGGGCGTGCGGGCGGGCACGGCGGCGTTCAAGCAGCTGGACCGGTCGCTGGATGAAGCCTCCGTCATGCTGCGCGCAGGCAGCGTGCAGACGCTGCGCCACGTGGTGCTGCCGCTGCTCAAGCCCGCGCTGGTGGCCGCACTGGTCTATAGCTTCGTGCGCGCCATCACCACCGTGAGCGCGGTGATCTTCCTCGTCACCGCCGAGAACGAGCTGGCCACCACCTACATCATCGGCCGCGTGGGCAATGGCGACTATGGCGTGGCACTGGCGTACTGCACGGTGCTCATCGTGCTCATGTCAGCTTCCATCGGATTGATCCAACTGCTCGTTGGCGAACGAAAACTGGGCCGCCGTGGGGCCGCCCCCGCTGCGCACTGATGACCCCTTTCAAAAACAAAGAAGACACGCCATGAACCACAGCGGCGCGGGCATTGTGTTCCGCAACATCACCAAACGCTACGGCGCCGACAGCAGCGCAGCCCTGGCCGTCAAGGGCATCAGCTTCGAGGTGCCGCGCGGCACGCTCACCACCATCCTCGGCCCCTCGGGCTGCGGCAAGACCACCACCTTGCGCATGATTGCAGGGCTGGAGTCGCCCACGTCTGGCGAGATCTTCATCGGCGGCAAGGACGTGACCACGCTCGGCCCCGCGCAGCGCAACGTGAGCATGATGTTCCAGAGCTATGCGCTGTTCCCGCACATGAACGTGGTCGAGAACGTGATGTACGGCCTGCGCATGTCGGGCCAGCCCAAGGAGCAGGCGCGCACCAAGGCGGTGGAGGCGCTGCGTGGCGTGGGCCTGGTGGGGTTTGACGACCGCCTGCCCAGCGAACTGTCGGGCGGCCAGCAGCAGCGTGTGGCACTGGCCCGTGCGCTGGTGCTGGAGCCCGAGGTGCTGCTGTTCGACGAGCCGCTGTCCAACCTCGACGCCCGACTGCGCCGCGAGATGCGCGAAGAGATCCGCGCGCTGCAGCAGCGCCTGTCGCTCACGGTGGCTTACGTCACGCACGACCAGGCCGAGGCCATGGCCGTGAGCGACCAGATCATCGTGATGAACCAGGGCCTGATTGCGCAGAAGGGCTCACCGCGCGCGCTGTACGAAACGCCGCGCAGCGAATTCGTGGCGGGCTTCATGGGCGAGGCCATGCTGTTCCCGGCCAGAGCCGAGGCCGATGGCTCGGTGCGCCTGGGGCCGCTGGTGCTGCGCCCGCGCGCGGCGGTGCGCAGTGGCCCAGTGAAGGTGGCGGTGCGGCCCGAGGCATGGCGGATCGCGCGGCATGGTGCAGGCTTGCTGCCCGCGCGGCTGGCCAAGTCGGCTTACCTGGGCGCGGTGCACGAGTACACGTTCGAGACGGCGCTGGGCAGCATCTTTGTGGTGTCTGCCGACCTTGACGACGTGCTGGCCGTGGGCGACCAGGTGCTGCTCGGTCTGGGCGTGCACGGGGTATCGGTGGTTGGTAGTACCGATGGCGCCTTGGCCGATGCGGAATAATGGCGGCATGAACCAACTCGACGCCCTCAAACAGTTCACCACCGTGGTTGCCGACACCGGCGATTTCAAGCAACTGGCGCAGTTCCAGCCCCAGGATGCCACCACCAACCCGTCGCTGATCCTCAAGGCCGTGCAAAAACCCGAGTACGCGCCGCTGCTGCAGGACACCGTGGCCCAGTTTCGGGGCCGCCCCATGGACGAGATCATCGACCGCCTGCTGGTGCGCTTCGGCCGCGAGATCCTGGCCACCATCCCGGGCCGCGTCTCCACCGAAGTGGATGCCCGCCTGAGCTTTGACACCAGCGCCACCGTGACCCGCGCCGAACGCATCATTGAGCTGTACCAGGCCGAGGGCATCCACATCGACCGCGTGCTCATCAAGATCGCCTCCACCTGGGAAGGCATCAAGGCCGCCGAGCAGCTGGAGCGCAAGGGCAT